>JBGPCZ010000023.1:0-49654 GCA_041482015.1 Planctomycetota bacterium | reverse complement strand
CTGGAGCTGGCGTTCCAGACCGTGAACGCGTGGCACTCGATCCAGTACCTCGGGATCATCTGGCTCGTGCTGGCGCTGCGGAAGGAGCGGGGGGAGCTCGCGTCGCCGATGGTCGCGCGACTCGCGGGTCCGGGGCGGCCGGTCGCGGCGTTCTACGGCCTCTGCTTCCTCCTGACCGCGTCGCTGCTGGGGCTGGTCTACGGGGTGGCGCGGCTCGACCCCCTCGGGGTGAGCCCTCCCCAGTACTATTACATGGGGGTCCTGAGCGCGCTCTTCATCCACTACGCGCTCGACAGCTGGCTCTTCTTCGCCGCGGGCCGCGAGGAGGCCCGGCCCGACACGATCCCGCTCGCCACGCCCTCACGCGCCTGACGCGGGCGCCTCCCGGCGCCGGAAGAGGAACTTCAGCGCGAGGTGGGTCGGCGCATACAGCACGACCGGATACGCGATCATGCAGACACCGAGGTAGAGCAGCGGCGCCATCTTGTGCTGCGGCGCGTCGAACGGTCCCACCACCCAGTTGATGCCCCCCTCGAATCCCGGCTGCGCCCCCCAGCCGAAGTAACAGATCGGAAGGAGGATCACGGACCACAACGACTGGCAGAGCCACGCCCGTCGATCGTAGCCCAGCTTCCACACCCCCCAGAGCAGAACCGGGGGCATCGCCATGTGGAAGAGCGAAAGCAGCCGCGTCACGAGGGAGATGTCGGGGTTCCACATGTATTCCGCCGTCCCCAGGAACTTCGACCCGATCAGCGTCCGCCCGATCACGTCGACCGTCCAGACGATCTGGACCAGGAGCACCGAGACCGCCTGCCAGGAGAAGAGGAGCGAGCTCTCGGTCCAGAGCGCGGCCATCACCGCGAAGTTCGCCATGTCGCAGAACCAGAGGAAGTTCTGCGGGCCGTAGTGGTGCCAGTAGAACGGAACCCAGACGGCGACCCACGCGGTCCACGCAAGCTTGAGCCAGAGGGGAATGCGGGACGGCTTCGGCACGCGGTTATTTTATCGAACTCTCCGGCCCCCCGGGGCACAAATCTCCCGTGGCGAAGATCCGTCCGCCGTATACACTGACCGAACAAATCGGCAGGGCTCGCATGTCGGAACAGGCGGATTCGCGGATGAACGGCGGGGACGACTGGGAGCTGGTGCGAAGGCACCTCTCCGGCGACCCCGAGGCCTTCCGCGCGCTCTATGAAAAATACCGGGAGAAGGTCTTCGCCTCCTGCTACCGGATCGTCGGGGAGTACGATGCCGCCTCGGACCTGGCGCAGGAGGTCTTCGTGAAGATCCACGGGGAGCTGCGGCGGTTCAAGTTCGAGAGCAAGTTTTCCACGTGGCTCTTCCGCGTCGCGGTGAACCACGCGCTCAACAAGGCGAGCGAGGTCACGCGCCACGCGAGGATCCACGAGAAGATCCAGAAGGACGGTCGCGGCGATCCCGGCGGGACGAAGGAAGGCCGGCCGCTGGACGAGCAGGTCCACCGCGCGATCCAGGAGCTCTCTCCGAAACTGAGGCTGATCATCAGCCTCCGGTACCTCGACGGTCTCTCGTACGAGGAGATCGCCGAAGTGCTGGAGCTCTCGATGGGAACGGTGAAGTCGAGGCTGTTCCTCGCCCACGAGACCCTCCGGCCTCTCCTCAAGGACGTGGAGTTGGAGTCGGAGAAAGACGAATGAACTGCGCGCAGTTCCGGGACCTCGTGCTGGACTTCCTGGACGGCTCGATCCGCGAGTGCGCGGGCTTCGAGGCCCATCGCTCCTCGTGCGCGGCGTGCGCGGAGACGCTCCGCGGCGTCGGGCACAACGAGAAGGCGCTGGCCGCCGCGCGCGCGCCGATGGCGCCGGCAGACCTCTGGGCGGGGATCGCGGCCCGGATCTCGGGCGGCCGGGGGGTCCCGTTCCGCCGCACGAAGATCGCCGCGGGGCTGGCCGCCGCGGCCGCACTCCTCTTCTCCCTCGCGCTCGCCTTCTCGGGCTCGCCCCGGCCGCGTCTCGCCATCGTGATCCGCGAGGTCACGCCGGAGGCGGGGCGGACGATGGGCGCTCTGGTCCCGAGGTACGAGGACGTCGACACCGCCACCGCCATGGTCGACACTCTTTTCCGATGAAGGCGAAAACCGTCGTCACGGTCCTGTTCTTCGCATTCTGCGCTGGGGCGATCGGCTGGGGCGTCCTCGCGGACGCCCGAGCGACCCGCCTCGAGGCGCTCCTTGCGCAGATCGAGGCGGCGGAAGACGCGGTGCCTTACGAGGGCGTCCGCGAGATGGGCGGCGCCGACGGCGGCGTCCGCCTCCGGGTCGCCTCCCAGGGCGGGCACAAGCGGGTGGAGTTCCTCGGGTTCCGCGGGGGATCGAAGCCCGCGCCCGGCCTCAAGCGGCTCCCGAAAGTCCCCTTCTTCGGCGGAGGCATCCCGATGTTCCTCCGCCCGGGCGAGGGACAGTGGAAGAAGAGGGTGAAGGACTTTGAGCTCGCCGTCCGGAACTACGACGTCGTCGTGGGCGGCCGCGAGACGGTGGCGGGGCGGCTGGCGGAGATCGTCGAGCTCCGCGCGCGCCACTCCGGGAGGCCGAGCTACCGCGTCGCCGCCGATCTCGAGACCCGGTTCCCCCTGAGCTTCGAGGTCCTCCGCGGCGACGAACGGGTCTTCGAGACGCGGTTCGAGTCGATCACCTTCTATCCGAGGTTCGCGGAGAAGGCGTTCGACGAGCCCGCGCCCCGCCCGAGTTGGATCAAGGTCGACCGCGAGGAGGTGTCCCGCGAGCATCTCTCGACCCGGGCCGGCTATGGGGTGTGGCTTCCCGCGAGCCTCCCCCGGGGATTTGAGCCGCGGGGCGCGGAGCTCTTCCGGGTGCGGGTCGAGGTGCCGGAGAACGCCCGGGCGGCGATCAAGACCTTCCTCCCCTTCGGCCTCCCGAAGATCGACGTGCCCGTCGCCCACGTCAACTACACCGACGGCATGGCGGTCTTTTCCGTGGTGGAGTGCCCGGCCGATTCGGAGCTCTGGAAGTTCCTCAAGAAGTTCGTACCTTCCGACGGGCCGTCCATGTCCGGCGGCAAGGTCGTGGCCCGCAAGTTTTCCGACCCCCGCGGCGCGGCCTACCTGATGGAGCTCGAGGGCACCGTGGTCCTCGTCGCGGGGAACGTCGACGCCGCGGAAATCGAAAAGATCATCCCCACTTTTGAGCGGAGGTAGCATGCGCACCCTGATCGCTTTCCTCGCCCCCCTCGCCCTCGCCGGAGCCGCCTGGGCGCAGCAGCAGGACCCCAACCGCGTCAACGAGTTCCTGGTCAACCGGATGAAGGACCGGCTCAAGCTGAACGACGAACAGGTCTCGAAGGTCAAGGAGATCCTGTCGAAGGACACGGAGGACCGGACGAAGCTCGACGACGCGCGCACCGCGAAGATCAACGAGCTCCTGGACGACGAGCAGAAGAAGCAGTACGAGGAATTCCGCCGCAGCTTCCGGGCCTTCGGCGGCGGCGGCGGGCAGGGCGGCACCCAGCGCCTCGGTGGCGGCCAGGGCCTGGGCGGCCTCCAGGGCCCCATGAACATGGACGACCTCAAGCGCGAGCTGACGCTCACCGACGAGCAGGTCGAGAAGATCAAGCCGATCGTCGACGAGTTCTCTTCCGGGATGCAGAAGAAGATGGAGGAGCTCCGCGGCGGCGGCTTCCAGGGGCTCGACTGGCAGGCGGAGATCCAGAAGTTCCAGGACGGCATCAAGGGCCTGGGCGACAAGATCAAGGTCCACCTGACCGACGAGCAGAAGCCGAAGGCGGACGCTCTCTACGAGCGGGCGACCAGCTTCACCCGCCTCATCCCGGGCTTCGCGAACCGCACCCCGGCCGGCGATCGGGCGTCGCGCCTCAGCCCCGAGGAGCGCATCCGCCGAGCGATGGACGCGCTGGCGATCGAGAAGGAGGTCGAGCGCGCGGCGATCAAGGACCTGGTCGAGAAGATCGTGAAGGCGCAGGCCGACCTCGAGACCTACCAGGGGACGGCGCGCGAGAAGCTCCAGGGCGCCTCGAAGGACAAGGAGCTCTCGGATGCGGCGCTCAACGACCGGATCACGGAGATCCAGGAGGAGCGCCGGAAGCGCGAGAAGGAGATCGCCGGCCTCCAGAAGCAGCTGGCCGAGGCGGTCAATAACCGCCAGGAGGTCGAGCTCATGCTCCAGGGCATCCTGAGATAGGCCCGCGCGAAGGGGGGAATAAGGGAGCGCCGGACGCTCTAACGAGGTAACAAGGGGAACCATCGGCCGCCCGGGGGTAGGGGTACTATCTTGGGCGGCCGTTTCTTTCGGTCGACGAACCATGCTTCTCGGTGAAATCCTGGTCAAGCGGGGCGGGGCGACGCGCGAGCACGTCGACGAGGCGCTCAAGAAAAAAGAGGGCAGGGAGCGCATCGGGCACACGCTGGTCCGCCTGGGCTTCGCCCGCGAAGAGGACGTGCTCCTGGCGCTCTCCGAGCAGACGCGCGTGCCCTTCATCGACCTGGCGACGATCGAGATCGACACGAGCCTCCTGAACCCCGCAACCGTGAAGACGGTCTTCCAGCGGAAGGTGCTTCCAATCGATCGCAACAACGGCACGCTCCGCGTCGCCGTCTCCGACCCGCTCGACCTCGAGGTGCTGGACGACCTCCGGCTCCTCCTCAAGGCGAAGATCCAGCCGCTCATCGCGAAACCATCGGAGATCGACCGCCTGATCCGGAAGCACTACGGGGTCGCGGCCGACGAGGTCGGCCGCATGGTCGACCAGGCGCGCAGCGAGATCGAGATCATCAAGGAGGGGGGCGGCGCGGAGGACGACACCGCGCTGGCCGAGGACGCCGCCCTCGTCAAGTTCGTGAACCAGATCTTCACCGAGGCGGTGCGCGAGCGCGCGAGCGACATCCACGTGGAGCCCATGGAGGACGAGCTCCGCATCCGGTACCGGATCGACGGCATCCTCCACAAGGTGCCGATCCCGCCCGAGATCAAGCGGTTCCAGGCGGCGATCGTCTCGCGCCTGAAGATCATGTCGAACCTCAACATCGCCGAGAAGCGGCTCCCGCAGGACGGGCGCATCAAGCTCAACGCGCTGGGCAAGGAGATCGACGTCCGCGTCTCGGTCATCCCCAACGTGTGGGGCGAGGGGGTCTGCCTCCGGCTCCTCGACCGCGCGAACATGGCGATCTCGCTCGAGGAGCTGGGCATGCCGCCCAAGGTCCTCACCCATTTCAACCAGCTGATCACGGAGCCGCACGGGATCATGCTCGTGACGGGGCCCACGGGCTCGGGCAAGACGACCACGCTCTACGCCGCGCTCCAGAAGATCAACAACATCGAGGACAAGATCATCACGGTCGAGGACCCGGTCGAGTACCAGCTCGGCGGGATCAAGCAGATCCACGTCAACCCGAAGATCGGGCTCACGTTCGGGAACGGCCTCCGCGCGATTCTCCGCCACGATCCGGACATCATCATGATCGGCGAAATCCGCGATCTCGAGACCGCGGAGATCGCGGTCCAGTCGGCGCTGACGGGACACCTCGTCTTCTCGACGCTCCACACGAACGACGCGCCGACCGCGATCACGCGACTCGTGGACATGGGCCTCGAGCCCTTCCTGGTCGCGAGCACGGTCGAGGGCCTGATGGCCCAGCGTCTCGTGCGCCGCATCTGCAAGCACTGCAAGTTCGAAAGCGCGCGCAAGGACGCCGAATTCGCGGAAGGCATCTTCCCGCCGGACATCAAGAGCTTCTGGCGCGGCAAGGGATGCGAGGAGTGCCGCGGGACCGGTTACAAGGGACGGCAGGGCGTCTTCGAACTCCTGGTCGTCGACGACGCGCTGCGGGAGATGATCCTCAAGCGCGAGGGGGCCAACCGCCTCAAGAAATACGCCATGGAGCACGGGATGAGGACCCTCCGCGACGACGGCTGGGACCGCGTGAGGCTAGGCGTCACGACGCCCGAGGAAGTCATCCGCATCACCAAGGTGGACAAGTACTGATGCCGCAGTTTGCGTACAAGGCGAAGAAGGACGACGGCTCCCTGGTGACGGGGACGCTCCAGGCCGAGAGCGAGCGCTCGGCTCTCGATTCCCTGGGCCGGATGGGGGTCTTCCCGCTGGAGATCGAGTCGTCGGCGGGCGGGACCGGCCGCTCCGTGGCGCCCGCCCAGCAGCCGCGGCGGGTCTCCCGCCGGATCAAGGCGGGCGACGTCGCGCTCTTCACGCGACAGCTGGCGGACCTCCTCAAGGCGGGCGTCCCGCTCAACCGCGCGCTGCGGACCCTGTGCGAACAGACGCGGAATCAGGAGCTGGCCGACACGATCGAGGAGATCGGCAAGGACGTCTCGGCCGGAAAGGCGCTGCACGAGGCGCTCAGCCGGTACCCCAAGACGTTCCCGTCGCTCTACCTCAGCATGGTGAGGGCTGGCGAGACGGGCGGATTCCTGGAGGACGTGCTTCACCGGCTGGCGATCTTCATCGAGAAGGACCAGGACCTGCGGAGCCGGATCGCCTCGGCGATGGCCTACCCGACGCTCCTCATCGTGATCGGCACGGGCGCGGTGATCTTCCTCATGGTGTTCTTCATCCCGCGCTTCAGCGAGATCTTCCGGAAGATGGGAAGCAATCTTCCGCCGACGACGCTCATCGTGATGTCCATCTCGTACTTCTGCCGGGACTACTGGATGTTCCTTCTCCTCGGAGTCGCGGCGTCGCTCGTAGGGTGGTCGCAGGTCGTGCGGACCGCCGGGGGCCGGCGTGTCGTGGACCGGCTCAAGGTCCGATTCCCGCTCTTCGGGGAGATCGTGAAGAAGAACGCCGTCTCGCGCTTCACGCGGACGCTGGGCACGCTCCTCAAGAGCGGCGTGCCGATCCTTGGGGCGCTGGCGATCTCGAAGGAGGCGATGGGGAACGTGGTCCTCATGGACGACATCAACGAGGCATCGGCCGGCGTCAAGCAGGGCCGCGGCCTCGCCGAGATCCTCCGCCAGTCCCGCTATTTCCCGCCCATGGTGGTCGACATGATCGCGGTGGGCGAGGAGGGCGGCAACCTGGACGAAGTGCTGATCAACGTGGCCGATTCGTACGACATCCAGGTGGACCGGCAGGTGCGTGTCTTCATCTCGCTCTTCGAGCCGGCGCTCCTCCTCATCATGGCGACGCTCGTCGGGTTCATCGTGATCTCGATGCTGCTGCCCGTGTTCACGCTCTCGAGCATGATCAAGTGAAGAAAAGGCTGCTGATCGTCCTGCTGCGGGGGGTGCAAGCCTTCATCCTGGTGGGGGGCTTGGGCTTGATTCTCGGAATCCTCTGGGCGAATCAATTCATCCCGACGTGCGATTTGGATCGGGCGAGGGTTGCAGCGGCAGAGGCCGACATCAAGAGCCTCTCGTGCGCGCTCTCGGTCTACGAAGTCGACCATGACGCGTATCCAACGACGGAGCAAGGCCTCGCCGCCCTGATCGCCAAACCCGTGGATCTCGGGGCGCTTCGCTGGAAGGGTCCGTACCTTAATGTCGGGGAGATCCCCAAGGACCCATGGGAACACGAGTATGTCTATCAAGGGTCGCCGTCCGGCAAGACGTTCCGCGTGTTCTCGGCGGGACCCGATGGAGTGGTTGGAACCGAAGATGATATTGAGAAACCCTGAGGAGGTGCCTATGAAGATTCGTCGTCGCCGTCGCGCTGCAGGCGGGTTCACCCTGATCGAGCTCCTGCTGGTGGTCGTGATCATCGGCATCCTGGCGGCCATCGTGGTCCCCAAGCTGACGGGGAAGTCGGATGACGCCCGCATCGGAGCCGCCCAGGCCGACATCAAGAGCATCTCCACGGCGCTCTCGATGTACGAGGTCGACAACGGCCGGTATCCGCCGAACCTGGAGGCCCTCCTGGTCCGGCCGACCAACCCGGAACCCCCGAAGTGGAAGGGACCTTACCTCGAGACCCGCGAGCTTCCCAAGGACCCGTGGGGCCACGAGTACTTGTACCTGTACCCGAGCCCGGTCCTTCCCAACAGCTACGAGCTCTTCTCGGCCGGTCCCGACGGCCAGCCGGGGAATGGCGACGATATCGTGAAGCCCTGAGGAGATAGAGTGATTCGAGGAGATCGAGCGAGAGGACACGGGAGGGGCTTCACCCTGCTGGAGCTCATCCTCGTGATGGGCGTGATCATCGTCCTCTCGGCGGTGGTGGCGCCGCGATTCTCGGACTACGTGCCGGCGCTCCGCGTGCGGAAGGCGGCCGACCATCTCTTCGCGTGGGTGCAGAAGGCCCGCTCCGACGCGGCCACGTCGGGCCTCCGCCACCGGCTCATCGTCGACACCCGGACGAAGTCCTTCTGGATCGAGATCGAGGCGCGGCCCTTCAAGGACCCCGACACGTTCACGCCGCTCGGCGGATCGTGGGAGGAGGAGAAGCTGGCCGACCTCGTGGATTTCGAGACGCTCCAGGGCCTGGAGCCCGACCCCAGCCAGGGGCAGCGGAAGTTCCTCGAGTTCCTCCCGGACGGCACGACCGTCGACGCGACGATCACGGTCTCCAACGACCGCGGCGACCGCGTGTCGATCAAGGTCGTCGGCGCGACGAGCCGGGTGACCCTGGAGTCCGACCCCACCCAGCCATGAAGAACGAGAAGAACGGCGGCCCCGTCCCCCGAAGCGCCGGCGCCCGGGGGCGCGAAGGGGGATTCACGCTGATCGAAGTCCTGGTGGCGCTGGTCGTCACGGTGAGCGCGCTGGCGATCATCTCCCAGGGTCTCACCACGGGGGGACGCGCCTCGGTCATCTCCCAGAACACCACGAAGGCCGCGATGCTCGCCCAGCGGATCATGACGGCGATCGAGACCGGCGAGCTCTCCATCGACGGCGGCGATTCGAAGGCGTTCGACGACGAGCCCGATTTCGCCTACGAGACGCTCTCTGTGCCCGATCCGGACGAGCCGGGCCTGGTTGACCTCACGGTCACGATCAAGTGGAAGGAGCGCGAAGAGGATCGCCGGTACGACCTGATGCGCCTCATGCGCGACAAGACGGCGACCGCGACAACGCCATGAAAAAACAGGGCGGCTTCACCCTCGTCGAGCTGATCGTCGCGACGACCATCTTCGTCCTCATCCTGGGCGCCGCGTACTCGCTCTTCGATTCCGGCCGGAACCTCACGGCACGCGCGGAGGGCCGCGCGCAGTTCCACCAGGCGCTCCGGGCGGCGATCAAGGCGATCGAGGAGGATCTCAAGGGCGCGCTGATGCCGAACGCCGCATACGACACGGGCTTCATCGGCACCGACGGCGGGTCGGGCGACCAGCCGCTCGACAAGATCGAGTTCATCACGGTGAACGCGCACACCATGCCCCGCAGCCTGAAGGCCGACACCGCCCAGCAGCCCATCGTCTCGCCCCGGAGCGACATGACGAAGGTCACCTACTGGGTCGAGGGTGACACGAAGCAGCCGGCCCACGGCCTCGTGCGCAACCGCCAGCCGATCCTCAACCCGGTCAACGTCCAGAACATCCGCGACGAGGACATCGAGGGGATCGCGCCGGAGGTCGTCTATCTCAACCTCCGGTACTACGACACGGACTGGCAGGACTCGTGGGATTCGACGCAGGTGCGCAAGCTTCCCAAGGCGGTGGAGGTGACCCTCCACCTCCAGGGAGAATGGCGGGGGGAGAAATTCATCGAGAAGTTCACGGCGCGCTTCTATCTCCCGGTGGCCGCCGAGACTCCGGAGAAGGCCACCCCATGAACCGTCGACGCGGCGTCGCCCTGATCGTAGTCCTCTGGCTCACGGCCGCGCTCACGCTCCTCATGTACGCCTTCCTGGGCGAGATGCAGGTCGAGTATTCGCTGGCCGGGAGCTACGGAGACGAAAAGAAGGCGGAGCAGCTCGCCTGGAGCGCGATCGATCTCGCCTGCGTCACGGTCGACAACGACACCCAGGGATGGCAGGGGCCGAACGACTACTGGTACAACAACCCTCGTTTCTACGAGACCTCCTTCGGGGACGGGGCCTACTCGGTTCTTCACCCGACGTACGAGGACGACGGCAAACTCCGGTGGGGGCTCGAGGACGAAGCGTCGAAGATCAACCTGAACTACGCGACGAAAGAGGTCCTGATGAAGCTCCCCCGGATGACGGAGGAGGTCGCCGACTCGATCATCGACTGGCGGGACGCGGACTCGAATCCCGGACCGAGCGGCGCGGAGAGCGGCTACTACCAGGGGCTGACCCCCCCCTACACCGCGAAGAACGCGCCGTTCGAGACGCTGGAGGAACTCCTCTTCGTGCGCGGCATCACGCACGAGATCATGTATGGGCGCGACCTGAACCTGAATGGCCGGCTCGAGCCGGGGGAGCGGGACAGCGGGGCGACGCCCGACCCCGGCCTCTACGGGCTGGTCACCGTCTGGAGTTCGGACAAGAACCAGACCCAGGACGGTCAGAAGCGGATCAACGTGAACACCGCCACGCCGCAGCAGCTTCAGCAGGCCGGGCTGACCCAACCGGAGATCCAGGTGCACGCGGCTCACCTCCTGACGCAAGGCCCGTTCCCGAGCGTGGCCCACCTCCTGGGGAACCCCGCGACGGGACTCCCCGCCGTCCTTACCAAGGAGCGATTCAAGCTGCTCGCTGACAAGTTCACGATGGTCGACACCGACCCGGTTCCGGGACTGGTGAACATCAACACCGCGCCCCTGCAGGTCCTCCTCTGCCTTCCGGGAATAACCCAGGATATCGCGATCAAAATCACCGGCGCCCGAACCGTCGCGGGGGCTGATCTGTCCAATATGGGCTGGCTGACGGACGTGGTGACCCCGGTGCAATTGCAGCAGTTCGCCAACTTCATCACGTGCAGGTCGTACCAGTACCGGATCCACGCCGTGGGCCGGGTGGGACCCGTGTGGTGGAACGCCACCTCCGCCCCGCCCGATCAGCAGCAGCGTCCCGGGGTGATCAAGCGGATGATCGCCGTCTACGACCGGCTGGCAAAGCCGAAGCCGCGAATCGTGTACTGGAAGGACGCGACGAAACTGGGGATGCCGTACGACCCGGCCGACCCCGATGGGCCGGAACAGGTGTCGAAGTGAACCGCGTGAACCCAACCGTTGGATTTGCGCCCGCGGAACAACCATGGCCACGAACCTGACCGCGATCGAGCTGGGGAGCCGCACGGTGAGCGCCGTCCAGGCGCGCGCCAACGGCCAGGGCCTGCAGATCCTCAGCGCCGCCAGCGCGGGCATCGCCGCGGTGGACGCGCAAAGCCTCCGCCCGGCGCTCAAGAACTGCGGCGTCGAGGGCGGTCGCGCCCTCCTCCTCATCCAGCGGGGCCAGGCCCTCCTTCGAGACCTCGAGCTCCCCGCAGGCAGCCCCGACGAACTGGTTTCCATGGTCCGCTTCCAGGTCGAGCGCGAGATGCCTCTGCCCCTGGAACAGATCCACTACTCGTACATCGAGACGGGCCGCGCGGGCGGGAAAGTCCAGATCCAGGTGGTCGCGGTGCCCCGGGATGTG
Source organism: Planctomycetota bacterium (assembly GCA_041482015.1). GTDB lineage: Bacteria > Planctomycetota > MHYJ01 > MHYJ01 > JACPRB01 > JACQFK01. Next base: position 38,150 of record JBGPCZ010000023.1, on the reverse strand, counting down.
CTCGACCCGGCGATCGCCGCGATGGAAGGCGCGGGGGTCAAGATCTCCAGCGTCTACATCAGTACGTTCGGCCTCCTCTCTCTTTACCCGGTCGGCGAACCGGCCGCGCTCGTCGAGGTCGCCGGCGGCGAGATGGAGATCCTCATCATCGACGCCGGCCGGATGGTGTTTTCGCGCACCGCCCCGCTCGTCGAGGGGCTGGAGGCGGAGCGCGTGGCCGAGGAGGTGGAGCGCACGCTCCTCTCGTACGCGGCCAAGGCGCCGGGCAAGGAGATCCGAAAGGTCATCCTCGCGGGCGAGGGACCCGCCGCGACCGAGGTCGCGCAGGCGCTCCGCGCCCGGCTCTCGCGCGAAGTCGTCCAGGTGGGGCCCGGCGATCTCGAGACCGCCGCCGCCGCCGGGATCTGCCTGGGCGTCTCCCAGGGGCGCGCGATGCCCGACCTCCTCAACCCGCCCGTCGCGCTCCGGCGGTACCGTCCCACGAGGATGCACCGCGTGGGGGCGCTCGCCGCGATCATCGTGCTGCTTCTCTTCGCCTGGTCGCAGGCGGCTCTCTCCGAGAAGAGGGACCTGCTGGCCCAGAGGACGAAGACCCTCGGGGAGCTCCAGCCGAAGGCCGCCCGCGTGACGCAGAAGGAGCAGTGGACGGCGCAGGCCCAACAATGGTATCGCGACCGGAATCTGTGGGTCGACGTTCTCAAGGCGCTCAAGCAGAACATCAACAGAGACTACCTGTGGATCGTCAGCTCGACCTTCGAGGAGACGGGGCTGGTCCGGCTGCAGGGCAAGTCGAAGGACGACAAGCACGTGTACGACCTGGTGGCCGCGCTCGAGAAGACCGCACTCTTCCAGTCGGTGAAGAACGAGAAAACCACGACCAGCAGCGACAAGAGCGAATACAAGTACGACTTCATCCTCACGGCCCACCTCAAGGGCCACGATCAGAAGAAGAAGGCTCCGTGAACCGCCGGACCAAGGTCCTGGCCATCGTCGTGATCGCGGTCCTTGCCGCGTTCCTGGGAGACCGCCTGTTCACCAGCCTCTGGTGGGCTCCCTGGCAGGAGACGTCGGCCAAGATCCGGGAGACGGACGCCTCGATCGCGAAGCTCAAGTTCACGCTCCAGAAGGAGGACCAGGTCTCCAGGGATTGGGACAAGATCAAGAAGGTGCTCGACAAGCAGCGGACCCCGGACATCGAGAACCACTTCGTGTCGCACCTGGGGGCCATCTGCGATAAGTTGAGCCTGGATAACAACATGCAGGGTACCTCGGTGGTCCGGCGAGGCGATTTCAAGGAATACGTGGTCGACACCAAGCTCAAACTTACATGGAACCAGTACGTGGATCTCCTCGGGGAGCTCAATAACTCGAGGGAGCTCCTCAAGCCCATCAAGATCACCCTCAACTCGCAGTACGACAAGGAAGACCGGATTGACGCGGACCTCCGGCTGTCGACAATCGAGTTCGAGCGAGTGGTGCCGAAAGCGGGGACGAAATGATGAATGCGATGATCGCCCTGGCGCTGGCCGCCTTCGGCGGGTCTTCGGACGGCGAGCAGGAGAAGACCCCGGCGCCTGCGCCGTCCGCCTTCGTGGAGCCGCAGGACACGGACCGTCCCTCGCTCACTACGGACCTCAAGTTGCTTCGTGAGAGCAACATCTATTCGCCCAAGAGGGTCATCCGGAAGACCCCGCCCCCGCCGCCCAGGGTCGAGACGCCCAAGGAGAAGCCGCGTCCCAAGCCGCCCGTCCTCACGGGCATCATCCTCGACACGGAGACGCGGTCCTACCAGGCGGTGGTCGAGGACCGCAATGACGCGAAGCTGAAACTCATGAGCGAGCCGAAGTTCCTCAAGGCCGGCGACACGGTTCTCGTCTACACGATCGAATCCGTGGAACCCGAAAAGGTCGTGGTCCGGTTCGGCGAGACGAGGAAGGAGCTGAAGGTCGGCGAGTCGCTCCCCGACGCGGGCATCAAGGCCCCCGAGGGCACGCCCGACCTTTCCGCCGACGAGGGCGCCGAGGCGGCGCCGTCCGATGCGAAGACTGACGCCAAGACCGAGGCGAAGAAGTCCGACTCCTCCACCACCCCGCCGACGCTGGACGACGCGGCGCGGAAGAAGATCCTGGAGGACCGGAAGAGCAAGCTGGGCAAGAAGCGCAAGACGGACGAAGAGAATTGAACCCAAAGGTGGGGTGTGTGTGTCTGATAGGAGAGGTGAGGTTATGAAGCGCATCGCATGGATCGGGATCGCGGGCCTGGCGGCGTCACTCGTGGCGGCGTCAAACCCGGACGCGAAGGCGGACGTGAAGGCCGCCGCGAAGAAGTTGCAGGACGCCAGCGGCTACAGCTGGGTGTCGACGCCCAAGAGCGAGGGAGGCGGCGGGGGCGGGCAGAACCGGCCGCAGCCGGGCCCGACCGAGGGCAAGCTCGAGAAGGACGGGGCCGTGTGGATCAAGTCGACCCAGGGCGACACGTCGAGCGAGGCGTTCCTCAAGGGCGGCAAGTCCGCGATCAAGACGGCGGACGGCTGGAAGGCCGGCAGCGAGTTCCAGGGCAACCAGGCCGGCGGGCAGGGCCGTCGCGACCCGGCGGCGGGGATGGCCCGGCGTCTCCAGAACTTCAAGGCCCCGGCCGTCGATGCCGAAGGGCTGGTCGACAAGGCGGGCGACCTCAAGGACGAGGGCGAGGGCGTCTTCTCGGGCGCGCTCACCGAGGAAGGCGCGAAGGCGCTCCTGACCTTCGGCGGTCGTCCCGGCGGCAACGCCCCCCAGATCGCCGAGCCCAAGGGCACGGTCAAGTTCTGGCTCAAGGATGGCGCGCTCGCGAAGTACGAGGTCAACGTGCAGGGCAAGATGACGTTCAACAACAACGACGTCCAGATCAACCGGACCACGACGGTCGAGTTCAAGGAAGTCGGCTCGACGAAAGTCGAAGTGCCGGACGACGCGAAGAAGAAGCTGGAATAACCGCGTAAACCAGGAGGGGGAGAAGGCCGGAGGTCGGCCTTCTCCCCCGGCTTTCAAAGGGATCTTGGGGGTGCTATGCGACGTCGATTGATCATGGTCGCCGCGGTGGCGGTCCTGGCACTCCCGCTGTGGGGCCAGGAGAAGCCGCCCGACATCGTGCCGGACGACCTTCAGCTGGAGTTCAATTTCAAGGACGCCTCCGTCGAGGTGGTCCTCAAGTACGTGAGCTCCCGCACGGGGTGGATCTTCATCCAGGAGCAGAAGGTCTCCGGGACGATCGACGCCGTGAGCCAGGCGAAGGTGCCGGCCTCCAAGTGCATCGAGTTCCTGAACGCCGCGCTCCGCCGGCACGCGGCCGTGATCCTCAATCCCTATTCGCCCGGCCTGCCCAAGGTCGGCCAGGCCCTCAAGCTGGTCAACGTGGACGAGGCCAAGCGGCGGAACATCGAGATCTACACGGGCTCCGACCCCGACCAGATCCCGATCACCGACCAGGTGCGCACCCAGATCATCCCGCTCAAGGCGGTGAACGTCGTCGACGTCAAGAAGGAGCTGGGGGAGGTCCTCGGCAAGGCGGTCGAGGAGATGGCGGTCTCGACCTATTCGAACTCAGTCGTGCTGACGGGCCGCTCCGAGGGCATCAACCGCGTCGCCCGCATCCTCCGCGTCATCGACGTAAGCGCCTCGGCGGAGCTGAAGATCCGTGTTTTCCCACTCCGGAACGCCGATGCGATCGAGACCGCCAAAACGCTCAACGAGGTCTTCAAGAAGGAAACGATGAAGGGGGAGACGGGGCAGCAAAACCCCATGTCCAACTTCTTCCGCATGATGGGCGGCGGAGGCGGCGGCGGTCGCGGAGGCGGCGGGGAGGGCGGCGCAAGCGGCCCCTCGCCCCGGGCGCTGGCCCACGAGATGGTCCGGATCACGGCGGAGCCCCGGACGAACTCGGTGATCGTGAGCGCCACCGACGACAACATGAAAATCATCGAGGAGCTGATCGTCAGGCTGGACGACAAGACCGCCGCCGCGATCAAACTCAAGCACTACCCGCTCCGGTTTGCCGACGCGACGTCGGTGGCGAAGCTCGTGAACGAGGTCTTCTCCGACACGCCCACGAACCAGAACCAGCAGGGTCGCGGCGGGGGCCGGGGCGGCCAGGCCCCCTTCTGGATGGGCGGCGCCCAGATGCCGGGCGGGGGCGCGGAGTCGACCGGCGCCACGCACGAAGTCCGCGCCGTGGCGGACATCCGGACCAACACCGTGCTCGTGGCGGCGAGCGAGCAAAAGCTCGCGCTGATCGACCTGGTCATGCTGGAGCTCGACAAGCAGGTCAACGACATGCTGATCGTGAAGATCTACGAGCTCAAGAACGCCGACCCGGTCCAGATGACCACGATCCTCCAGTCCCTTTTCCGCCCGCAGGTCCAGGCCACCTCCAATGCCGGGCGCGCCGGGGGCGGCAACCAGCAGAACCAGGGCAACGCCTTCGGCCAGATGATGGGGTTCGGCGGGGGCGGGGCCGGCGGCCGCGGCGGCGGCGGCGGGAACACTCCCGCGAGTGGGAGTGGGACGCTCCTCCCCAACCAGGAAGTCGAGATCACCAACGACCCCCGTACTCACGCGGTGGTCGTGAAGGCCTCCCGCGATTACATCGGGATCATCGACAAGGTGGTCGAGCAGCTCGACGCCAACCCGACGGAGACCGTCGCGACCCATGTCTACCGGCTCAAGAACAACGACGCCGTGAACGTGGCGACGATGCTCCAGAACCTGGTGCGCACGAACGGCGTGGGAGGCGGCGGGGCCAACGGTTTCAACCAGGGCAACCGCAACGGCCAGAACCAGGGCGGCCTCTTCAGCGGGATGCAGCAGAACTCGGGCAACGGCAACAACAACAGCGGCACGAGCCTCAACGGAGGCACGCGAAGCAACGCCAACAACTCCTCCACGCGCCGTGGCAACCTCGGCCCGCTCGATCCCGCCCGCGCCGGGCAGGACCCCGCCCCCGCGCTCCAGGACGACGAGGACCTCCCGCGCCGCGGCATCGAGGGACAGGTGGACGTCCAGCCCGATCCCAGGACCAATTCCCTCGTCATCCGCACGTCGCCCCGCAACTTCCAATCGCTCCAGGGGATCCTCGACGAGCTCGACCGCATGGTCCCCCAGGTCCTGATCAAGGTCCTGATCGCCGACGTCACGCTCGACAACACCACCCAGTTCGGCGTGCAGGGCTTCTGGGAGAAGAAGAACGACCTTCACACGGACACGGCGACCTCGCACTACGGCACGACCTTCAATCTGCCGACCCAGGGCTTCGGCTACGCGCTGACCGATTCGACCGGCGAGTTCCAGGGCAAGCTCAACATGTTCGCGTCCGAGGGCAAGCTCCGGGTGCTCGCGACCCCGCGCATCCTCGCGCTCGACAACCAGCAGGCGATGATCAACGTGGGCAAGCAGGTCCCCCGGATCACCAACTCGCAGGTCAACCAGCTGGGGAACACGATCAACAGCGTGACCTACGAGGACATCGGCATCCAGCTCCAGGTCACGCCCCATATCAACCCCGACGGCCTGGTCACGATGATCGTCGCCCCCGAGGTCTCGGACGTGGCCTCCGCGTCGGAGAGCGTCGCGATCGCCCCGGGTGTGAACAACCCCACGTTCAACGTCAACCGCGCCTCGACGACGGTCGCCGTGAGGAACGGGACGACGGTCGTCATCGGCGGCCTGATCCGCGAGACGAGCGACGACGCGGTCGAGAAGGTGCCGATCCTGGGCGACATCCCCCTCCTGGGCTATCTCTTCACGAACACGACGAAGAAGAAGGTGAAGCGCGAGCTCATGATCTTCCTCACGCCCTACGTGGCCTTCACGTCGGCCCAGCTCGAGGAGATCACCGAGATCGAGAAGTCGCGCCTCAAGGTGCTCGACCCGCGCGACATCGACGCCGAGAGCGACCGCTACCTCGAGAAGGTCCGCCGCTAGGATGCCCGATATGAAAATCTCTTCCATGTCCCCCGCCTTCGCCAGGGCTTCGGCGGGCATGCTGTGCCTCTGCGGTTTTCTTCTCTCCTCCTGCGCCTCGGCCCCCCAGGGCGATCCCGCGAAGGCGAGGGCCTATGTCGCCGAGGGTCGGGAGGCGGCGAAGCGCGGCGACCACGCGAAGGCGGTGGACCTCTGTTCCCGGGCGATCGAGGAGGATCCGCAGCTGTCCGAGGCCTGGTACTCCCGCGGCTACTCCCACGTCCAGCTTCGCCTGAGCCCGGAGTCCCCCGATTTTGCGCGGGGCTACGAGGATCGGGCGATCGGGGACTACAGCCAGGCCATCCAGATCAACCCCGGGTACGGCGACGCGTACTACAACCGCGCGATGGTTTTCTCCAGCCGCGCCCTGTACCGCCAGGCGGCGGAGGACCTTCTCAACGCCATCAAGTACAAGGAGCAGGACCCCGAGCCGCACCTCGACCTCGCCCGCCTCTACGAACAGAAGTTCGAGGACATGGGGCTCCAGGCCGACGAGCATTACGTGAAGTACGTCGACCTCGGGGGCCGCGACCGGGACGCGCGCGAGAGGGCGCGGCGCATCAAGGAGCAGAAGAAGCTCGCGGCCTCGATGCCGAAGGTGCCCGCCCCGGAGGACGAGACCAAGGCCCAGGAGATTGACGCCCGCGTGATGCAGCTCTTCAAGGACGGCAAGAAGGACGAGGCCGTCAAGCTGGTGGAGGAGCTGCTCACGACGTATGCCCGCACGAAGTACGTCCAGGGCAAGATCGTCGCGCTGAAGGCGCTCCAGTCGGCCTATATGAAGGACGTGCCCAAATGATCCGGGCGCTGGTCCTGCTCGCCGTTCTGCAGGCCGCGCCCGACCCCCTCCTCGAGAAGGAAAAGGAGCGACTCCGCTCGAAAGCCCCGCTCGCGGAGGCCGCGAAGAAGTCCTACGCGTTTCCCGGCGCCGACCCGCTCAAGCCCCGCGCCTCGTACACCCTCGCGGTCCTGCCCGTCTCGTTCTCCGACCGCGCGTTCGGCGCGACGGACGTCTCGAAGTTCTTCTTCGAGCAGGTGGCGGGCTACTACGCGAAGGCCTCGGGTGGCCGGTTCGCGCTCAAGGGGAAGGCCTTCGCGCCCGTGACGCTCGCGGCCACGCGGGCGGCGTTCGCGGACCGCGACCTCGAGGCCGCCGTCGCGGCGTGGACCGCGCGCGACGGGGTCAAAGTGCTCGAGGGGGTCGACGGCGTGGCGTTCGTCGCGGCGGGGCCGCTCGGCTCTCGCGGGACGCCCCTCTGGCCGCACCGGGACACGCTCCCGGCCGGCGACCGCAAGATCGACTACCTCCTCGTCGCGGAGGACGCGGGCGACCGCGCCGTCGGGATCGCCGCCCACGAGTTCATGCACCTGCTCGGCTTCCGGGACAAGTACGACGACGAGAAGGCGGCCGTCGGCGGCTGGTGCATCCTGGGGACGGGCTACGCCTCCAAGGACCCCGCGCCGCCCTGCGCGGATTGCCGCGAGAAGCTCGGCTGGACGACGCCGTCCGTCCTGGATCCCTCGCGGGAGTCGAGGATCGTGTTGGACCGCGACACGACCCGTTCGCTGAAGATCACCGTCAATCCCGACGGGACGGAGTACCTGCTCCTCGAGCTCCGGGACCGCCTTTTCGTCTGGCACGTCGGAGGCGGGATGACGATCGAGCTCGTGGGACAGTGGCCCCTGGAGACGTCGGACCGCCTGACGCCGCTCTCCGAGCCGGCGTTCCGCGGCCGCTCGGTGGGGGCCCGCGATGTCTGGATCACGGACATCCGCCTGGAGGGCGGGAGGGCGTGGTTCGCCGTCGGCCCCGAGGCGCCGCTCACGCCGATCGAGGAGCGCCGCCGCTCGCGGGTCGGCAAGCGCCTGGGCGACTGATCTTCAGCGCTTCGCCTCGTCCAGCCGGCGGGCCCCTTCCAGGAGAAGCGACTCCGTCGGCATGCCGATCTCGTCGGGGGTCCGCAGGCTCGCCGTCGAGAAATCGTAGGTCCCGTCCGGCCAGGCCAGCAGTGCGTAGACGGCCTCGTGGTTTTTCCGCTTGACGCCGCCGCGCGTCTCGGCGCGGTGGATGGCGCCGTCGACCAGGAAGAACATTCCCTCCTCGCCCGTGGAACGCCGCAGCTGCAGGACTCCGCTGCGGCGGCCGAGCTGGAGGATGCTGAGCAGCGACGCCAGCCCCATCTGGTCGACCGTCCCCCGCAGGCTACCCTGCGGCGATCCCGCGGACGGGGCGGCCGCCGGATGAGTGTTCTTGAGCGTCTCGCGCTGCTTGAGCGCGCGGGTGACCCGGAGGTCCAGCTCCCGGGTGTCGACGGGCTTGGGCAGGTAGTCGTCGGCCCCGAGGCGATACCCGCGGAGCATGTCCTCGGCGGTGTCCTGGGTGGTGAGGAAGATCACCGGGACCAGCGCGAGGTCGGCTTTCGAGCGGAGCTGCTTGACGAACGCCCATCCGTCCATGTTGGGCATCATGATGTCGGAGATGACCACGTCGGGGGTTCGCTTGCTGGCGAGGGTCAGGCCCTCCCAGCCGTCGGCCGCGGCGACGATCTCGTACTTCCGGGGCTGGAGCGCCACCCGCACGGCGGCGATGATCCACTCGTCGTCGTCGACGGCCAGGATGAGGGGGGCACCCATACCATGGGTAAGCTTACCCCGCTGTACACGAAATCGTGCGGCGATTTCGTTACATCACGTCAACCCTGGACGCAGACGTCGTAGGGGCGGCCCATGACGCGGCCCATACCCATCGCGAGGCGGGGGAGGTCCGCGCGCGGGGCCTCGCCCAGCGGCGACACCGGGCGGCCGGCGCCGGAGAGGATCGCCTCGAGCACCCCCCGGTGGGCGCGGCCCTCGCTTTCGGCGTGGGCCGTGAAGCAGCAGTAGTCCGGCTGCCCGGCGGCGAGGCGGAGCGTCTCCTTCGCGAACTCCTCGTCCGTCATCCGCCCCTGGCATTCGTCGAGCGTGGGAAGCGTCACCGGGAGCTGCGGGACCGCGTGCTCACGGCCCTCGAAGACGGGGAGGAACGGCCGCGTCCCGCGGACGTCGCTGGCCCACGCAAGCCTCGCCTCCGCCTCGAGATCGAGAAGCAGCGGCGAGACGAGCCACGCGGGGGCGGCGAAGGAGGCGGGCCGCACCCCCAGGACGCGCTCGTAGGCCTCCAGCATCTGCCGGAATTCGTCCCGAAGGCGGTCGGGCTTGTACTTCGGAAGCCGGTCCTGCCAGCGGCGGTGGTCCCAGCCGTGGGCCCCGACCTCGTGGCCCTCGTCGCGGACGCGTTTCACGACGTCGGTCAGCCCCGAGCCGACCAGGGGCGAGGGCAGAAGGGTCCCGTAGAACGCGGTCGCCCAGCCGTACGTCGACCCCGCCTTCGTGCGGAACATCTTCCAGGCGAACGCGGGGTTGAGCAGCTTCAGGAGCGCCAGCCCCGACGCGTCGGGTCCGAACGTGATGAAGAACGTGGCCCGCGCCTTCGCGCGGCGGAGCAGGTCGAGCAGCGCGGGGACGCCGTCGCGCAGCCCGCGGTACGTGCAGACGTCGACGCGCAGGTGGAGCGGGTTCACCGCTTCTTTTTCTTCTCCAGCGAGGCCGACGTGAGCGCGGGCTTCGACTCGCTCTCCTTGCGGAACCAGTCGACCGTCGCCTTGAGGCCCCCCGCGAGCGTGGTCGTGGGCTTCACGCCCAGGACCTTCTTCATCTTCGAGATGTCGGGCACGCGCCGTGGGATGTCCTCGTACCGCGACCCGTAGACGTCCTCCTGCTTCACGTACTTCAGGTTCTTTTTCGGATCGAGCCCCGAAATCCGGAGCATGGTCGTCGCGAGCTCGAGGACCGACGTCTCGCGGTCGTCGCCGATGTTGAAGACCTGCCCGATCGCCGCCGACTTGATGCCTGCGGCCATCGTCCCGCGGACCGCGTCGTCGATGTAGGTAAAGCAGCGCGTCTGCTTCCCGTCGCCGATGATGGTCAGCGGCTGGTTTCGCAGGATCTGCCCCATGAAGATCGTGATCACGCGGCCGACGTCGATCTTGTCGAGCCGCGGCCCGTAGACGTTGAAGTAGCGGACGACCGAGACGTCGAGACCCATCTTGTGGAACGCCCAGGCATAGTGCTCGCCCGCGGCCTTGGAGGTGGAATAGCACCAGCGGTCCATGGTGGTCGAACCCAGGACGCGGTCGTCCTCCTCCTTCCACGGGACCTTGGGGTTGCGCCCGTACACCTCGCTCGTCGAGGCGAAGACGAGCCGCTTCCCGTGCCGGTGGGCGAGGCGGAGCGCGTTGAGCGTTCCCAGGATGTTCACGTTGAGCACGTTGAACGGGTCGTCCACGTAATGCTCCACGCCGACCACCGCCGCGTGGTGATAGACGAGGTCCGCGCGGATGACGAAGGCCTCGAGCGCGCCCTCGTCCAGGACCGAGCACTTCACGTAGTGGAACTTCGGGTCGCCGAGCAGGTGGCGGACCTTGAGGTTCATCCCCGTGTCGAGGGACCAGACCTCGTCGCCCCGCCCGAGGTGACCCTCGGCAAGGTGCGACCCGATGAACCCGCCGCCGCCCGTGATGAGGACCTTCATCCTAGTCTCCCAGCTTGATGCCTCTAGAGATGATCGGCTTGGCGGCCCGATCCTCTGCAAACTCGCAGCGCTCGATCCGGTACGCCCCGTCGCCCGTCGCCACCAGCGACTCGGCGATCGCGACCCCGGGGGGGCCGTGACCTTCCGCGGGCGATCCGGCCCAGACCATCAGCTTCCTTCCCTGGAGGGACGTGAACGCCCCCGGGAAGGGGTCGGTGACCGCTCGGACCAGGCCATCGATCCGCTTCACGGGCTGCTTCCAGTCGATGCGTCCGTCCTCCGGTCGCCGCCGGCCGCGGTACGTCGCCTTGAGCGGGTCCTGCGGAACCCGGGGCGCCGTGCCGGCCTGGATCTTCGGCCAGGTGTCGCGGAGGAGAATCTTCGTCTCGTCGATCGCGCGGAAGAAGAGGTCCTTCGCCGTGTGGCGCGGGCCGATCTTCCATCCGCGCTGCGCGACGATATCCCCCGCGTCGGGCGCCTTCACCATGTGGTGGAGCGTCACGCCCGTCTCCTCCTCGCATTCGACCAGCGCCCAGTTGATCGGGGCACGGCCGCGCAGGCGCGGCAGGAGCGACCCGTGCAGGTTCAGCGCCCCCCGCGGGGCCTGGCGGAGCACCTTCACGGGGATCATGCTGCGATAGTAGAACGAAAGGATCATCTCCGGCCGCAGCCGGTCCACTTCGTTCCCGAGGTCGACCTCTTCGCCGTACAGCACCGGTGTCCCCGCTTTCCCGGCGACCTCCGCGAGAGACCGGTACCACCGCTTCTCGGCCGGATCGTCGCGGTGGGTGATCACGGCCGCCACCTCCTCCTTCGCGGCCTGGAGGAACTCGAGGCCCGTGCACCCCATCTCCCCGTAGCCGAAGAGAACGATCCTCATGAAGGGGGACTCGTCCCATGGACCTTGCGGATGACGTAGCGGGGCCGCTGCCGGACCTCGCCGTAGATGCGGCCCACGTATTCGCCCAGGATGCCCAGCCCGATGAACAGGCCCCCGACCATCAGGAAGAGGATCGCGAACAGGGTGAAGACGCCGAACTGGGCCCAGTGGTCGCCGCCGGGCAGGAGCCTTTTGAGGAAGATGAAGGCCGCCAGTCCGAACGCGGAGAGCGCCACGAACCCGCCGAACCAGCTCAGGAAGCGGAGCGGCATGAAGGAGAATCCCGTCATGAGGTCCGACTGGAGCTTGAGGAGCTGGAGGAGCCCGTACTTCGACGTCCCCCGCGAGCGCTCCGCGTGCTCGACCTCGATCTCGGTCGTCTTCTTCGCGTACATCATCGCGAGGACGGGGATGAAGCTCGAGAGCTCCTTGCACTGCGAGATCTGGTCGACGACGTTCCGCGAGTACGCGCGCAGCATGCAGCCGTAGTCGGTCATCCCCTGCGCCGCGCGGTTCCCGCTCCGCGTCAGCCGGTTCACGAGGCGCGAGGCGATCTTCCGGAAGAACGGGTCCTGCCGGTTCTTTCGCACCGAGCCCACGACGTCGTAGCCCTCCTCCATCCTCGCCACGAGCTTTGGGACCTCCTCGGGCGGGTTCTGGAGGTCGGCGTCGAGCGTCACCACGATCTCGCCCGTCGCCTGCGCGAGCCCCGCGAAGACCGCCGCGTGCTGGCCGTAGTTCCGGTTGAACTCGACCACCCGGACCCGCGGGTCCTTCGACGCGAACCCCGAGAGGAGCTCGAGGGATTTGTCCGCGCTCCCGTCGTCGACGTAGACCAGCTCCCACGGCTTCCCGGTCGAGTCGAGCGCCTTGGTCATGCGCTCGTTGAGCTCGGGGAGGTTGGCCTCCTCGTTGTAGACGGGGATGACCGCCGAGACGCGGGGCGCGCTCACGCGAGCACCCTCCGGACCGCGGCGATCACGTCGTCCGCGTCCGCGTCGGTCATGTCGGGGAAGAGCGGGAGCGAGACGATCCGGTCGCAGACGTACTCCGTCTCCGGGAGCTTCTGCGTCGCGTCCTTGTAGAGCGAGAGGCGGTGGACCGCCTCGAAATGGAGGCCGCTCCCGATGTTCTCCTCCTTGAGGCGCGCCATGAAGTCGTCGCGCCCGGGCACGAGCACCGTGAAGAGGTGCCACGCGTGGCGGTGGGGATAGGCGGGGGCGGCCGGGAGCTCGAGGCCCTTCACCCCTTTGAGCCCCGCGAGGTACCGCTCCGCGATCGCGCGCCGGCGGTCGATGAATCGGTCGAGCTTCTTGAGCTGCTGGATCCCCATGGCGGAGGCGATGTCGGTCAGGTTGTACTTGAAGCCCGCGAGGACCGTGTCGTAGTGCGCGGCGGCGGAGGCGCCGTACGCCTTCCACGCGTCGCGCGAGACGCCGTGGAACTTGAAAAGCTTGATGCGCTCCGCGGCGCGGTCGTCGTCGAGCGTCAGCATCCCGCCCTCGCCGGTCGTGATGTCCTTGATCGGGTGGAAGCTGTAGATCGCCGCGTTCCCGTGCGAGCCGATCCGCTTCCCTTTGTATTCCGTGCCGACCGAGTGGGCGGCGTCCTCGATGACCGGGAGCCCGTGCACCTTGAGTGCGTCGAGGTCGGCGGGGGCGCCGGCGAAGTGGACGGGGACGATCGCGCGAGTGCGCTTCGTGATCCTCCTCGCGACATCCTTTGGGTCGATCTGCCGGGTGGCACGGTCGACGTCCGCGAAGACGGCCTTTGCGCCGAGCGCGACGGCCATGTTCGCGGTCGCCGGCCACGTGAGCGACGGGCAGACGATCTCGTCGCCCGGCTTCAGGTCGAGCGACCAGTAGATGCAGTGAAGGGCGGCCGTCCCCGACGACAGGGCGAGCGCGTGTTTTGCGCCCACGTAGGCCGCGAAGTCCTTCTCGAACTGCGCGGTCCGCGGACCCGTCGTGATCCAGCCCGACTTCAGGCACTCGGTGACCTCGCGGATTTCCTCGTCGCCGATCGAGGGTCGCGAGAACGGGAGGAACGCCGCGCGGCGGCCGCTCACTCGGTCACCTGGATGAAGCGGGTGTCGCGCACGGCGTCGATCTCGCGGAACTTCCTCCCGCGCGTGCGGAGCAGGTCCCGCTGCCAGTCGGCGACGACGTAGTAGCCGGGTTCGCCGGAGAGCGCCGGGAGCGGGCGGCCCATGTAGAAGTGAAGGGCGCCGTCCACCTGGCCGGCATCGAGGACGGCGATCCTCGTGTCCGGCGGGACGGCCCGTGCGACGCGGCGGCAGAAGGCCCTCGCCTCGAGCCGGTCGTGTTCCCCGCGCGGCTCGAGGAGGTGGCCCGAGACGAGGATTCCCGCGGCGCAGACGGCCGCCAGGACGGGCAGGGCCGGTCCGGGTCCGCGGAGCCAGGTGAGGCCCGCGAGAACGAGCGCCGCGCCCCCGGTGGCCGCGCCCAGGAGCGGCAGGAGATCGGCAATCGCCTGCATGCGCTCGGCGGTCCACTTCGAGGTCGGGACCAGGGCGAAGACTCCGCCGGCGGCGACGAGGAGCCCGGCCATCGCGGAGAGCCAGCCTTTGAGCAGCCGGGGCGCGTCCCGCAAGACGGCGGCGAGGGTGATCCCCGCGGCCATGGCGAGGGGCGGATCCATGTAGGCGACGTAACTCGTCCGCTTCGCGGCCGAGGTCGAGAGGAACAGGAAGACGCCGGCGAACCACGCGAGCGCCAGGCCGAGCCCCGGTGTCCGCCGCACCTTCCAGGAGAGGGCGAGCGCGAGGAGCCACGGAAGGAGCACGGGAGGCGCGTGCTTCAGATAGAAGTGCCACTTCTGCTTCTGCTGGTAGCCGTCGGTGAAGGCGCGGACGTTTTCCCAGAGAAGATTTTCGCGAAGGAAGTCCGGCCCCGCGGTGCGATAGACAAGGATGTACCACGGCACGACGATCGCCGCCGCGAGCGGGATCCCCCAGGCGAATCCCATCCGGCCCAGGAGGTTCCATTCCTGCTTCAGGATGAACCACGCGAGCCCGCCCACGCCGAGCATCGCGATCGCGATCGGCCCCTTGGCCAGGACGCCCAGCGAGATCGAGACGTACATGAGGAGAAGGTCGCGCCGCCGCCTCTGTTCCGGCGGGGACTCCGCCCATGCCAGGAACCGTTCGAACGCCAGTGTCGCGAAGAACATCGTCGTGACGTCGGCGCGGCACATCTTCTCCTGCACGACGAAGCCCGGCAGCGTGGCGAGGACGAGGCCGGCGAGCAGGCCCGCCCGGTCGCCGGCGAACCGCCTCGTGAGGACCGCGATGACGCCGACGAGGCCGATCCCGAAGAGCGCGCCCGGCAGCCGCATCGCGAACTCCGTCCACCCGAAGGCGCCGCCCGAGGCGGCCATCAGCCAGTAAGGGAGCGGGGGGTAGCAGGCGAAGGGGATCCCGCCCAGGCGGGGGGTGACGAGATCCCCGGTGAGCGCCATCTCGCGGGAGACCTCGGCGATGCGTCCCTCGTCGATCTGCCAGAGCGTGAGCCGCGGGGTCATCGAGAGGACCATCACCGCGTCGAGGGCCAGGAGGATCGCCAGCGACCGGGCGAACCGCGACGGGGGCGCGCCCTCCGTCGGGGACGGGGTGCCGTGCATCCCGCGATTAATACATGCCCCGTGGCCTCAGGGCAAGATGAATTCCCGCGGGGTGTTGGCGCAATCGCCGCGTGGAAGAGCGAACACCCGCGGCGAATAGTCAGGATCGGCCCCCGGCGCTATGATGGGGGCGTGTTCACCCTTCCCCGTGCGGCGCTCGTGTTCCTCGGCCTGGTCGGGATCCTCTACGCGTGGAATCTCGGCGCCCCCGAGCTGACCGACACGGACGAGAGCCGCAGCGGCTGCCTGGTTCGCGACATGACGGAGGGCGGCCACTGGCTCCTCCCGCGCACGCCCGACGGCATCCTGTGCGAGAAGCCGCCGGCTTACTACGCCCCCACCGCCGTGATCGTGAAAATGTTCGGACGGAGCGAGGCGGCGATGCGCGCCTGGTCGGTCCTCGCGGCGTTGGGGACGCTCGCAGTCACGGCGTGGCTCGCCCGCCTCTACGGGACATCGCGCGCCTCGTGGATCGCCGTCGCGGCGCTCGCCTCGAACCTCATCTTCATCCGGTGGGCGCGGCAGGCGATGGTCGACATGACGCTGACGTTCTTCCTGACGGCGGGCCTGGCCGCCTACTTTGCGGCGCGGCTCGGCGTCCTCAAGCCCCGCACGGCGGCGATTGCCTGCGGGATCTCTTTTGCATTCGCGGTGCTGGCAAAAGGGCCTCTCGGCCTCGTCCTCCCGATCGCGATCGTCGGCGGCGATGCGCTCGTCGCATCGCGCGGGAGATTCTGGACGCTCCCGATCCCGTGGACGTGGGGCGCGTTCGCGTTCGCGATCGCCGTCGTGATTCCGCTTTCGTGGTACCTGGCGGCGTACCGCGAAGGGGGCCAGGAGTTCCTGAAGACGAGCCTCCTCACGGAAAACGTCAACATGCCCACGGGCGATGCGGAGGGGACCGGTGTCAGTCACCAGAAGCATTGGTACCATTTCTACTACGTCTGGAATCAGCTCCTCTTCCTCGTCCCGATGCTGCCGCTCCTGCCGGAAGCCGTTCGATGGCTGCGTGACAAGCACTCGGAGCCGGCGCGCGGGCACCTCGCGGCTTGGATCGGGTCGGGCCTCCTCCTTTTCACGATCGTGGCGAACAAGCGCCATTACTATCTCCTTCCACTCCAGCCCGCATTCGCGGTGATGATCGCGCTCGCGGCCGATTCGGCGGTGGCGGACGACCGCCGTCGACTTCTCGCTTGGGGCACGGGAATTTCCTCGGGCCTGCTCCTCCTCGCCTGCGCCGCCGGGCTCCTGGTGTCATCGAAGACGTCGCTCCTTGAAAGGTGGGCCGGGCCCGGCGTGGTCGAGGCGATCGACGCCCACGCGGTCATGATCCGGACGCTCGCGATCCTCGGCATCGCGTTGGGAGGGGCGGGAATGGCGAGCCTGAAGGGCGGAACCCCGGGGCTCCTGCGGGTGACCGCGCGGTTCGCGCTCTTTGCGGTGGCGGGGAATTCCATCGTGGCGGACGAGGTTGCCGCGTCGCTCAATCCCAACCAGCGCTTCGTCACGGAGGCGGTCCGCGAGGTGGCCGGTGTGCCCGTCGCGGTCATGCCGCCCTTCACCACCTATGGGCTTCATTACTACTGGCCCACGGGTCTTCCCCAGGACGAGGCTTTTGCGAAGGCCTCTCGCTTCGTCTTTGTCCGCCGGGACAAGCTTGACCGGGTCCCGGGCCCGGTCGAGGAGAGGGCCGTGCGCGCCTACGGGAAACACGAGAAGGACGTGCTCCTGGTGCGGCGCCGATGAGGCGGCCGGCCGCGCAGGTCGCGGCGATGATCGTCGCGATGGCGATCGTCAAGGCGGCCATTTCGATCCAGACGGAGCTCACCTCGGCCGAGTGCTACCTCTGGATGTGCGCGAAGCGGCCCGCGCTCGGCTACTTCGACTACCCGGCGCTCGTCGCGTGGATGATCTGGCTCTCGACGGCGCTCTTCGGGGAGAGCGTGCTGGCCGTCCGGCTCTTCACGATCGCGGGCGGCGGGCTTATGACGTGGTTCGTCTTCCTCGCGGCGCGGCGGCTCTACGACGAGCGGGTCGCGCGGCTCGCGGCGTTCCTCGTGGGACTCGCCCCGCTCACGTGGGCGTATGGCGCGGAAGCGCTCTGCGACGCGCCGATGCTCCTCTTCTGGAGCGCGGCCCTCTGGGCGCTCGCGCACGTCTTCAGCGGCGGCCGGCCCGCGTGGTGGTACGCGGCGGGGGTGTTCCTCGGGCTCTCGATGCTGGGGAAATACCACGGCGTCTTCCTCGGCGTCGGCGCGCTCGTCTTCCTCGTCTTCAGCCCCGATCACCGGTCGTGGCTGCGGCGAAAGGAGCCGTATCTCGCGGCGCTCCTGGCGATCGCCGCCTTCTCGCCCACGATCATTTGGAACTGGATGAACGGCTGGGAGTCGTTCCGCTACCAGGGAGTGAGCCGGTTCGGCGAGCACGGCTCCGATTGGAAGCAGAGGCTCGAATTCCCCTACAAGCAACTGGTGCTGATGACTCCCTTCGTCTGCCTCTGGGCGTGGGGGTCGGGCCTGCGGACGCTCCATCGTTGGAAGTCGTCGTCGTGGCAGGATCGTTTCGCGGCGGCGATGGGGATGCCCGTCCTCCTGTTCTTCCTCGCCATCGTGTTCCTCCGTCCCGTGCGCGGCCACTGGCCCATTCCGGGGTACTTGAGCGTGCTGATCCTCTCCGCGGCCTCGATCCAACGGGGTGACCTGTGGGGCCGTCGCCTGAACGTGAAGTCGCTCGCGGTGATGGCCGGCGTCTATCTGGCAGCCCCGGTGGCCCTCGCCTTCTGGCCGCGGGCGGACCTCTCCGGGTGGTCGCAGCTGGCCAATCGGGTGAGGGAAATGCGACCGGATTTCGTGATCGCGAACGAGTATCACCACGCGTCCCAGATGGGATACTTGCTGCAGCCGATCCCGGCGGTCGAGTTCACGGCCGTGGGCGAGCCCAGCAAGAACTTCCCGCATTGGTGGCGGGGCGCCGACTACGCGGGCAGGGACGCGATCGTCCTCTACGATGCGAAACACGACCGGGCGCGAATCGACCTCGTCCTGAAATGCTTCGATCGCCTCGAGGAGCCGGTGCCGTTCATCGTGGGGCGTGCCCACGCGGGGCGCTGGGGCAGTCCCACGGAGGAATTCCTCCTCATCCGCGCCCGCGGCTACCGGCCGATTCCGAGTGACCATTGAGGCCGCGATCTTGCAATGTGGGGAGAGGGGACATAGTCTAGTCCGATTCATGACGGCCCCCGAAGGCGTCAAGGGCGCATCGCCGGCCACCGGTGTCCGCGCACGGGCGACCGTGGTCGTGCCCACCTACAATGAGGCCGACAACGTCGAGCCCCTTGTCCGCCGGATCTGCGCCGCGCTCCCCGAGGTCGAGATCGTTTTCGTGGACGACGCCTCGAAAGATGGCACCGCCGACCGCGTGCGCGCCATCGCGTCGCAGTATCCCGTCCGCGTCGTCGAGAGGACCGACGAGCGCGGGCTCTCGACCGCCGTCCTCCGCGGCTTCAAGGAGTCGCGGACCGACGTCTGCGTCGTCATCGACGCCGACCTCAGCCACCCGCCCGAGAAGGTTCCGGACTTGGTGAAGGCGGTCGAGGACGGCGCCCAGGTCGCGGTTGGGAGCCGGTACATGAAGGGCGGCGACATCGACGAGTGGCCGCTCTTCCGTCGGTTCGCCTCGAAGGCGGGGACGGCGCTCGCGCGGCCGCTCACGCCCGTGAGCGATCCGATGGCCGGCTTCTTCTGCCTCCGCCGCTCGATGCTCGACGGCGTCGAGCTCAAGCCGCGCGGCTTCAAGATCCTTCTCGAGATCCTCGCCCGCTGCCGCGTGACGAAGCTCGCGGAGGTCCCGATCCACTTCGAGGACCGCGCCGCGGGCGAGAGCAAGTTCTCGCCGAAGGAGCGCAAGGAGTTCCTCAAGCAGATCTGGACGCTTTACAGCGACCTGAACGCCTGGCCGCTCCGCGTCGCCAAGTTCCTCCTCACCGGCGGCAGCGGCTACGTCCTCCACATGGCGATCCTTTGGGCAATGCACTCAAAGGTCGGGCTCGATGTCTACGTCAGCAACACGATCGCGTTCGTCTGTGCGATGAGCTCGAACTACTGCATCAATCGCCTCTGGACGTTCCGCGCGAGAAGCGTTCCGCTCGCGACCTCGTACGTCCTTTACGCCATCGGGGCGGTCGGGGGGTTGGGCGTCCAGCTGGGCACGCTCCGGCTGCTCCGATCCTGGCACTACCTGCTCGCGGCGACGGTCGGGATCCTGGCGGGCATGGCGTTCACGTTCGGCACGAGCCAGTTCCTCGCCTTCAGGAAGCGCGCATGAGAGCCGCGCCCTGGGTCCGCGGCCTGCTCGCCCTGGCGGCGCTCCGGCTCCTCTTCGCGGCCTTCGTCCCCGTCACGCCCGAGGAGGCGTACCACTGGAACTTCGGACAGCATCTCGACTGGAGCTACTACGACCACCCCGGGATGATCGCCTGGTCGATCCGGTTGGGCTGCGCGATCTTCGGCGACACGGCGCTCGGCATCCGGTTCTTCCCGGTCCTCTTCGCGACGGGCACGGCGGCGCTCCTGGCGCGCCTCGCGCGCCGCCTCTATGGCGAACCCGCGGCCGCGTGGGCGGTCCTGCTGATCTCGGTCAACCCGATCGCGTTCCTCGCGGGCGGGAGCGGCTTCCCCGACTCGCCGCTTCTCTTCTTCTGGGCGCTGGCGATGATGTGCGTCGCTGAGGCGCTCGAGACGGGCGGGCCGCGGAGTTGGATCGTGGCGGGAGTCGCGCTCGGCTGCATGGGACTTTCGAAGTACACGGGCGTCTTCTTTGGCGTCGCCGTCCTCCTCCACCTGGTCACGAGTGCGAGGGACCGGCGCTGGCTTCTGACCCCGTGGCCCTACGTGGCCTCCGTCCTCGCGCTTGCCCTCCTTTGGCCGGTCTTCCACTGGAACGCGGCCCACGAATTGGCCTCATTCAAGTTCCAGGCGGGCCGGGTGGGGGAGACGCGGCCCCCCAGCGCGTTCGGGGCGTTCCTCTTCCTCGGGGAGCAGTGGGCCGGGATGATCCCGTTCACGCTGCCCCTGGCGGTCGTGGCGCTGCCGCGGGCGTGGCGGTCGAAGCAGCCGGCGGAGCGGTTCTTGTTCTGGTGCTTCGTCCCGATGGTCGCGTTCTTCTTCGCGGTCTCGTCGTTCCGCTTCGTTCATCTCATGTGGCCGATGCCGGCGTTCCTGTCGCTCACCGTGCTCATGGCCGGTGCGGCGGTGAAGGCGGAGGGACGGGTGGCCCAGATTTATTCAAAGGGGCGCGCCTGGCTTGCGGGGGTCACCGCGGGCGCGTACGTCCTGGGCGCGATCCACCTCGCGTTCTTCCTTCCGTGGTTCTCGCCCGTCCAGGGGATGTACGGCTGGGAGAAGGTCGCGGCAAAGGCGCGGGAGCTTCGGGCCGGGATGCCGGAGGGGACGTTCTATCTCGGCTTGGGGAGGAAATACACGTGTCCCAGCCAGCTCGCGTTCCGCATCCCCGCGCCCTTTGACGTCCACGGAAAGAATCTCGTCGGCGAGATGGGCTCGCAATACGACTACTGGGCCGACCTCCCGAAGCTGGCGGGTCGCGACGCCGTCGTGGTTCTCGAGGAGGGGGACCGGTCAAAGTCGTCGGTCGAGCAAATCAAAAGCGCGTTTGCGTCGGTCGAGCCGGCGGGCGACCTGATCATGCCGGTCGGCCGCCATCCGATCCTCGAGGTGAAGCCGCTCCGGTTCCGGTTCTTCGTCGGCCGCGGCTAC
Source organism: Planctomycetota bacterium (assembly GCA_041482015.1). GTDB lineage: Bacteria > Planctomycetota > MHYJ01 > MHYJ01 > JACPRB01 > JACQFK01. The sequence continues at coordinate 17,294 of JBGPCZ010000023.1, read as the reverse complement.
AAGGAGAAGAAGTAGGCCGCGTACTATCCTTGGTCCTTTGAAAGGCGGCTGCGATGAGACTCCTGGCGACGGTGGCGCTCCTTCTTGCGGTGCCCGAAAACTGGAACAATCCGCCGAAGACCCCGCCCGCGGGCGTCGAGCACAAGACGTTCATGAGCGCGTCGATGAAGGTCGAGGTCGGCTACAACATCTACCTGCCGCCCGATTACGTGGCGAGCCCCGACAAGCGCTACCCGGTGATCTACTACCTCCACGGCCGCGGAGGGAACGAGAGCTCGAACCTCGCGGCGTTTGGCCTCCTCGACGGCGCGATCAAGGAGAAGAAGGTGCCGTCGATCATCTACGTCCACGCCATGGCGGGCCGCAACAGCGGCTACGTCGACGCGCCCGACGGCTCGGTGATGGGAGAGACGGCCGTCATCAAGGAGCTGATCCCTCACGTCGACAAGGCATACCGGACGATCGCGAAGAAGGAAGGCCGCGCGGTCGAGGGCTTCTCAAAGGGGGGCCAGGGCGCGCTGCTCTTTGCCTTCAAGTATCCCGAGATGTTCTGTTCGGTGATCGGGTACGCGGCGGGCCTCGCGACCGGAGCGGAGCTTCAAAAGGAGCTGCCCGCGGTCTTCAAGCAGATGCACAACGACGACGTCGCGCAGTTCGACTCGACGTCGGCGTGGTTCTTCGCGAAGAAGAACGAGGAGAAGCTCAAGAAGGAGATCGCGATCTCGATCGTGCTGGGCGACAAGGACACCCACCTCGAGCGCAACCGCCGGATGCACAAGCTGCTCGAGGATCTGAAAGTCCCCCACGAGTACCGCGAACTCGCCGGCTTCGATCACAACACCGGCAAGGTCTACAAGGAAGCGGGTGTCTCCGGCTTCGAGTTCCACGCGAAGCACCTCAAGGTCGATGGCGGAAAATGAGGGTCGCGTCGTCTGGTTCAACCGCCGGGAGGGCGACCCCTGCACGAAGTGCCGCGCGGCCATCCCGGAAGGTCAGTTCATCGCGCTCGACCGGGAGAACGGGGCCCGGTGCATGGCCTGCGAGGGCCTGGAGGACCTCGTCTTCCTCCCCTCGGGCGATCCCGCGCTGACGCGGCGGGCGGCCTCGTCCTCAACCCGGAGCGCGGTGGTGGTCGAGTTCGTCCGCCGCCGCAAGAGGAACGAGCGTCGCGGAACGCTGGTCGAGGCGGCCGCGATCGAACGCGCGAAGGAATCCTGCGCCGCGGACGCGGGGAAGCGGGCGGTCAAGGCGGTGAAGCGCCGGGCGAAGGACGAGGTGGCGGAGCGGGAGTACCTGGGGCAGTTCCGCGCGAGGATCCTCGAGATGTATCCCCGGTGTCCAAGCGAGGCCGCGTCGGAGATCGCGCGGCACGCCTGCGAGAAGTACAGCGGGCGGGTCGGCCGCTCGGCGTCGGCCAAGGAGTTCGACCCCGAAAAGGTGACGCTCGCGGTCCGCGCCCACATCCGCCACGTCCATACGGAGTACGATGCGCTGCTCGCGAAGGGGCTCTCTCCCAGGGAGGCCCGCCCGCTCATCCGCGGCCGCGTCGAGGAGGTCGTCCGGGAGTGGAGCGGTCGCTAGGGATCAGAACAGCTCGCGGATGGGCGCGCCGTCGTCGACCAGCGAGACGGGACGGCCTGCCGTGTTGAGGAACTGCATCGACGGGTCGATCCCGAGCACCTGGTAGATCGTCGCGTGCAGGTCCTGGACCGTGACGGGCCGCTCGACGATGTACTCGCCGCGCGGGTCGGTCTTTCCGACGATCCGCCCCCCCTTCACGCCGCCGCCGCCCAGGACGAACGAGATCGCGCTCGACCAGTGGTCGCGGCCGGGGGGCTGGCCGCCGAAGCCATCGTTCATCTTCGGCATCCGGCTCATCTCGCCGCCGACCACGACGAGCACTTTCTCGAGGAGGCCGCGCGAGGCAAGGTCCTCGAAGAGCGCGGAGACGGCGGCGTCGACCTTCGGGAGATAATCCTCCATCCGCGCCTTGATGTCGCCGTGCTGGTCCCAGCCGCCCATCTTGAGCGTGGTGAACGTGACGCCCGCCTCGGCGAGGCGGCGCGCGAGGAGCGCGCTCTGGCCCCACGAGTTCCGGCCGTAGCGGTCGCGGAGCCTCGGGTCCTCGCTCGCGACGTCGAACGCCTTCGACACCGCCGGGCCCGTGACGAGCTCGTAGGCCTGCTCCTCGAAGTGGTCCAGCGCCTCGAAGTTTCCGGACGACTCGACGTCGCGGCGGAGGGAATCGAGGCTCTTGCGGAGGCGCCGCCGGTCCTCGAGCCGTTCGACGGACATGCCGCCGGGGAGGACGAGGTTCTGGACCTTGAAGGCGGCGCTGTTCGGGTCGCCGCCTGTCTCGAACGGATCGTACGCGCGGCCGACGTAGTGGGCGCCGTAGTAGCCGGGGCGGAGGAGGCCGCTCACCGCCTGGGGGCTGACGACGTAGGCGGGAAGCCCATGCCGGCGGGGCCCCGCGGCGCGCGCGACGACGGAGCCGATCGACGGCGATTTCGGCGCGGCATCGGAGATCGTCACGCCGGGCCGCCCGGTGAGGAGGATGTGCTCGGAACCGGGATGGTCGCCGTCGCCGTGGTGGAGCGATCGGAGGATCGAGAACTTGTCGGCGTGCTTCGCCTGCTTCGGGAACATCTCGGTGATCTGGATCCCGTTCGCGTTCGTCGGGATGGGCCGCCAGTAGCCGCGGTACTCGGCGGGCGCGCCGGGCTTCATGTCCCAGAGGTCGAGGTGGCTGGGGCCTCCCTCGAGCCAGAGGAGGATGACGCGGGTGTCCTTCTTCGTCGTGGACTCGGCGCGGGCGCGGAGGAGGCCGGGGAGGCCGAGCGTGGTGAGGCCAGCGGCGCCGATCTGGAGGAAGTCGCGGCGCGAGACTTTTCCGCAGCAGCCACCGGCGTCGAGTCGAAGCATGAAGCGCGACCTCCATGAAGGAGTGCCCGTCGGGGGGATAAAGCGGTGCCGAAATCGACGTGGCTCGTTCCCGCTTGCTATTCCCCCTGGATTGCATATGCTATGGGAGATTCAGGGTGAATTGAAAGGGTAGCGAGATGATCCAGCTGATGACGATGATGGCCCTGCTTGCCGGGGCGGCGCAGGCCGACAAGCAAACCGACAAGAAAGAAGCCAAGTGGCTGACCAAGTACAAGGAGGCTCTCCAGCTCGCGCAGAAGGAGGGGAAGCCGGTCGTCATCGACGGCTCACGGGCCGGCTGAGCCAACTGCAAGGCGATGGAGAGCAGTGTGCTCCCCGCGGCGGAGATCAGCGCGATCCTCACGTCGAAGTTCATCTGCGTGAAGGTGGACGCCGACAATCCGGGCGATGCCGAGAAGATGATGAGCCAGGTGAAGGGCAACACCCTTCCGTTCTACGCCTACGTGACGCCCGAGGGGAAGTTCATCAGCGGCACGAGCGGGTTCCGCGGCGAGAAGGCGTTCAAGGCCGACCTGGAGGGGGTGCTGAAGAGCGACCTCATGAAGGTGGCGCCGGACGCCGAGAAGAAGCTCGCGAAGGTCGCCGAGCAGGCTGCGAAGGACCTCGAGGCGAAGAAGGTCGCGAGCGTCTTCAAGGCCTCGAAGGACGCGGACACGATCCGGGGCTTCTCCGAATCGAAGGACAAGATCAAGGAGCTGGCCGCGCAGGCCGTCCAGCTCGGGATGCAGAGGATCAAGGAGGCGGCCGACCTGTGCAAGGAGGCCAAGTTCGAGGAGGCCGGCACGATCCTCGCGGCGGTGGTGAAGGAGTTCAAGGGGACCGAGGTGGAGCCGGCGGCGAACGCCGCGAACAAGGCGGTGGATCACTTCAAGACCGCCTCCAAGTACCTCGAGAAGGAAGACAAGGCCGCGGCCAAGAAGCAGTACGACTTGGTCGCGAAGGAGTGCAAGGACGTGCCGTCGTTCCTCGAGCTGGCCGAGGCGAAGCTCAAGGAGTGACGCGCGGTCACTCCGTGACCCAGAGGCGGTAGGCCTCGATCCATTCAGCCCCCTTGGGGGGTGGCTTGGAGAGCGGGAGGTCCAGGAGGGGCACGGCCTGCCGCTGGCGGTCACGGAAGCAGACGGCGACGATCTCGTCGGCGTCGTTCACCTCGATTCCCCGGACCGCGACCTCGACCCCGAGGACCGTGGCCTTGAACGGAAACCTCACGTGCTCCTCGATCGCGGTGAAAAAGCCGAGCTGCTCTTCCTCGTCGTCATAAGCGTCGAGGGTCGCGCGGCAGATCAGGTCTTCAAGCCTCGACTTTTTCCAGCGGCTCTTCCGCGGTTTCTCCCGCGGCTTCTTCCTCACGGCTATTTCCCGGCTTTCCTAGGGAGCCAGGTCGGGTCGGGGGCCAGCAGGTTCACGGTTTGAATTATATCGCGGTCGCGGCGTGGACTGGAAAGTCGTTGAGGTTTATACTCTTTCCACGCGCCTGGGTGGCGGAACTGGCATACGCGGCGGTTTCAAAAACCGCTCCCCGCAAGGGGGTGGGGGTTCGACTCCCCCCTCAGGCACCATCCCCTACCTCTTATTGCCCTTATCTTTCGGCGGCCTGAGGATCTCGTAGACCTCGTCGATCAGGTTGAGTTGCAGCCCCGAGCTGCCGTAGCCCTCGAATTTCCACCCGAACCACTGCTTGGAGAAGGAGCCTTCGTACCAGGTCCCCTCGATCTTTACGCGGTACTGCTTCCGTGAATCGATCGCGCTCGATTCCGACGAGCTGTCCACCGGAATCTTCTTGAGCTCCTTCGCGGCGCGCTTCTTGACCGTAGCGTCCCCCTTGTTATCCACGTTCAGGGCTTCGACGGTTTCGGAGGCTCGGCCGGCGGCGTCACCGGCGCCGGCGGCGGCGTGGCGGGAGTCGGGTCCACGATCTCGCGCTGAACTTCGCCGGGCATGAAGAAACCGGTGTTGTCCTTCCCCAGCAAGCCTTCCTTCCGCATGCGCTTGCGCTCGACTTTCATCTCGCGGTGCTGGCGCTTTCGCGCCTCGCGGATCCGCTTGGCGGAACTGTCTGCCATGTGGGCCTCCTCGACGCGGGGCGATCCCGGGCCCCCCGGAACGCTCCCCCGCGGCCATATCCTATGCCGCCACAGTACACAGTCGGCGCTTCGGGGGGAAGAACTTCAGCCCATCTTGGAGACCCCTTCCGCCGCAACCTTCCCCCGTCCCCGCCCGTTAAACCGGCGGTCCCATGAAAGCCTCCGCCCTCGTCCTCCTGGCCGCCCTCCTCGCCCCTTCCGCCCCCCAGGTCGCCCCGCCCCGGCTCAACGTCCTGTTCATCGCCGTGGACGACATGAACAGCGACCTCGCCTGCTACGGCCACCCGCTCGTCAAGTCGCCCAACATCGATCGCCTCGCGCGGCTCGGCGTCCGCTTCGACCGCGCTTACTGCCAGTTCCCCCTGTGCAGCCCCAGCCGGTCCTCGATCATGACCGGCCTCCGCCCCGACACGACCCGCGTCTTCAACCTCACCTATCGGTTCCGCGACGGGCTCCCCGACGTCGTCACCCTCCCCCAGATGTTCATGGCCGCCGGCGCCTGGGCGGGCCGCGTCGGCAAGATCTATCACTACGGAAACCCGGGCGACATCGGCACGAGCGGCCTCGACGACCCGCCCTCGTGGAACCACGTCGTCAACCCCGCCGGCCGCGACAAGTCCACCCTCGAGAAGGACGTCCTCAACTACACCCCCAAGCGCGGCCTCGGCAGCGCCATGGCCTTCCTCTCCGACAAGGAGGGACGCGACGAGGACCACACCGACGGCAAGGTCGCAACCGAGGCCATCCGCCTCCTCGAGGAGCACAAGGACAAGCCGTTCTTCCTCGCCGCCGGCTTCTACAAGCCCCACACACCCTACATCGCCCCGAAGAAGTACTTCGACCTCTACCCGATGGAGTCGATCCATCTCCCCAAGGACCCGCCCGATCATTTGAAGTCGGTCCCGAAGCCGGCCCTCGCGTCGACCCAGCCGTGGCCGAATTTCGGCGTCACGGAAGACCAGGCCCGCGAGTGCAAGCAGGCCTACTATGCCGCAATCTCCTTCGTCGACGCGCAGATCGGCCGGCTCCTCGACGCGGTCGACCGGCTCAAGCTCTGGGACAACACCGTCGTCGTCTTCTGGAGCGACCACGGCTACCACCTGGGCGAGCACGGGCTCTGGATGAAGCAGAGCCTTTTCGAGGAATCCGCGCGGGTGCCGATGATCATCGTCGCTCCCGGCGCGAAGTCAAAGGACAAGGCCTGCCCGCGCACGGTCGAGTTTGTCGATGTCTACCCGACCCTCGCGGACCTCTGCGGCCTCACCCCTCCGAAGAATCTCGCGGGCGCGAGCCTCCGGCCGCTCCTGGACGACCCCGTGAAGGCGTGGGACCGCCCGGCCTTCACGCAGGTCCAGCGCGCCGGCTTCCCCGGCTGCTCCGTGCGGACCGAGCGCTGGCGCTATACCGAGTGGGACGACGGTCAGAAGGGCGTCCAGCTCTACGACCATGACCGCGATCCGCGCGAGCTGACGAACCTCGCGGACGATCCGGCCCACGCGAAGACGGTCGAGGAGCTCAAGGCCCTCGTGAAGAAGAACTGGCCCGTCCGCGTCACCGGCGGCGAGGCCCCGCCGAAGAAGAAGTAGCCGCCCCGATTTTTCCGTTTCCTCCACCACGACAGGCGATCGTGGGGCATATCAATCTATGACAGGGGAAGGCTTTCGGCGGAGCGGGACACCCGGGAAGAGACCAGGAGACGAGACTATGCTCCGCGTCGATGCCGGTCCCGTCTGCGGCTCCTGCGCGGGCCTCTCCCGCCGCAGCTTCGTCCAGCTCGGCGCCGCCGGGCTCGCCTCCCTCGCCCTCCCCGGCCTCCTCCGCGCCAACACTTCCGAACGCAAGGACACCCGCGTCATCATGATCTGGCTCGACGGCGGCCCGAGCCACATGGACACCTACGACATGAAACCCGACGCACCCGCCGAGTACCGCGGGTTCTGGCGCCCCATCGCGACAAACGTGCCCGGGATTCAGGTCACCGAGATGTTCCCGAAGCACGCGAAGGTCGCCGACAAGTTCTCCATCATCCGCTCCATCTGGCACAACGACGGCGACCACTTCGGCGGCGCCCACCGCATGCTGACCGGCCGGCCCGGCGCGACCGGCGCCGACACGAACGGCAAGTACCCCTCGATCGGCTCGATCACCGCAAAGATGTCCGGCCCTCGAAAGCGCGGTCTCCCCGCGTACGTCTCCGTCCCGCACGCGAGCTCGATCGGCCTTCGCCCCGGCTACTTCGCCGCGAATTACCTCGGCCAGCAGTACGATCCCTTCGAGACCGACGGCGATCCGAACAGCGCCACCTTCTCCGTCCGTAACCTCAAGCTGACCGACGGCCTCACCCTTGACCGGATCAGCGACCGGCGGACGCTGCTCAAGAGCTTCGACACGCTGCAGCGCGAGGTCGACGCGGGCGGCCAGTTCGACACGATGAACCGCTTCGAGCAGCAGGCCTACGAGCTCGTCACGAGCGCGGAGGTCAAGAAGGCCTTCGACCTCTCGGGCGAGGACGCGAAGCTGCGCGACCGCTACGGGCGGAACACGTGGGGCCAGAGCACGCTCCTCGCGCGCCGGCTCGCGGAGTCGGGCGTCACGTTCACCACGGTCCTCTACGGCGGCTGGGACCACCACTGGGACCTGAAGGCCGGCCTCGAGGGCCACCTCCCGAAGGTCGACGCGGCGGTCGCGACGCTCTTCGAGGATCTCTCCTCGCGCGGGATGCTCGAGAAGGTGATGGTCCTCGTCATGGGCGAGTTCAGCCGGACGCCGCGCATGAACGACGGGAGCGGGCGCGGGACGCCCGGGCGCGACCACTGGGGCAACTCGCTCGCGGTGCTCGCGGGCGGAGGAGGCCTGAAGGGCGGCGTCGTGGTCGGATCGACGGACGCGAAGGGCGAGGCGCCGAAGGACCGGCCGCTGACGCCCCAGGACCTGCACGCGACGATCTACCACGCCCTCGGGATCGATCCCACGGTGCAGTTTCTCAACCACCAGGGGCGCCCCGTGCCGGCCATCGACCAGGGCGAGCCGATCAAGGAGCTCCTGTAACGAAACGTCCCGTTTGCCGTTTGTTTCGTGACGAGGCCGTTTCCGCCGGGGAACTAGTATTGACATCCCCCCGGCAACCCCATAGAATCTCGCCCAATTACGCCTTTCGACGATGCCTACCTACGATTATGTCTGCAAGGGATGCGGCCATCGTTCTGAAAGGTTCGAGTCGATCAACGACGGCGGCCCCAAGAAGTGCCTGAAGTGCGGTAAGAAGAAGGCCCGGCGCATGCTCGGAACCGGCGCGGGCCTGATCTTCAAAGGCAGCGGGTTCTACACGACCGACTCCAAGAGCTCCCCGGGGAAGGGGGACGCCGGGGGCGGATCCAAAGACGGAGAGATGTCCAAAGACGCAGAGAAGTCCAAGGACGGGGAGAAGAAGCCCGCCGCCGCGGACAAGAAAGACAAGCCAGACAAGACAGGGAAGAAAGAGGAAAAGGAGCAGAAGAAATGAGAGAGCTCAAGGGCGACTGGCGGGATCTCTTCAACGGCTTCATGGTCGCCCTCGACCTCCGCAAGTGCTTCCTTGCCCTCTGTGGCATCGTCGTCACCATCTGCCTCTGCGGCGGGCTCACGATCACGCTCGGCCACTCGCTGGAGCCCAAGGCCGTCAACGTCCCGCAGGACCTGGTCCTTCACCGCTGGCTCGGCGCCCAGTGCCAGGCGTGGCACGTGATCTACAAGGGGGCCCGCGTGGAGCCCGCCCATGCGGCCGAGGCCAAGCCGCTCGAGGGCTCGGGCGCGTCCGTCGGCGGCGGGGTGATGATGGCGATGAAGCCCGCGCCCAAGGCCGCGGAAGCCCCTGTCGAGATCCGCAAAAAGAGGCACTGGGTCGCGCTCGGCTACACGATCGTCTTCGCGCTCCTCTTCATCTCCATCTGGTCGTACTTCGGAGGGGCGATCGCGCGGATCGCCGCGTACGAGATCGCCAAGGACGGCGAGCGGATCGAAACCCGCAAGGCGCTCCAGTTCTCCCGGAGGAAGTTCTGGTCGTTCTTCTGGGCGCCGCTGATCTGCGTGATCGGCCTGCTCTTCTTCGCGCTCTGCAACTACGTGGGCGGCTTCGTCGGAAAGCTGCTCGACTTCATCTACGTGGGCGCGCCGCTGGTGGCGTTCCTGCTGCCGCTCGCGCTCCTCTCCGGCTTCATCATGACGCTCATCCTCGTGGGCACGGTCACGGGGATGCCGCTCTTCGCGCCCGCGGTCGCGGCCGAGGGGACCGACAGCTTCGACGCCGTCAGCCGCGGCTTCAGCTACGTCTACTCGCGCCCCTGGCACTACATCTGGTACCAGATGGTCTCGTCGGTCTACGGCTACGTCTGCATCGGCTTCGTCATCCTTTTCGCCATTACGATGTGCCACCTGGGGCTAAAGATGGGCGAGCTCGGCTTCGAGCTCTGCGGCGCGTGGGTGCCCGACCCGAAGGATGCGACCGCCAAGTCGGCGTTCCACGACGTGGCGCAGTCCTCCTGGGCGCTCATCCTTTCCGACGAGCACCAGTCCTGCGGGAAGTACGCGTGGGATCCGCTCTCGATCGCGTCGGCCCCGCACCCGTACGGCCGCCTCCAGGTCCTCTCGAACCAGATCGTCGGGGTGAATTACACCAAGCACGCGCTCTCTCCCGACCACAACGTGGCGGCGTTCCTGATCACGCTCTGGCTGGCGATCACGCTGGGGCTGGCGCTCGGCTACGTCGTGAGCTACTTCATTTCGCAGCAGACGATGATCTATTACATCCTCCGCAAGAAGGTGGATGGCATCGAGATGAACGAGGTCTTCGAGGAGGCGGAGGAGGAGGCCAAGCCCGCGGACGCCGCGAAACCGGCCGAGCCGCCCAAGCCCGGGGACGCCCCCGCCCCGCCGCCCGTCGCGCCGGCCGGCGAATCCAAGCCGCCCGAGCCCCCCAAGGAGGAGAAGAAGTAGCCTAACTGTTAACGAAATCGCGCCGCGATTTCGTTAGCACTTTCTCCCACCACCTCGCGAACGCCTGGCCCGTCCACACCGTGACGGGCAGGATCGCGGCCGAGGCCGCCACGTCGACGACGTAGTGATACCGGAGTGCCACGGTCGCCAGCAGGCACCCGCAGGCCGGCAGGACCATCCACCGGAAGATCGGCCGGTGATACCGCCACGCGAGCACCATCACGATCATCGACAGGAGCGCGTGGCCGCTTGGGAACGCGTCGGGCATCTCCCACTCCGCCGCCATGAGCGCCGCGTGGAAATGGCCCCCGAGGATCCACCCGTCGAGGATCGCCGGTCGCGGGTGGAGGAAATGGTGCGGCCCCACCGCCGGGACCGCGAAGTAGCCCAGGTAGGAGAGGAACAGCCCGGTCAGGACGATCGTCGCGTACTCGCGGAGCCGCACGTAATCTCCGCGCCGCTGGATCGCCGCGCCCGTGATGATCATCGAGAAGAAGTAGAACCAGTAGCAGAGATGGAGGAGATCGATCGCAACGGGGGGGAACGCGCCCAGGAAGAAGCCGTTGACGTCCCCGAACCACCGGGCGTCGAGCGCCGCGAGCGCCCGGTCGAACCTCCAGTGGTTGAACGGGCGGACCTCGGGGACGAGGAAGTGGAGCTCGCGGAACGCCGCGAGCACCACCGGCACGACGTACCAGTACCGCGCGACCGTCCAGAAGGGGCCGCCGAAGCGCGCGTGGGCGCGGATCACGAGCGCCATCATCGCCAGCACGATCGCGTGGTAGGCGAGGTAGATCCACGCCCCTTCCGGGCGCGCCGCGAGGACGATCGTGCTGATGATCCCGACGTAGACCAGGACCACGAGGTCGAACGCGAGCAGCTTCTTCACGAGAAGAGGCGCGCGGCCGCGACCACCGCGGCGGTCTCGATGCGGAGAATCGTGGGCCCGAGGGTGAAGCGCCGCGCGAACCGGCCCTCCTCCTCGGCCGTGAGCCCGCCCTCCGGCCCGATCACGATGAGACCCGCGCCCGCGGCAAGCGGCGCGTCCGATCCCGGGCTGGCCAGCATCGCGTCCGCGGGAAGATCGCCCACCCGGCGCTCCGCCCCGATCCGCATCACCGGCGCCCCCGACTGCTTCGCCGCGGCGAGCGCCACCTTCTCGAGCCGCTTCCGCTTAGACTCGCCCAGTTCCGCGACGCTCCGCGCGAACCGGACCGGGAGGAGCTCCGCGACGCCGAGCTCGGCCAGCTTCTCGACCATCCAATCGAGCCGGCTCCCCTTTGGAATCGCCGTTGCGACCGTCACGGCCGGAAGTGCCGCCCGGGCGAGCTTCTCGACGAGCCGGATGCGGACGCGCCCGTCGGTCGATTCGATCTCGCCCGACCAGGACTCGTGCGGGTCGAACACGACGACCTTGTCGCCGGCCGAGAGGCGGAGCGACTTCACCGCGTGGCGGGATTCCTCGTCGGAAAGCACCGCGGGATGGGTGATCTTGCCGACGAAGAAGCGCGGCATGGTGGGCGGATTCTAAGGGGGACCCCCGGAAAACGCAACTCCGCCTTGCCGTTCCGGCGGGACCGGGGCATACTGAAGTTGATGCCCCCGTCGGCCGCGCTGGAGATCGTCCGGAACGTCGAGCGCGTGATCCTGGGGAAGCGCCCGGTGGTCGAGACCGCCGTCGCCGCGCTCCTCGCGCGCGGCCACGTGCTCCTCGAGGACGTGCCCGGCGTCGGGAAGACGGTGCTGGCCCGGGCGCTCGCGCGCTCGATCGACGCCGACTTCCGGCGCGTCCAGTGCACGCCCGACCTCCTCCCCTCCGACGTGACGGGCGTCTCGGTCTACAACATGCGCGACCAGACCTTTGAATTCCGGCGCGGGCCGGTTTTCACAAGCGTTCTCCTCGCGGACGAGATCAACCGCGCCACGCCGCGGACCCAGTCGGCGCTCCTCGAGGCGATGGAGGAACGGCAGGTCACGGTCGACGGCACCACGCACGCGCTGCCCGACCCGTTCTTCCTCGTCGCGACCCAGAACCCGATCGAGCTTGCCGGGACGTTCCCGCTCCCCGAGGCCCAGCTTGACCGGTTCCTCGTCCGGCTCTCGCTCGGCTACCCCGACGACGCGACGGAGATCGAGATCATGGCCGCCCAGAAGGAGCGCCACCCGATCGAGTCGCTCCAGCCGGTCGTCGACGGCGCGCGGCTTCGCGAGCTGCAGGCCGGGGTGGCGCAGGTGTACGTGCACCCATCGCTCCTCCGGTACATCCAGCGGCTCCTGGCGCGCACGCGGTCGGACGAGCACGCGCTCTACGGCGCGAGCCCCCGCGGCGGCCTCGCCCTCATGCGCGCCGCGCAGGCGATGGCCGCGCTCCAGGGGAGCGCGTTCGTCACGCCCGACCACGTGAAGCAGCTCGCGCCCGCCGTGCTCGCGCACCGGATCGTCATCAAGTCGCGCTCGCGCGTCCAGGGCGTGCAGGGCGCGAAGGTCGTGGAGGAGGCGCTCCACGAGGTGGAGATCCCGGTCGACTTCGAGCCGGTGTGACGTGGAGCCCGCCCGCTCCACCTTCTACCGCTCGTACCTCTTCGCGACCCTGCCAGTCCTCGTCCTCCTGGGCGTCGCCCTTCGCCGGCCCGCGTTCCTGGCCCTCGCGGGCGCCTGGGCGGGTTTCCTCGCGCTCTCCGCCTGGTGGGCGCGCCGGGGCCTGGACGGGATCCGCCTGTCGCGCGAGATCTACCCGAGCGCGTTCGAGGGCGACGAGGTCGCGGTGAGCCTGCTGTTCGAGAGCGCGCGCCCGGTCCGGAGGATCGAGATCGCCGACACGTTCGGCGCGGCGATCGTGACGGAGCAGCGGATGCTCGAGCCCGGCCCCGTGGGCCCGGGCGCCCGGCGCCGGCTGGGCTATGCGAGCCTCTGCTCGCGGCAGTGGGGCATCTACACGGTGGGCCCCGTGACGGTTTCGCGGAGCGACTCGGCCGGGCTCTTCCGGGCGAGGAAGGACCTAGCGGTCGTTGAGGAGTTCGCCGTCTTCCCGCACGTCTACGACGTGGCGGGCCTCGCGCCGCTTGGCGCGCAGCGGTCGCTCGCGCCGCACGAGGTGACGGCGTCGAGAACCGGGCAGGGCCTGCTCTACCTGGGCGTGCGGGATTACCGGCCGGGCGACGACCTTCGCCAGGTCCACTGGCCGGCGACGGCCCGACGGGGGACGCTCGTCGTAAAGGAGCGCGAGGTGGATCTCGCCCCGTACTTCACGCTCTTCGTCGACCTCGATCGCCGCCACCGCGCCGGGACCGGTCGGAAGTCGACGCACGAGTACGTGGTCCGCACGGCCGCCTCGATCGTCTGGTCCGCGATCCGCGCGGGCGGGTTCGTGCAGCTCGAGGGCGCGGGGCGCCGACCGCTCCATGTCCCGCCCGGGCGCGGCGAGACGCACCTCGCCTTCGCCCTCTACGAACTCATCCGCGCGGTGCAGGATGGTGGGACGCCGCTCCCCGAGATCGTGCTCCAGCACCTTCCCTCGGTGCCCCCGGGGTCGACGGTCGTCCTCCTCTCGGGGACGTTCTTCGTCGAGCTGGGTCCGCTGGACGAGGTGCTCGAGGGCCTCCGCGTCCGCGGCGCGAGGCCGGTGGTCGTGCTCGTGAACAACTTCTCGTTCCCGGCGATCTCGGGCTGGCCGCCGGGCCGGGCGGAGATCGTCGAGAAGCGCCGCGAGGTGGAGTTCTTCCTCCGGTCGCGGGGGGTGCCGCTGCGGATCCTCGAGGAGGCGGACGACCTGGAGGCGGCGCTCGGCCGCGGGGGGCTCGCCCCGTGAAGAGGCCCCCGGTCGCGTTCCTCCGCGCGCGCCTCGCCGCGCTGTTTCTACTGTCGCTCGCGGCGGTCTACGGCCTGGGCGTGGCGCTGGCGCCTGTCTCGATGCGCCGGTCGCTCCAGGTGGCCTGGCCGCCGGTCGCGCTCGCGGCGGCGACACTCGGGGGCGCGGCGATCATGGATCGCCTGTTCACGATCGTCGATCGCGCGGGGCGGAGCCGGCTGCAGTTCCTGGGATGGGTGATGTACGGGTTTCTCGTCCTGATTGTCGCGCTGGGGATCTTCTCGGGCGAGAAGGGGCAGGACGCGGTGCGCAAGGGGGCGGGGATGATGCGGATCGCGCAGGTCGCCTTCCTGCTCCTCGCGGGACTGGGTCGCGGGCACCTGGGGGCGATCCTGAACTCCTTCGTGATGACTTGCGTGGCCGCGCTGGGCGGCGGACCGGCGGCGGCGGTCGCGATCGCCGCGCACGCGGGCCTCGTGGTCTTCTTCCTCGTCGCGGATCACCATGCGCGTCTCCTGACCGACTACCCCGTCGACGCGGCTCCCCCCTCGGGGCCCGTCCTCCGCCACGCGGCGCTCCTGGGCGCGGCGATGGCCGGCGCGCTCGCCCTCTTCTTCTGGCTCGTCCCCTGCGAGCCGTACGCGCCGCTGATGACGCGGGGGGGCGTCCCCCGCGGGGTTTCGCCGGACCAGGCGTGGGAGCTCGTCCGCGACCTCGTGGGGCTGGCGATCCTGGCGGGTCTCGCGTTCTGGCTCGTCCTGTGGCTGGGCGGCGGCCGCGCCCGGGAGACGGAGGCGCCGGCCTCCCGGAACGTGGCGGCGCGCCGCGCGTCCGAGCCGCGGGCCGCGTCCATTCCGCCTCCCGACGTGCCGGACCCGCAGGGCTGGCGCGCGCGGATCGTGAAGCTCTATGTCCGGCTGGCCGAGCAGCTCTCGCGGCTGGGCGTGCGGCGCCGGGCGGCGCAGACGCCGCTGGAATTCTGCCGCGCGCTCTCGCCCGGGGCGGCCGCGTCCGCGCTCACCGATCTCTTCACGCGAGCTCGGTACGGCGACCGGGAGCTGGCCGAGGAGGACTTCAACGCCGCGTCGGCGGCGGGTGCCGAGATCCTCGGGCACTTCCGCGGCCGGAAGTAGCCCCCGTTTTCCCTACGGCCTCCGGATCGTTCCGTCCTTCCCGCGCAGGCGGCCCCAGTCGAGGTCGAACGGCGGGTCGTCCTGGAACGGGTACCTGGCCGCGAGCTCCTCGTTGAGGTCCACTCCGAGTCCGGGCTTGTCGTTCGACCAGAGCATGCCCTGCTTGATCTCCGGCGTGCCGGGGAAGACCTCCTTGACGGCATCGTTGAAGACGGAGGCCTCCTGGATCCCGAAATTCCAGCTCGAGAGATCGAGGTGGAGGTTTGCGGCATGCCCGACGGGCGAGACGTCGCCCGGCCCATGCCAGGCGGTGCGGACCCGGAAGAACTCGCAGAGCGCAGCGATTTTGCGCGCGGGGCTGAGGCCGCCAACCTGCGAGAGATGGCAACGGATGAAGTCGATCAGGCGGTTGGAGACCAGGTCGACCCATTCGTTGGGATTGTTGAAGAGCTCGCCCATCGCCAGCGGCGTCGAGCACTGCGGGCGGAGCACCTTGAAGTAGCCGACGTCCTCGGGCGTGAACGGATCTTCCATGAAGAACGGGTGGTACTTCTCGACCTCCTTGCACATCGTGATCGCCTGGATCGGATGCGGCCGCTCGTGCATGTCGTGGAGCAGTTCGACTTCGTCGCCGCATTCCCGGCGGACGTGCTCGAAGAGCTTGGGCACGATGCGGCAGTAGGGCGTGGGCTCGAACGTCCGTCCCGCGAAGTGCCCCTCGCCCTCGAGCGGCGGCGGCTGCTCGCCCGCGCGGGCTCCGTACGCGGTCTGCCCGGGGACGGCCACCTGGATCCGCACGTACCGGTAGCCTTCGGCCATGAAGGCCTTGACCTTCTGGGTGACGTCCTCGAGCGTCGTGCCCGAGGCGTGCCGGTAGACGGGCGCGGCCACCCGGCACTTCCCGCCCAGGAGCTGGTAGACGGGCATTCCCGCGCGCTTCCCCTTGATGTCCCAGAGCGCCATGTCGACGCCGCTCAGCGCGTTGTTCAGGACCGCGCAGTTTCGCCAGTACGAGCTCTGGTAGATGGCCTGCCAGAGGTCCTCGATGTTGTCCGGGTCCTTGTCGCGGAGGAACGGATCGAGGAACTGGTCGACGGCCTGCCCCACGAGCCTCGCGCGCTGCGTGAAGGTCGCGCATCCGAGACCGTAGAGGCCGGGCTCGCTCGTTTCGACCTTGACCACGACGAGCCGGATCTTCGCCGGCGCCGTCAGGATGGCCCGCACTTTCCGGATCTTGAGCGGGGCGCCCCCGCGGGCGGCGCGCTCCTGCGCCTGCACCGCGGCGGGCGGCGTGCCGCAGCCGACGAGACCGGCCAGCGCGGCGCCCTTCGAAACCTGGGAAAGGAAATGCCTGCGGTTCATGTCGGCCTCCCTCGCACTCCATACGTTACGCCGGCGGGAGGTTGTCTTTGTCCCGCGAAGCCGCTCGAGCTACAATTCAGAAGGAGGCCGGGCCCGAATCCCCTAGGGGTGCCCGGACGTTGCTTGTGAAGATGAGCGTGAAGGCGGTTCTCCTCGTGCTGGCGCTCCCGCTGCCCCTGGCGGCGGACGAGCTCGTGCTCAGGAACGGGGCGGCGTTCTCGGGCGTCGTCCGGGAGGAGGGCGAGAAGGTCGTGATCGAGCTGGATTTCGGGACGATGACGTTCCGGAAGTCCGAGGTCCGCTCCATCAAGAAGACGGACGATCCCATCAAGGAGTTCGAGCAGAAGCTGCAGGCCGCGAAGGACGCCAGGGGATACTACGAGGTCGCGGCCTGGGCGCGCGAGAAGGGGCTGGGCACGCGGGCGAACGAACTGTACCGCAAGGTCATCTCCCTCAGCCCGGATCACGAAGGGGCGCGCAAGGCGCTGGGCTTCGAGCGGGTCGAGGGCAAGTGGCTCGAAGGGGACGACCTCATGGTGGCCCGGGGCCTCCTCAAGCACAACGGTCGGTGGTTGCCCAAGGACACGGTCGAGAAGATCCAGGAGAACGAGAAGCAGGTCCTGATCGACAGCGAGCGGCGCGGGACGGCCGAGCGGATCGCCGGGCTGCAACGGGAAGTCGAGCTCGCGAAGGTCCAGGTGGAGCGCGAGCGGCTGGAGAAGCAAAGGCTGGAGCGGGAGCGCGCGGATTCCGACCTGTGGCGGTGGAACTGGACGAACGGGACGTGGACCGCGTGGCCCTCGACCCGGACGTGGTTCACGATTCCGCCGCCCGCCCAGGCGGGAGTCCAGCCGGCCCCGGTCATCATCACGGGCCCGGCGGCATGCCCGGCCCCGGCTCCAAGGCCGGCGCCGGCCAAGCCCTGAGGAGGAGACGAGCGATGCTGATCAAGACCGCGATGATCTCCCTGGCCCTGGTCCTCGGTGCGTT
>JBGPCZ010000022.1:0-50207 GCA_041482015.1 Planctomycetota bacterium | reverse complement strand
GAGCGGCTCGCCGCCCTCGAGGTACCCCGTCGACGTGACCAGGAGCGCTGCCGCGCCGGCCCTGACGCGGAGGAGCCGGGCATCGCCGCGCACGATCCCGACCGCGCGGATCGACTGGTCGGCCCCCTCGAGCCGCAGGCCGTACTTCCCGATCCAGAGGGCGTAGAGCGAGTCAGCGAGGTGGGCACGTTCGAGGCCGGGGCAGTGCGCGGTCGCGACCCAGCGGCGCTCGAGAATGACGGGGACGGCGTCGGCGAGCCGGAGGCGCTCCATGTAGACGGCGCGTCCCGGGCCGAGCGCCCGCGCGGCCGCCGGGGGAAGCCCGCCCGCGGCGATCACCTCGCGCGCGAGGATCTTCGTCTCGGGCTTCTTCCCCGCGGCCTTCGCACGATCGGTGAAGCTGACGAGCGCCTGGAGGTCGTAGTCGAGCCCGCCGCTCTTCACGAACGTCCCTACGCCCTTCTTGAACTCGAGGAGGCCCTCGGAGACGAGGTTGGAGAGGGCCTTGTTGGCGGTGGCGCGGCTGACGGCGAACTTCGCGCCGACCTCGCGCTCGGTGAGGAACTTCGCGCCCGAGGCGAACCCGCCCCCGCGGAGAAGCCGCCGGAGCTCCTGGTTGAGCTGCTGGTAGATCGGGTCCCGGACGATCCTGGCCTCCACGCGCCTCCTGTTGTCTAGTGGCTAAGCCACCATACTTCTCAAGACGCACGGGGTCAAGGTTTTCTTCGTCCCCCGATCTCCGGCGCCTCGTGACGGGACTCTCGCGTCGGGGCTGGTCAGGGGCTCATCTCCCCCCAAAAAGGAATCAGCCGCGGAGGCTCCAGGCCCCCGCGGCTGATCCGGTGAACTGTCGAATCTAGACCGGCGGGAACTTCCAGGGCGCGCGGTACTCGAGGGTGTTGAGCACCTTCATCGCCTCGTCGTCGCCGATCACCTTCTCCTCCTTCGGGTCCCACTTGATCTTCCGCTTGAGCTTCTCCGCCAGGTAGCCCAGGTGCCCCGGCGTGATCGAGTGGTGCGAGAACTCGATCGGGCAGATCGCGGGTTTCCGCGACTTCACCGCCTCGAGGAAGTTCTTCCCGTGGTCCCGGCTGTTGGTGAGCTTGACCGGGCCCGGGTCGAACTCGGGTTTGACCCACTCCGGGTTGCTCGCCTCGATCTTGCCACGGTTCGAGATCACCCAGCCGTTGTCGCCGATCCACTTGCAGCCGTGCTTCACGAAGTTGTCGCTGCAGATCGACACCTTGATGTCCTTCGCGTACTTCTGGACGATCTTGTAGTGGTACGGGGCGTCAAAGACCGTCTTGTCCTCCGGCCACGCCCAGTCGACCGCCTCGACCTCGAGCGGACCGCCCAGATCCTCGTCCAAGCCCCAGTGCGCGATGTCATTGTGGTGGCAGATCCAGTCCAGGAGCTGGCCCCCGCCGAACGCCAGGTTCCAGCGCCAGTGGAAGTGGAACCGCGACTTCATGAAGGGCAGCTTCGGCGCCGGCCCGCACCACATGTCGTAGTCCACGTTGGCGGGCGGATCCGAGACGACCTCGTCCCCCTTCTTGTGGCCCGAACGTCCCTGCGGCAGGCCGACCTCGACCTCCTTGATCTTGCCCAGGACGCCATTTCGCACGAGCTCGGCGCCGCGGTGAAAGGTGAACTCGGAGCGCTGCTGGCTCCCGGTCTGCCAGATGACCTTGTTCTCCTTGACCGCGCCGACGAGGTACTTCGCCTCGGCGTAGGTGTGCGTGATCGGCTTCTCGCCGTAGACGTCCTTCTTGTTCTTGACCGCCTCGTGGGCGGCCAGGAAGTGCCAGTGGTCGGGCGTGGCGACGATGACGGCGTCGACGTCCTTCCGCGCGCAGAGCTCGCGGAAGTCCTTGTGCGCGCCGCAGCCCTTGTACTCCTTCTCGGCCTTCTTCGCGTAGGTGCTCTCGACGCGCTTCTTCGTGTTCTCCAGGTTGCCGGCGTCGACGTCGCAGACCGCCACGACCTGCGCGTCCGCCGAGCCCAGGAAGCGGCCCATGTCCGAGTTGCCCTGGCCACCGCAGCCGATCAGGCCGATGTTGATCCGGTCGGCGGGCGCGGGACGCCCGGGCCGGCCGAAGACGCTGGCCGGGACGATCATCGGGGCCGCGACGGCGGCGGCGTTCCCGAGGAACTGACGACGCGAAATACGGCGATCCTTGCTCATGCTTTTTCCTCCAGTCACCTTATTAGAACGTCGGCCCGAGGATCCAAGGGGCGAATTCTTCGTCCCCGATCCCGACCTGCTCGCTCTTCGTCTTCTCGCCGCCGGCCACGGCGACGATCTTCTCGAAGATCCGCGCTCCCACCTGCTCCAGGGTCTCCGTCCCGTCGACGAACGTGCCGGCGTTCACGTCCATGTCGTCGGTCATGTGCTCGTACATCGGCGTGTTGGTCGCCACCTTGATGCAGGGCGACGGCTTGCACCCGTAGACGCTCCCGCGGCCCGTCGTGAAGACGCCGACCGTGCAGCCGCCCGCGACGAGCCCCGTCATGCTCACCGGGTCGAAGCCCGGCGTGTCCATGAAGCAGAAGCCCTGCGCCTTGATCTCCTCGGCGTACTTGTAGACCGCGACGAGCGGCGCCTGCCCGCCCTTTGCGACGGCACCCAGGCTCTTCTCGTAAATCGTCGTCAGCCCGCCCTGCTTGTTGCCCCACGAGGGATTGTTGTCGATCGTCGCCCCGTGGATCCGCGCGTGCTCCTCCCACCATTTGAGCAGCCCGAGCAGCTTCTCCCCCACCTCGCGCGTCACGGCCCGGCGGGTCAGAAGGTGCTCGGCGCCGTAGATCTCCGGCGTCTCGGCGAGAACCGAAGTCCCGCCGTGCCGGACGAGCTCGTCGGAGGCGATCCCGAGCGCGGGGTTCGCGGTGATCCCGCTGTACCCGTCCGATCCGCCGCAGTTCTCGGCGAGGATCAGCTTGGAAATCGGCTGCGGCGTCCGCCGGCAGGCGTTCGCGGCCGGGAGGATCTTCCTCACCGCCTCGACCGCGCGCTCGACGGTCTTCATGATCCCGCCGGTCTGCTGGATCGTCATGAAGGCCGGCCCGGGCTGGCCGATCGCGACCTGGTCGAGCGAGAAGTCCTTCCGCAGGAACTCGACCTGGTTGCCTTCGCAGCCGAGGCCGATCATCACGTAGCCCGCGATGTTCGCGTGCTTCGCGAGCCCCACGTGCACACGGCGGAGCGTATGGAACGGCTCGCCCGGCTGGACGTTGCAGCCGCTCTTGTGGGTGAACGCGATCACGCCGTCGATATTCGGGTAGTCGCGCTTGAACTCGGGGGTGCGGAACCGGTCGCGCACGTAGTTCGAGACCGACGCCGAGCAGTTGACGCTCGAGATGACGGCCACGTAGTTCCGCGTCCCGACGCGCCCGCCCGGACGGAGGAACCCGCCGAACGTCCGCCTCTCCGCCTCGGGCACGGGCTTTGGAATGCGGATGTCGGTGCCGAACTCGTAATCGCGGCCGAAGTCCTTCACCGCGAGGTTGTGCGAGTGGACGTGCTCGCCCGCCTCGATGTCCTTGGACGCGAAGCCGATCGTCTGGCCGTAGCGCCGGACGGACTGCCCCGAGGCGACGCGATGGAGCGCGATCTTGTGCCCCTGCGGGATCTCCTGCCGCGCCTCAAAGGGGGCGGCGCCGTTCTGGAGCGGCTGGCCCGCGGGGATCGTGCGCCGCGCGATGCCGACGTCGTCGCTCGGGTGCAGTTGGAGCGCGAAGGCCTCGATCCGCTCGGCGATCATGATCGATGTAACGTTAGGCCATTCACGAAGGGAGATCAAGGGATACGTGGAGATGGGGTGATGAAATCCCCTTCCCAGGATCTCCCTTCGTGATTCCCCGTAAGGCCGGGCGATCCCGTGGTATGAACTTGTCAGCCGGAGGGACGAGCCATGGACCGCGTGATCGCACTTCTCATGCTCCTGGGTGCGGCGCAGGAGCGAAAGACCATCGACCTCTCGACGCTCGAAAAGCAGGCCGGCGACAAGGCTCCCTGGAGCGCGCTCCTCACTCCCGACGACCAATCGAACGTGGAGGTCGAGGCCACGCTCACGATCCAGGAACCAGCGAAACAGTTCCGCTTCTTCGGGGAAAGCTGGTCGGTCTGGCCGGACCTCAGTTTCTCCGACCAGGGATTCGAGGCGGCGGTCCTCTTCCGCGTGGGCAAGGACTGCGGCTACCGGGTCCAGCTCTCGAACAAGCTCCAGGAAGTCGCGCTCGTAAAATATCCGAACGGCGGCTACCTGCGGTCGGTGCCCTGCGCGATCAAGCTCAAGGAACCCCACAAGGTGACGGTTTCGGTCCGGTCGACGCACATCACCGTGAAGGTCGACGAACAGGAGAAGATCTCCTACAGCGACAACCTCCTCCTGATTCCGAAGGGGCGGCTCGGCGTCGGCACGAGCAGCGGCGCGAAGGTCGCGTTCGACACCCTCACGGTCAAGGCGCTGGAACCCGGGCCGGCCAAGGCGCCGGCGCCCCATGTGCCCGACTTCCGCGTGCGGACCTGGGTCGGCGGCCGGCCGTGGGTCTTCGACGGCGACGAGCCCATCCTGATGCTCGTCAGCGAGAAGGAGTCGTACATCAACAACGTCAAGCTCCGCCCCGGCTTCAAGCCGCTTCTGAGCTGGAACAGCTACTGGGAGACGTCGAACCAGGGCGCGTTCCCCGACGGGGCCGCGAAGCCCGGGAACGCGACCGTCACCGGCGGCGGGACCTCGCTCACCGCGAACTGGACCGCGAAGAGCGTGAAGGACAAGTTCGTCCAGCGGATCCAGATGGTCGTCGGCTGGGACGCGAAGCGCTCGACCTACATGTACGACATCGAGAGCGAGCTCGAGATGCTGCCGGGCGAACCCTTTCACTTCCGCTACGGCTTCGACATCGAGCACCACACGCCGCTCGATCCATTCCGCTGGCAGTATCTCATTGTCCGCCGCGAAGGCGGGCAGATCGCCCACCGGCCCGTCTATCCCATCGATCCGGGCCCGATGGACAAGGTCGAGCAGAGCGGCGGCGCGCGCGTCTGGTACGGCCGCCACAACGAGCCGATGGTCGTCGCGCCGGCCGTGGAGTACGACCTACCGGACGCCGGGAAGCGGAAGCTCGGGACCGCGGTCTGCGCGGCGTTCTACGACACGGGCGTGGCGTTCGAGGCGGAGACCGCAAAGCCGGGCTCGAAGATCCGCGCGAAATACCGCTACACCGGCTACCCGGCCGAGGAGGCGGAGGCGCTCTTCGAGGCGTCGAAGATCTACGACTCTCCGATGCTCGACCCGCAGCACCACTACCTCTTCGCCGACGAGTGGCCGAAGCTGACGTTCTCGAAGTTCGTCCCGATGAGCGAGACCTGGATCTACGGGCGCCGGCCGTTCATGACCGCGCACAACCAGCGCCCTTCCTATGAGCTCGCGAAGAACGCGGGCGCGGGGAGCGGGTTTGCGATGAAGCTCGGCCCCGGCGCGTATGGCGCCGCCGATCTCCCCATCCCGTCGCCATTCCCAGCGGGCCGGTACTCGGTGACCGCGCTCGCCAAGGCCGTCAACGCGCACGGCCCCGGCGGGCGGATCGAGATCGCGGCAAAGGACAAGGGTGGCAAGGAACTGCGAAGGGAGACGCACTACCTGGGCAACGGCACGTGGGACTGGAGGAAGACCGCCTTCGCGACCGAGTTCCCGGAGGGCGTCCACTCGCTCACGGTCGGCTTCGGCAACGCGGGGACCGGCGAGGTCTGTGTGACCGACGTCGAGTTCGCCCGGACCGATGACGCCGCGCTGGGACGCGCGAACGCGGAGCCCGCGAAGTTCGACGCCGCCCCGGCAGGCGCGCTCTTCGACTACCGCATGGAGGAGGGCACCGGCCTTCACGTGCTCGATTACGCCCGCGGCCCCTTCGGAATGCTGGAGCTCGCGAACGCCGACTGGATCGTGGACGGCGGCCGCGCCGCGCTCAAGTTCGCCGATCCCGCGACCGGCCGCCACGATGTCCCGCGCATG
Organism: Planctomycetota bacterium; assembly: GCA_041482015.1. Taxonomy (GTDB): domain Bacteria; phylum Planctomycetota; class MHYJ01; order MHYJ01; family JACPRB01; genus JACQFK01. Next base: position 44,193 of record JBGPCZ010000022.1, on the reverse strand, counting down.
GGCTCAATCGAGCGGAACTACCTCCGGACGATCCAGTGGTCCGGGACGCCCGTCGCGATTGCCGGCCACCACGGCGGGGGATTCGACCTGAAGGCCTTCACTCTTCTGACGTCGATCAAGCCCGCCGCCCAGATGGGCAAGGCGCAGCACGGCGGCAAGGGCGATATCGTCGGCCTCGGCGCACGGCGGTTCATCCTCCGGCTCGCCGGCCAGGAGGCGCCCTACCGGCTCGAGGCCGCGGTCAACGTCAACGACCGCTTCGCCTCGAACGCAAAGATCGACGCCGATCGCTGGACCGCCGTCGCGATGACCGGCGAGCCGACCGAGACGAAGAAGTGGCGGATCCGGCTGTACGTCGACGGGAAGTGCGTCCTCGAGGGCGTCACCGAGAAATTCGACGCCCCCGCGTCCATCCCGCCCTCGCTCATCCTGGGCTCCGAGATCTTCTATCTCCACGACGCGTGGTACCGGGGGCTGATCGGCCGGACGACGCTCCTCGACCGCGCGCTCTCCGACGAGGAGGTCGGGGCTCATAAGTGATTTTGCGTACAACAGCAATTCCGAGGGTGTAGCATAGGCGGATCCGTTGGAGGAGCCGCCCATGACCGCCGTCCTCGCGATCGCCCTCGCCCTCGTCCAGGGCACGAAGGCCGACTACGACCGGGCCGCCGAACTCCCCCGCTCCCTGCGCGGCAAGGGGTCGAACGTCGAGATCAAGCCCGCCTGGTCGGCTGACGGAAACTCCTTCACCTACAAGCGCGCCAACGGCGAGTTCGTCCAGGTCGACGCGGAGACAGGCGCGAAGAGGATCGTCGCCGATCCCGGGAAACCGCCCGATCCGCCCAAGAAAGCCCCTCCGCCCGCGGAGAGTCCCCGCTCCTCCGAACAATCCCCCGACGGTCGCTGGACCGTCGCTCTGAAGGAAAACAACCTCGCCCTGAAGTCAAAGGAGGGCGGCGAGGAGACCGCGCTGACGAAGGATGGGACCGCCGACGACGGCTACTCGCCGCGCGTATTCTGGTCCCCCGACTCGAAGCACTTCGTCGCGATGAGGACGAGGAAGGTCGAGGAGCGCGTCGTCACGCTCGTCGAATCGTCGCCCAAGAATCAGCTGCAGCCGAACGTCCAGACGATGAGGTATGCCAAGCCCGGCGATCCGCTCGCCGTCGTCAAGCCTCATCTCTTCGACGCGGAGAAGCGCGCCGAGATCGCAGTCTCTGACGCGCTCTTCCCCACCCAGTGGAGCCTCGACCACGTCCGCTGGGACCGCGACTCGAAGCGGTTCACGTTCCTCTACAACCAGCGCGGCCACCAGGCGCTCCGGATCGTCGCGGTCGCCGCGGAGAGCGGCGAGGCGCGGGCGATCGTGAACGAGGAATCGAAGACGTTCATCGACTACGCCCACAAGCAGTTCACCCGCTGGCTGGGCGACGACGAGCTCCTCTGGATGTCGGAGCGGGACGGATGGTGCCATCTCTATCTCTATGACGCGCGCACCGGGACCGTCAAGAACCAGGTCACCAAGGGCGAATGGGTCGTGCGCGGCGTCGATCGCGTGGACGAAGCGAAGCGCGAGATCTGGTTTCACGCGGGCGGGATCATACCCGGCCAAGATCCCTATCACGTCCACTTTGCCCGGATCAACTTGGACGGAACAGGCCTGGCGCTTCTTACCGAAGGAGACGGGACGCACTCGATCGAGTATTCGCCCGACGGACGGTATCTCATCGACACTTACTCGCGCGTCGACTTGGCGCCGGTGACGGAGCTCCGCCGCGTCTCCGACGGCAAGCTCATTTGCGCCCTCGAGCGCGGCGACCTGGCCGCGCTCGTGGCCGCGGGCTGGAAGGCGCCGGAGCGGTTCGTCTCGAAGGGCCGGGACGGCACGACGGACATCCACGGCGTGATCCATCGGCCGACGAACTTCGACGCCTCGAAGAAGTACCCGGTGATCGAGTCGATCTACGCCGGACCGCAGGGGTCGTTCGTCCCGAAATCGTTCCGCGAGTTCCATCCGGCACAGGCGCTGGCGGAGCTCGGCTTCGTCGTCGTCCAGATCGACGGCATGGGGACGTCGAACCGCTCCAAGGCATTCCACGACGTCTGCTGGCACAACCTGGGCGACTCCGGCTTCCCCGATCGCATTCCCTGGATGAAGGCCGCCGCGGCGACGCGCCCCTTCATGGACCTGGCGCGCGTCGGGATCTTCGGTGGCTCGGCGGGCGGGCAAAGCGCGCTCCGGGCGCTCCTCGCGCACGGCGATTTCTACAATGCCGCGGTCGCCGACTGCGGCTGCCACGACAACCGGATGGACAAGGTCTGGTGGAACGAGCTCTGGATGGGCTGGCCGATCGGCCCGCATTACGCGGAGCAGTCGAACGTCACGCAGGCCCACAAGCTCCAGGGGAAACTGCTCCTCATCGTCGCCGAGCTCGACAAGAACGTTGATCCTTCGTCGACGATGCAGGTCGTGAACGCGCTCATCAAGGCGGACAAGGACTTCGATCTCCTGGTCGTCCCGGGCGCCGGGCACGGGATCGGGGGCGGCCCCTACGGGACGCGCCGGCGGAACGACTTTTTCGTGAGGAATCTTCTTGGCGTCGAACCCCGACGGCCGTAACCGCCAGGGGGTATCATCGTCTCAACCCTGTGATTGACGAAGACCCTCGCGCGGAAATCTCGAGGACCATCTCACCCCTCCGGAGGATCTTCTGGGGAGGTGTGATCTGCGCCATCGACATCACCATCAAGAGCGGGAATTTCAAATTCGACATCCTCAACGACGTCATCGGGATGATCCTGATCACGACGGGCGTTTTCCGGCTCGCGCGGATCGACGCGCCGGACAGCTACCGGAAGGCGATGGGGCTGGTCAAGCTGGTCTGCGTGATCGCCACGATCAAGACGTTCGTCGACCAGTGGACCTTCGAGAAGTCGCACGAGGCGGAGGCGCTCTGGTCGGCCTGGGAATTCGCCGAGATCGCGGCGATCCTTCTCTTCTGCTTCGCCATGAGGCTGCTCTGCACCCGGATGGGCCTCGAAGGTCCGACCCGGAGCTGGCGGACCACCTCGACCCTCTTCGTCATATTTTTCGCCCTCCCCGTCGGCGGGCTGCACGCCTTCCTGATCTTCCGCGCCCTGGCAAGCCATCATTCCAGTGTCGACATCGGGGCGCTGGGACTCCTGTTCCTGCTGGTGATCTTCATCCCCATGATCCACCTCTTCGTCTCGACCTCCCGGATGAAGCGGGCGGCGGAGGCCGCGGGTGAGGAGTGGGCTCGAGGCTAGGTTCACCCGCGGACGGATGCGAGCACCTCGGCGGTCACGTCCTTGCCGCCGCCGAGGTTGGTGATGAGCGAGCCGATCGAGTAGATCGGGCCCCGGGGAATGCCCTTCAGACCGCCTTCATCCTCGCAAGGAGGTTCGCGGTGATCCGCTGCGCGCGCGGGTCGGGCCCCTGCGGCGCCGCGCCGTGCGCCTTCGGGTGGAGGTAGCCGGGCGGCGCACCCAGGCCGTCCGCCCACCAGCAGGTCGCAGCATTGAAGACGAGGTTTCCCCTGGGACCGGGATAGAGCGTCGACGTGTAGAACCCGTCGCCCGCGCTGCACTTCGTCACGCCCTTCGAGACGACCTCGAGGCCGGGGATCTCCGCCGGGTCGCCGTGCCACTCCCAGCCCACGAGGCCGGGGATGCCGTCGCCCTCCTTCATCCCGGTCCCCTCGAAAAGCCAGTGGTCGGGCTTAGAGCAGAGGTACGGCGAGCCTCCCATGACGGGCCCCGTGCTCCGCGCACCGATCAGCGTCGCCTCGTTCGGTCCAGTGCGCGGGAGCGTCTTCATCGAGGAGAAGATCCGGTCGCCGGTCTCGTCGCGCGGACCGTACCGGTCGATCCGCCGGACAATCCGGTTGGGGCGGCCGTAGGTCGAAGGAAGGATCTCGAGGAGGCCGCAGCAGGTGTTCCCCGAGAGGAACGCAACGCTGAGGCCATCGGCGATCGCGGCCTTCAGGTGGTTGAACATCGGGAGCGAGTAGTACTCGTCGTGGCCGACCGAGAGCAGTCCCTTTGCGCGACGGAGGCCCGCGGGGTCGGCGTGCGTGTCGAGGTTCGAGACGTACGAGACGTCGTAGCCCTTCGACTCCATCCAGAAGGCGAGCGGGAACTCCCAGAGGAACCATTCGCCCGAGCCGATCGAGAGCGGCTGGTCGAGGATCTGGCAGTACTTCCCATAAGGGCGGTCGAAGCTGACATCGACCCCGCCGCCCCAGTGCCACTGGCTCTTCCCGTCGTCGTAGAGCGAGAACTGGCTGGGCCAGCGGTTGTACGCGTGCCACGTGGTGTCGGAGCATTGGACGAGGAAGTCGCACGCGCGGTCGTCGCGGACGATGAACGTCGCGTAGCTCTCGAACCCGTCCTTCTCGGCAGTGAGCTTCGCGAGGAAGACGCCACTCGTCCACTCCTTCGGGATCGCGATCCTCGTCGCCACCTCCCAGCGGCACTCGCGGAGCCGGTTGGGGCCGACGGGAGGGTCCTCCTGGATTCGCCCCTGGAAACTCCCGAGATCCGCGACGAGCCGGCCGCCGTCGCCGCCGTAGTAGCCCGAGCGGTAGAGCCGCACGGTGAACTTCGACGCGGGGTTCGTGCTGACGTGAAGGGCGACGGTCTCGCCCGCCTTCGCGCTCGCCCGGTCGAAGTATCCCTCGATCCTCGGCGACCGGTACTTCGTGGCCGGCTCGATGAAGGTCTTCGCCAGCATCCAGTCGAGCGTGCCCGGCTTTGCATTCTCCTCGCGGACGAGATCGGCATTCCGGGGGGCGGCCGCGCGCGACGGGGCGGAGCTCCCGCAGCCGGCGACCACCCCGGGCAGCATCGCGGCGACGCCGAGCCTCGAGATGGCCTCGAGCGCTTCCCGCCGGGTGAGATCGGTCATGCCTATGCTACGCCCGCGCTGATAAGCCGGCTGCGCCGCACTCGGCTTATCACTCGCTTATCACTCGCTCAATTGGCCTTCCATTGCAGCAGAAACGGCCTCCCCGGGGAATTGAAGTCCCAAGTCGACTCACTCTCTGATAAGCGGAGTGCGGCGCACTCCGCTTATCACTTGGGAAAGAGCACCCCCGAGTCCAGAGGGATGAACGTGCCCTTCGCGGCCGGCAGCGTGCCCGTCGCGAGAAGGAGCGAGCGGCGCGCGGGGTAGAAGATCATCGACTGAAGGTTGATCGACGGCGCCGCGGCGGCCAGCGACTTCTTCATGAACTCCTCGTCGATCCCGCCGTGCCCCTTGAAGTTCTCGTCGAGCCATTTGAACCGCGGGCAGTCCACCTTCTGAAAGAGCTCGGGCGAGACGAAGTGGTTGGTCGCGTGGAGCGTCCCCTTCTCGGGACGCCGGAAGATGATCTTCTGCGGCGAGCACTCGGCGAGCAGGTTCCCGCCTTTTGCGTCGAGGACCATGAGCGTGGTCGCGACCGTCACTTTCGCGTCCTTCAGGATCTTCTCCGCCTCCGCGGTCGTCGACGCCTCCTCCAGCACGCGGCGGAAGAGGATCATGCTCGAGAGGCCGTTCGGATTGTAGCCGAGCCCCGTCGTGCCCGCCGTCGCGCCGACCGCGAGGCCCTTCTCGTTCAGGCCCGCGTGGGTCCCGGCGAAGAGCGGATGGGTCACCGACGCCCACGCCGTCTTCTTCTCGGGATGGCGGACGACCACGACGCCGAGCGGGACGAGCCCCCAGAACGGCTGCGGGAGATCGAAGTTCCGCCCGAGGATCGGCTCGGCCGACGCCGGGCCCGACGCGGCCGCGGTGCAGCACCCGCCCAGCCGCTTCCCGCCGTGCTCGACGTCGAACATCGTGTTGAAGAGGAGATAGTCCTCGTAGGGGAGTCCCGACTCGCGCGCCGCCGCCTTCATCTCCGCGATCACGTGGGCGGGGATCGCCGCCGCCATCCCCTTCGTCTCTTCGCGCAGCTTCTTCTCGGCGGGCGCACCGCCCAGCGCCCCGAGGAACTTCTGCGCGACTTCCTTGTGGGCTTGGAGGATGCCCTTCTTGAGAAGCCGGCCGTACTGCGCACCCATCTCCTCGGGCGAGCCGGCGATGTGCACGACCGCGATCCCGCCGTGGTATTTGAGCGACGCGCGCCCGTCCGCCGCCTCCTCGAACGCACGCTCCTGGAAGAGAACCGGGAGGATGAACAGCAGCAGGGAAAATCGCATGTCCCGCTCCCTAACTCACGATTCGGACAGACAGCGCCACCCCCAGGTTCGCGCGGGGGGAAATCTCCCAAACGGTGCCGGATTGAACGGCTTTACTATAATGATGCCCGTGATCACGACCGAGGCCGAGCTCGAGGAAGACCTGTCCCGCCCCACGCCGGAGGCGGTGCGGGACCTCGCGCCGCTCAAGGGCGACCTCGTCCTCCTGGGCGTCGGCGGGAAGATGGGGCCGACCCTCGCGCGGATGGCGCGCCGCGCGCTCGACGAGTCGGGGAAGAAGAACTCGGTCATCGGCGTGGCGCGGTTCTCGAATCCGAAGTCTCGCGAGTCGCTCGAGGCCGCGGGCGTCCGCACCGTCCCGTGCGACCTGTTCAACCGCGCCGACGTGATGAAGCTGCCCGACGCGGGCGCCGTGATCTTCATGGTCGGCCAGAAGTTCGGGACGACCGGCGCCGAGGCGGCGACCTGGGCCACGAACGCCTACCTCCCGGGGCTCGTCGCCGAGCGCTACTCGAAGCTCCCGACCGTCGCCTTCTCGACCGGGAACGTCTATCCGCTGGTCCCCGTCGCCGGCGGCGGAGCGACGGAGGAGACGCCCCCCGGCCCGATCGGCGAGTATGCCCAGTCGGCTCTCGGGCGCGAGCGGATGTTCGAGTATTTCTCGCGCGCGAACGAGACGCCCACCGCGATCTACCGGCTGAACTACGCGGTCGAACTCCGCTACGGGATCCTCCTGGAGGTGGCGCTCAAGGTGTGGAACGGGACGCCGCTCGACGTCCGGATGGGCTACGTCAACGTGATCTGGCAGGGCGACGCGAACGCGATCGCGCTCCGGATGCTCTTCACGGGCCAGTCGCCGCCGGTCGTGTGGAACGTGACGGGGCCGGGGATCGTGGCGGTCCGCGACCTGGCCGTGAAGTTCGGCGAACTCCTCGGGAGGAAGCCCGTCGTGAACGGGAAAGAAGAGCCGACCGCCCTCTTGAACAACGCATCGAAGGCGCTGGCGCGATTCGGCCGGCCGCGCGTGACGCTCGACCAGGCGGTCGAATGGGTCGCGCACTGGGTGAAGAGCGGCGGCGCGACGCTCAACAAGCCCTCGCACTTCGAGACGCGCGACGGAAAATTCTGATGACGCCGGACAAGCTCGCGTTGCTCCGAAAGGGCGTGGTCATCCCCGCCCACCCGCTTGCGCTCACGTCTTCACGAAAGCTCGACGAGAGGCGCCAGAGGGCGCTCACCCGGTACTACATTTCGGCGGGCGCCGGCGGGATCGCCGTCGGCGTCCACACGACGCAGTTCGCGATCCGCGAAAAGGGGCTGCTACGGCCGGTGCTCGAGATCGCGACGGACGAGGACCGTCGGCAGAAGCCGCTGCTTCTGAAAGTCGCGGGGATCTGCGGCACGACAAAGCAGGCGGTGGCCGAGGCGTCGCTCGCGCGCGAGCTGGGATACGACATCGGGCTCCTCAGCCTCGCGGCCCTCAAGGACGCGGACGAGGACGCGCTCATCGAGCACGCGAAGGCGGTGGGCGAGGTGCTCCCGCTCTTCGGCTTCTACCTCCAGCCGGCGGTCGGCGGCCGGGTGCTTCCCTACTCCTTCTGGAGACGGTTCGCCGGAATCCCGGCCGTGGTCGGGATCAAGATGGCGCCCTTCAACCGGTACCAGACGATCGACGTCGTGCGCGCGGTCGCGGAGTCGGGCCGCGCCGGCGACCTCTCGCTCTACACGGGCAACGACGACACCATCCTCGCCGACCTTCTGACCGAGTACCGGTTCGGCGAAACGCGGCTCCGGATCGTCGGCGGGCTGCTCGGCCACTGGTCGGTCTGGACGAGGAAGGCGGTCGAGCTCCTGGAGGAGGCGCACCGTTCAAAGGGCGCCACGCCGGAGATGCTCACGCGCGCGGTCCAGATCACCGACTCGAACGCCGCGTTCTTCGACGCGGCCAACGGATTCGCGGGCTGCATCGCCGGGCTGCACGAGGTGCTGCGGCGGCAGGGGCTGTTCGAGGGGACTTGGTGCCTGGATCCGCATGAAGGGCTGTCGCCCGGCCAGGCGGCCGAGATCGACCGGGTGTATCGGGGCTACCCGCACCTCAACGACGACGAGTTCGTCGCGAAGAACCGGGACCGCTGGCTGGCTCCATAAAACAGACGGTGCGTTTCATGGCTGGGTCAGGCCGCCGCCTCCACCTGCTTCAGGTAGTACAGGCTCTGGCGGGCGATGTGCTCGGCGCCCGGGCGGTAGTCGAAGACCTCCACCGAGACGTAGCCCTTGTAGCCCACGTCCTTGAGCGCCTTCACGATCGGGCGGTGATCGACGTCGCCCATCCCCGGACCCAGCAGGTTCGGGTCGTTCGCGTGGAAGTGGTGCAGGTACGCCGCGTTCTTGCGGATCACGTCGGGGACCGGCTCCTTCTCCGAGCCGCACATCGCCTTCACGTCCAGGTGGAGGCGGAACCGGGGGTGATTGAGCCTTTCGACCAGCTCGACCCCGTCCGCCGCGGTGTTGATGAAGTCGGTCTCGCGCGGGGTCAGCGGCTCGATCGCCATCGTGACGCCGCACCGCTCCGCCTCGGGCAGCGCGAACTCGAAGACCTCGCGCGCGTAGCCCATCGCCCGCTCGCGGGTGATCCCCGGCAGCAGGTTCCGCTGCTTGGGCGAGCCGATCACCATCAAGTCGCCGCCCAGGTCGGCGCAGAGGCGCACGAGGTCGACGAAGTACTGCGCGGTCCGGCGGCGGACCGCGTCGTCGGGCGTGGTGACGTAGAGTCCCGCCGGCTTGACGAGCAGCCAGTGGAGACCGATGACCGGCACGCCCGCCCGCTGCGCGGCGTTCCGCAGGTCGCGCCGCCGCTGCGCGTCGATCTCCGCCGCGTGGTCGGCCAGCGTGAAGGGCGCCACCTCCACGCCGTGATAGCCCAGCCGCGCGATGCACTCCAGCATGCGCTCCCACTCCCAGTCGACGAACGTCTCGTTGCAGATGGCGTATTTCATGCCCCAGCCCTCGACCTTTGGAAACGTCCCCAGCTCCCTATTCCCAACTATAGTGAATCCCTTTCGACGGGGCAACGGCCGGCTGCTATACTCCGGGATCGTGCGGCTCCCCCTCCTGCTTCTCCTCCCGCTTTTGAGCTCCTGCTACTCGCTCGAGGGCGAGATGGCCAACGTCCGCACCGAGATCGTCGCACTCCAGGGAAAGATCCCGCCCGAGGCCCCGCTCTGGGTCCATGACGGCCCGGACAATTTCGACCAGTTCATCACGGACGACACGCCCAGCGTCCCCGACTTCATCTACCTCCACCTCCTGAGGAAGCTCAACGCGATGAGCGACGCGGAGGTCGAGGCGCTCGCCCCGGGACCCCTCGACTGGGATGCCTGCGCGGCCGACCCTGCGAAGTTCCGCGGCCGCGTCTTCCGGGCCCACGGCGTGATCGGCGAGCTCCACACGGAGCCGGTCGAGGACGCGAAGCATCCCGTGCGGACGGTGCACGCGGGCCTGATCTTCGAGAAGGGCCGCCGCCCGATCCTCTTCCACGTGGTCCGCAAGCCCGACGTGCTCGTCCTCCGCGAGGACACGGTCGAGACGGCGGCGGTCTTCGTCAAGATGATCGAGTACACGACCGTGTCGGGCCGGCGGATCTCCGCGCCCTTCGTCGTGGGCCGGGTCCTGAGGCGGTACCTGTGAGGAAACCCGACGCGCTCTCCCGCCTCTGGGCTCCCTGGAGGATGCCTTATCTCAAGAAAATCACCTCGCCGAAGAAACTCCCCGGATGCTTCCTCTGCGAGTACGCCCGGGCTCCCCGAAAGGACCGTGGAAACCACGTCGTCCTGCGCGGGAAGTCCTGTTTCACGGTCCTCAACCGCTTTCCCTACGCGGGCGGCCACCTCCTGGTCGCGCCGCTCGCCCACAAGGCGGTTCTCGGCCTCCTCACGAACGCGGAACGCACCGACCTTTTCGACCAGTTGGTCCGGATGCAGGAGACCCTGGACCGCCTGATGCGCCCCCAGGGGTACAACATCGGCGTCAATCTCGGCCGTGCCGCCGGGGCGGGCGTCCCCGGCCATCTCCACTTCCATCTCATTCCCCGGTGGAACGGCGACACCAACTTCATGACCACGGTCGCTGACGCGCGCGTCCTCCCCCAGGCGCTCTCGCAGCTCCACGCGGAGCTCCAGAAAGCGCTCCGCAACGGCCGATAACAAGGATAGTCAGAGATAGTCAGAAGGGGGATCGCCCGATGTCCAAGACCGTCCTCGTCGCAATCGCGCTCGCGCTCTTCGCCACCCCGCTCCTCGCCCAGGGCGTCAAGGTCACGCTCACCGACGGCACCGTCGTGACCGGCACGCTCGAGGGCTACGAGCAGGGCCGCTACCGGGTGAAGATCGCCAACGGGACGGTCCGCGAGATCGAGGAGCACGCCGTCCAGGAGATCGTCCTAACCGAGAAGCCCGCGGGCGACAAGACTTCCACGAACGCGAACGCGGCGGCCGCCGCCGACGCCGCCCGCGCCGCCTTCGACCGCGGCGATTTCGAGGACGCCCTCCGCCAGATCTCCCTCGCTCTCACCGACCTCGACGCGCAGCGCTCCGGCCTCGCCCAGCTCGTCGCCCGCATCGCCCAGGCGCAGTTCGAGCGGATCCTCGAGAAGCGGGACGCCGCCGCGCTCTCCGACGCGCTCCGGCGCACGCTCCCCATCCTCTCCCCCGAGATGCGCCGCGAGACGATGTCGAAGCTGGCCGAGCGGTTCGCCGACCTCCACAAGGTCTCGCCGAGCGAGACGTTCACCGCCGCCTTCGCCGAGGCGCTCGCGCGCCTGGCCGAGGTGGGCACGATCGACGAGGCCCTCCGCGGATCCCTCGCGGACCGCTTTTCCCAGATGGGGCAGGCCGCGTCCGACCGGAAGGCCTACGGCTCCGCGGCGACGTTCCTCCAGGGCGCGGTGAAGGTCGACCCCTCGCGGAAGACCGCCCTCCAACCGCGCCTGGTCGAGGCGCTCCTCGCGCGCGCGAAGCAGCTGCTGGACGCGGGCGAGAACCGCGCCGCCGCCCAGGCCGCGAAGGACGCCCTCGCGATCGATCCCAAGAGCGCGGACGCGGCGGGGCTCGCGCAGGACGCGGAGCTCGCGCAGGTCAAGATCGAGGTCGAGGCGTCCGAGACGCCCGACGCGCTGGCCCGCCTCCGCGAGTACCTCCCGCGGGCCGGGCGCCCCGAGCACAAGGCGTGGGCCGAGCAGGCGATCGCGAAGCTCCAGGCCGGCCCCGCGGACCGCCTCCCCGGCGTCTCCGCGCAGCTCCGCAAGTACTTCCCCGTCAAGCCGGGCCGCTTCCTCGTCTACCGCCGCGCCGACGGCGAGATCAAGGAGCGCATCCGCACCGACTCCGTCACGCGCGACGGAGCCGTCACGCGCGTCTACTACACGCTGGAGGAGATCTACCGCGACTACTCGACCCGCAAGGCGTACTTCCTCGAGCTGGAGAAGGACGCGGTCCTGCTCTCCGCCGGCAGCGAGCGCGAGCCCCTCCTCAAGTTCCCGGCCCGGTCCGGCGACTCGTGGACGTGGCAGTCGCGCGGCCGGGACTTCGAGCGCCGGGTGACCTCCGCGTCCGAGGCGGTGACGCTCGGCCGGGGCGAGGAGGAGCGGAGCTACTCCGACTGCCTCGTCGTCGAGTTCACCAGCACGATCGATCGCGAGGGCTCGCCCGTCAAGATCCGCTCCCGGAGCACCTACGCGCCCGGCGTGGGGCTCGTACGGCTGGAGTACCTCGACGATCCGCAGTTCGCCAAGTTCAGCCTCGAGCTCGTCGCGCAGGGAAACGATTAACGTTCACCCCGCCCCGCGTGTCATGCTATCCTGACACGCCTTCATGCGTACCCTCCCCTGGATGCTCCTGCCGCTGCTGGGCGGCTGCTTCATGCTGAACGTGGCCTCACCCGTGCTGGGCACCTCGGCCACCAGTGATTGGTACGAGGTCACCCCGGTCGGGAAGCCGGCCCCCGAGGTGATGGAGATCGCGAGGGAGACTGTCCGGCGCTCGGGCTTCGCGGTCCTGCCCGCGGACGGCACGAACCGGATCTTCACCGAGTGGCTGGTGGAATTGAGCACGCACTGGCGGCAGGGCTTCCGGACCAAGCTGGAACTCGAGGTGGTGAAGCTCGACGGGTCGCCGGGGCTGAAGGTGCGCATCCGCGGCACCCGGGACGTCAACGACAACATCCGAAACCCCTCGAACGCCGCCGACGCGGAGTGGATCGGCGCGACGTTCGACGAGAAACAGAAGGAGCGCATCGGCGAGTACGCGCTCAGGGTCCAGCAGATCCTCAAGTTCAAGCTGATGGAGAACTAGCATGGCGGGAAAGGTGCCGGCGCTCCTGGTGATCGCGGCGGTGGGCTTCTCGTGCGAGGACTCGGGGAGGACCGCCGGGCTCGCCACCGTCACGCTGAAGGGACGGAAGATCGCGGTCACCGTTTTCGCCACGGAGAAGGACCGGCGCAACGCACCGCTCGCCTGCACGACCCTTCCGGACGGCCGGGGCTACCTGCTCCTCTGGCCGCGCGAGCGCTTCGCGAAGCTGGAGCCGATGGCCGACTCCTACGACGTGGCGTTCCTCGACCGGTCCGGCAAAGTGGTCGACGTCGCGAAGCTCGACCGCGCGGACCCGGAAGGCGTCGTCCCGGCGGTCGAGGCGGCCGCGGCGCTGCTCGTCCCCCCGGGCGAACTCGCGAAGACGGGAGTTCAGAAGGGCGACGCCGCCGCGATCGCGGGCGCGCCCGCCGCGCAAGATCTTCCCGTCATGAAGATCGGCAGCGTCCCCGCGGGCGTCGAGCTCGCGCTCAACGAGGCCGAGCGGAACCACGGGCTGATGTTCCGCCCGCGGATGTCGGCCGAGGACGGGATGCTCTTCGCGTATGACGACGAGCGCGCCGGGATCAGCTTCTGGATGATGAACACGCTCATCCCGCTCGACATCGCGTTCTTCAAGGCGGACGGGACGCTCGTCAACGTGAACGAGACGCCGATCGCGGCCGACCCGCGCCGCGAGCCGGTCCCCCATTCGCCCGCCGCGGGATCCGTGCGATACGTCCTGGAGATGAACCTCGGCTGGTTCAAGAGGAAGGGGCTGGTCGACGCGGACGGGAAGGTCAAGCCCGGCGTGAAGGCGGAATTCCCACCCCAGGCCCCGCGCGGTAGCTTCCCCGATTAGGGACCGATTTATGAACCCACGGACATCCTCCCTCGCCGTCGCCCTCGCGCTCATCGCCTCCTGCTCGCACTCCGCCCCGCCCGCGATCCCGCCGCCGCAGGGCGCCGGCGGCCCCGCGGTGACGATCGGCGGGAAGACGATCCTGGTCGACGTGTGGGCCACCGAGCGCGAGCGCCGCTCGACGCTCTACGGCCTTCCGCGCCTTGAGGAGGGCCGCGGCCTGCTCCTGGCGTGGCCCCGCGAGCGGTACGTGAAGGTCGAGTCGGAGGCCTCCGCGGTCTCGTACGACGCCGCGTTCCTCGACCGCTCGGGGAAGATCGTCGACGTGCAGGAACTGAAGGAGGGCGACCCGGAGGGAGTCATGTCGCATGCCGAGGCGGCCTACGCGCTCCTCGTGGCGAAGAAGTCGGTCGAACTCAGGACCGGCTCCGTCGCGACCGTGCCGACGGTGCCGGCCCGGGAGCTCCCGGAGATGAAGATCGGCGGCGTCACGGCGCACGTCGAACTGGCGCTCACCGACCTGGACCGCCAGCACGGGCTGATGTTCCGCCCACGGATGTCCGCCGACGACGGCATGCTCTTCGCATACGCCGAGGAGGACGGCCACAGCTTCTGGATGAAGAACACGCTCATCCCGCTCGACATCGCGTTCTTCGCGGCGGACGGGACGCTCGTCAACGTGAACGAGACGCCCACGGCCGCCGACCCCCGCGCCGGACCGTGGCCGACCGCCCCGTCCGCGCGGCCCGCGCGGTACGTCCTGGAGATGAACCTGGGCTGGTTCAAGTCCAAGGGGCTCGTCGGGGAGGATGGGAAGCCGAGGCCCGGCGTGAAGGCCGATATCCCCGCCGAGGCCGTCAAGGGCCGGTTCGATTAGGTATACTTCCCCCCGTGAACCGCACCCTCTGGACCATCGCGATCTTCGGGTTCATCAGCGTGATGAGCCTGGTCATCGCGTTCCTCCTCGTGTTCAAAAGCTTCGGGGAGTCGCCCTACAGCAGCGGGGCCAAAGTCGCCGTCGCCGTCCGGGACGAGTTCCACCTCGACGCCGCGGCCTCGGCCATCCTGCACGAAGCCCAGAAGACCGTCCTCGTGGTCCAGTACCAGACGCACGCCGACTCCAAGTTCAACCTGGCGGCGCAGAACCAGGAGATGCAGGGCGTGGCGGTCTTCGCGGCGGGCAAGCTCGAGCCGGCCGAGCGGAGGAAGGTCGACGAGGTGCGCGTCCGCCGGACCGAGATCCATGGGAGCGGCTGCATGCAGCGCTCCTACGTGACCGACCTCGCCATCCCCAACCCGCTGCGCAACGCCGATCCGCTGGGGCTCCCTCCCAAGTAGCCAAATAGAACGCGGGGCCCGGGCCTTCGGGTAGAATGTCCCCCGTGGACGAGGTGGCCTGGAGACCCACGACCGAGACCGTCGAGCGCGCCAACATCACGCGCTTCATGCGACGGCACGGCATCCGGGACTACGACGAGCTCCTCCGCCGCTCGACCGCCGATACCTCGTGGTTCTGGGACGCCGCGCTCCGGGACCTGGGCGTGGAATGGTCCCGCCCCTACACGAAGGTGCAGGACCGTTCCGCCGGCTTCCCCTGGACGAAATGGTTCATCGACGGGAGGATCAACATCGTCGCCAACTGCATCGACCGCGACCCGCGGCCGGAGACGGCGGCGATCGTCTGGGAATCGGACGACGGGGAGACGAAGACGTGGAGCCGCGAAAAGCTCCACCGCAAGGTCTGCAAGGTCGCGAACACGCTGCTCGCGATGGGCGTGACGAAGGGCGACGCGGTCGGCATCTACATGCCGATGATCCCGGAGATCGTCGCGGCCTTCTTCGGCTGCCTCAAGATCGGTGCCGTCGCCGTCCCGGTCTTCTCCGCGTTCGGCGCCCCCGCGCTCGCGTCTCGCCTCCGCGACTCGGAGGCGAAGGTGCTCTTCACGGCCGACGGCGTCTCGCGCCGCGGGAAGCGGTCGGCGCTCAAGCCCGAGGCCGACCTCGCGGTGAACGAGTGCCCCTCGGTCCGGAACGTGATCGTCTTCCGACGCCTCGGGCTCGAGGTCCCGATGGGGCCGAAGGATGCGTGGTGGCACGAGACCGTGAGCCGCGCGCCCGACGAGGCGCCGACCGCGGAGCTCGACGCGGAGGACACGTCGATCGTCATCTACACCTCGGGGACGACGGGTAGGCCCAAGGGGACCGTCCACACGCACGCCGGAGTGCTCGCGCAGGTGGCCAAGGAACTCGGCTACGGCTTCGACGTGAAGGCGGGGGACGTCTTCTTCTGGGTCACCGACATCGGGTGGATGATGGGGCCGTGGGAGATGATCGGCGCGACGTTCTTCGGCGCCGCGCTCGTCCTCTTCGAGGGCGCGCCCAACCACCCCAATCCCGACCGTCTCTGGGAGATTGTCGAGCGCCACAAGGTGACGCACCTGGGGATCTCCCCCACCGCCATCCGGCTGCTGAAGAGTTCCCCGCTCGACTGGGTGAAGAAGCACGACCTCTCGTCGCTGCGGATCCTGGGATCGACCGGCGAAGCGTGGGACCCGGACAGCTGGCAGTGGTACTTCGAGCACGTCGGCGGGAAGCGCTGCCCGATCATCAACATCTCGGGCGGAACGGAGATCATGGGCAGCCACCTCATGCCCCTTCCCATCACCGAGCTGAAGCCCTGCACGCTCCGGGGGCCGGGGCTGGGGATGGACGTCGACGTGTTCGACGACGACGGGAAGCCGATCCGCGGCGGCATCGGCCACCTCGTCTGCAAACAGCCCGCGCCCTCGATGACCAAGGGGTTCCTCAAGGACCCGGAGCGCTACCTCGAAACCTACTTCTCGAAGTTCGGGCCGGAGGTCTGGTACCACGGCGACTGGGCGAAGATCGACGACGACGGCTTCTGGTTTCTCTATGGGAGATCGGACGACACGATCAAGGTCGCGGGCAAGCGGGTCGGCCCCGCGGAGGTGGAGGGCGCCCTGATCGAGCACGCCGCGGTGGCCGAGGCGGCGGCGATCGGCGTGCCGGATGAACTCAAAGGGGAGTCGATCGCCTGCTTCGTGGTGCTGAAGCCCGGCTTCACGTTCTCCGAGCCGCTGCGCGAGGAGCTCCGCGGGCAGGTGGTGAAGCACCTGGGGAAGACGCTCCGGCCCGAGACGCTCAAGTTCGTGACGATGCTCCCCAAGACGCGCTCCGCGAAGATCGTGCGAGCGACCATCCGGAAGCGCTGGCTCAACCAGCCGCTCGGCGACACCGCCTCGGTGGAGAACCCGGACGCGATCGAAGAGATCGGGCGGGCGGTCTGACGCGACCCATGAACCGCTACCCCGAGCTGATCGTCCGCGGCAGGCCCTTCATCCTGGTCGGCGCCCTTCTCGCCGCGGGGGCCGGCGCGTGGCTCCTGCGCGGCTTCGCGGTGGAAGCCGGCACCGACGTCCTCCTGGACCAGTCCGACCCGAACCTCGCCTACTACAACCAGAGCCGCGCCGACTGGGGCACCGATGATTACCTCATCGTCTGCGGCCACCGCAACGAAGGATGGTTCACGCGCGAGTCGCTCCAGGTGCTCAACGACTTCGCCCGGAAGGTCTCGACGCTGCCCTATGCCAAGAGCACGCTTTCCATCAGCAGCATTCCCCTTCTCAGAAACGTGCCGGCAGGGCTCTTCCCCGTACCCGTCACGCTCACCGACAAGGAGGGGAACCTCAACCCGAAAGTGAACCTCGAGAAAGCCAAGGCGGAGCTCCTCGGCGACAAGGATCGGAAGATGGGGGGCCACACCCAGGCGCTCGGAAACCTGATCTCGGCTGACGGAAAAGATCTCTCCCTCCTCGTCTACCTCGACGTCCCCGAGGCCCTGATGCAGCTCGAACCCGAGCGGAATCGACTGCTCGGCCGCGCAAGGGACGCCGACACGCAGCGACGCATCGCCGAGATTGAAAAACCCTACCAGGAGGCCATCCAGGAGAACAACCGGCGTCGCCTCCTGCTCGTCGACGGGGTACGCCGCCTGGGCGCGGAGTTCCGCCCCCGCCTGGACGAGCCCCTCCGCCTTTCGGGACTGCCGATCATCAACGTCGTGCTCCGCGAGCACATCAAGGCCGACATCGGCATGTTCGGCGTCGTCTCGCTGAGCGTCTTCAGCCTCACGTTTCTCGGGATCTACCGGCGCCTGCGCTGGGTGGTGTTTCCGATCGCCACCTGCGTCCTCCCGGTGATCCTCATGCTCGCCCTCATGGTCGTGCTCGGGAAGAAGATGACGGTCATCACCTCGAACATGCCCGTGCTCCTCTTCGTGCTGACGCTCCCGTACACGGTCTACTTCATCGAGCGCTACCTGGAGCGGCGCGCCCTCGATCCGGCTGAAGACCCCAAGGTGACGTCGACGCGCGCCCCCCAGGAAATCTGGAGCCCCTGCCTGTTCAGTGTCCTGGCAACCATGGCCGGCACGGCCGCCCACATCCCCAGCGGCATCATCCCCGTCCGGACCTTCGGCATCATGATGACGATCGGCATGGCGCTCAGCCTCGCCGTCGTCATGCTCTTCCTGCCCGCAACGGTGGTCACGCGGCCCGCCGTGTCGGGCCGCGCCGCGGGTCCGGCGCGGGAGCCGGGCGGCCCCCTCAAGGCCCTGCTCACCCTCGTCCTGCGCGCCCCGCTCGCCGTGGTCCTCTTCAGTCTCGCGGTCATGGGGCTCTCGATCTGGGGGATGACCAAGGTCCGCGTCGAGACGAAGTTCATCGACTACTTCCACAAGAACAGCGAGATCTACCAGGGGCTGGATTACATCGACAACCGCATGGGCGGCACCACGCCGCTCGAGGTGATCCTGAAATCGGAGACGCCCGGGTTCTTCAAGACGCCGGAGGGCCTGGCCGCGCTCGAGGCCGTGGGCGGATTTTTCGAGAGCGTGCCGGAGACCGGGAACCTCCGCTCCCTGAAGACGCTCGTGGACGAGGCGCGCAAGGCGTTCAGGCCCGGGACCAAGGATGCCCAGGTCCTCGGACTGGTCATCGCCATGGCAAAGGACCAGGTCCGCGAATTCTGCAACGCCGACTTCACCACGTCCCGCGTCCTGCTCCGGATGAAGGAGACCGCCCCGACGCTCAACCGGAAGGAGATCCTCGGCCGGCTGTCGGCCCACCTGCTCTCCCTGAAGGACGGCCCCCTCAAGGGCGTCGAGGCCCGGCCGACCGGCGTCTTCCTCCTCTACGCCAACATGCTCGACACTTACTGGCCCAACACGAAGAAGACGTTCCTCCTGGCGACGGTGGCGATCTGGCTCATGCTGACGGTCCTCTTCCGCTCGCCGATCATGGCGATGCTCGTGGTCCTTCCCGAGATCCTCCCGGTGCTGCTCGTGCTGGGCGTCATGGGCTTCGCGGGGATCGCGCTCGACATGGTCACGGTGATCATCGCCTCCGTCGCGCTGGGGATCGGCATCGACGCGGCGATCCAGTACGCCGTGCGGTTCAAGTCGGAGCTGGTGAAATCGGGGGGCGATCTCGAGCAGGCGATCCGGCGGTCCCACGCGACGATCGGCCGCGCCATCCTGATCGCGACGTCGATCGTCTTCGCCGGTTTCGCGATGCTCTGCTTCTCCCGGTTCGTGCCGACGATCTACTTCGGCCTGTTCACGGGGCTCGCCATCCTGATGGGCCTCTTCGCCTCGCTCACGACGCTCCCGTCGGCGTTCCTCCTCTTGAAGTATCCCCGTCTCAAGAAACCGGCGGAAGGAGAGTAGAGCGGGCATGAACGGTTCGCGCCTGATCCTGGCCCTCCTGGCGGTGATCCTGATGGCGGGCTGCGGACCCTCGATCATCACAAGCCACCCGATCGGCCGCATCCCCGATCCGTGGGTCTACGTCCGCAGGCCCGAAGGGCTCACTCCGGCCACGGCCGGCGTCCTGGAATTCGACGACCTGACGGGCCACGGACTTGGATCGCTCGCCGCCGAGGAACTGACGAAGATGGCCTGCCTCACCGGCCGGTTCCGGATGATCGGACGAGCCGAGGTCGAGGACCTCCTGAAGAAGAGCGGGATCGACCGGGGCCGCCTCCGCGAGGAACTCTCCACGCCCGGGAGGATCCGCGGCGTCGACTGCCTCTTGCAGGGAGAGGTCGTCTCGCTGCAGGTGTCCAACATGAAAGCCGACGAAATCCTTCAGCATCGGGCCGAGCTGGGCGTCCGGGTGAAGGTCGTGAGCCCCCGGACCGGCGAGGGGATGGCCGAGAGCAGGGGCACCGGTTTCAGCCGGGTGAAACCGGGGACCGAGGGAATCCCGATGACGAGCGGCGGAAACTGGGATCCGGTGGACGTCCGCATCACCCGGGAAGACCAAGTCAAGCTGCTTCAAAGCGGGTTGAAAGAAATGTTCTTTGGATTGCTCGAGCCCGTCGACTGGGCGCTCACGCATCCCGGCATGCACCGATGCCCGAAGTGCGAAAAGGAGTGCGGGGCGGAAATCCGGCTCTGTCCCGGCTGCGGGGCGGACCTGGCGAAGCCGAAGTGAGGCTTACGGCAGGAGGGCCGCGACCGCCTGGAAGGGCGAGGGGCGGTCCACGGCGCCGTGCTGCCAGCGGCGGAACCAGGACTGCAGGTAGGTGTTGAAGCTGCCGAGCGACATCGAGCGCATGATGATCGACCGCACCATGCGCGACGGGATCTTCACCGCGCGCGGGCTCAGGAAAACGCCCTCGTTGCCCTGGCAAAAGCGCGCCGTGGCGACCGCCATGAAGAGCGGGATCGCGCAGAACATCCGCACGCGCAGTTCCGTCGCGGGCAGGTACGTGATGTACTTGAGCGCGGCGCCGAGATAGGCCCACTGGTCGGCGATCAGGTCGTCCATGACCTTGATCGCGCGCGAGACGTTTTCCGGGCGCAGGATCGTCCCCGCGTCCAGCCCCTGCCGGGCCATGACCTCCGAGGGCCAGTAGCAGCGGTCGTCCTCCAGGTCGGCGCGGACGTCGCGGATGATGTTCACCTTCTGGAGCGCGAGGCCGAACTCGACGGCGTGGGCGTCGAGCGAGGCCTTGGAGCGCGCGGGCACGTGACCGGAGGCCACGAACAGGTCCGTCAGGAGCTTCCCCACGAGCCCGGCCACGTAGTAGCAGTACTCGTTCTGGTCCGGGATCGTGACGATCTTGCGGTCCGCCCACTTCGACATCCCGTCGCACATCTCGCGGACCCGGGCGGCGATGATCGGCCTCGCATCCGCGTCCAGCGCGCGGTAGCACGCCAGCACGTCGGGGACATGGCGCATGAGGCGGCGATAGGTCGGCGGGTATTCGCGCTCCGGCGGCACCTCGGCCGTCCCGCGGTCGAGGGCATCCGCGAAGCCCGCGAGCATCCGGCGCTTCTCCGCGGGCGGGCGGAGCGAATCTTCGATCGTGTCGGCGATCCGGCACAGGAGGTACGAGACCATGACCGCGTCGTCCAGGTGGCGCGGCAGGCACCGGATGACGAGCGCGAAGCTCCGGCTCACCTCCGGCAGGATTCCCCAGCACAGGTCGTAGGGGGGGTTCTTGTTCACGGCGGGATATATTACATCATGAACCGGCCCCTCCCGGCAAAATAATTTTTCCAGATCGCCTCATCCCCCGTCCCCCGCCCCATCGGGTACAATTACCGGTTCGCACGGGAGGGAATCGCTCCGGATCCCTATGGAGTCCCACTTCAAAGACTCGGACGTCCTCCTGATGGCCGTCCAGCTGGGGGCCATCAGCGAGGCGCAGCTCGAGGAATGCATCCGCGAGCGCGAGCGCCAGGCGGCCGAGCCCGGCACGGTCCTCGTCAAGCCCGTCCACACCGTCGCGATCGAGAAGGGGTATCTCACCGAGAAGCGCATCCTCGAGATCGCCGCCGACCAGAAGCGGAACCGTGAGGGCTCGTCGGTCACGATCCAGATCGGGATGAGCTGCGCCGCCTGCGGCCTCGACTACCCGATCCCGCTCCAGGAGGCGCTCACCCGCCCGCGCTGCGTGAAGTGCAATGCGCTCCTCACGGTCAAGGCCTCCACGGTTTCATCCACGAAGTCCTACAGCGGGCCGCTCCCCGCCGAGGCGATCAAGGCCCTCGAGAATCCCAAGAACCGCTTCGGCAAGTACGTCCTCCTCTCGAAGCTCGGCCAGGGCGGGATGGGCGAGGTGTTCAAGGCGTGGGACACCGTGCTCGGCCGCCAGGTGGCCCTCAAGATGCCGAGGTCCGTCGGCGAGGACGAGATCCGCCGCCTCTACCTCGAGGCCCAGGGCGCCGGCCGACTCTCCCACCCCAACATCGCGCAGGTCTACGAGATCGCCGAGATCGACGGCCGCCACTACATCGCGATGCAGTTCATCGAGGGGATCACCACCGAGCAGGCGACCAACGCCGGCGTGCGCCCCCCCATGAACGACATCGTCCGCTGGATCCGCGACGCGGCGCTCGCCGCCCACTACGCGCACGAGCGAGGCGTCATCCACCGCGACTTCAAGCCCCCGAACCTGATGATCGACACCGAGGGCCGCGTCTTCGTGATGGACTTCGGTCTCGCAAAGCTCAGCACCGCCGCCGCCGGCAGCGGCACGATCTCGGGCGTCATCCTGGGAACGCCCGCGTTCATGTCGCCCGAGCAGGCCTCGGGACGCCCCAGCGAGGTCGACCGGCGGAGCGACGTCTACTCGCTCGGCAGCACGCTTTACGTGCTCCTGAGCGGGCAGAAACCCTTCGACGGGGAGACGGTCACCGACATCCTGGTGAGGATCCTGACGACGGAGGCCAGGCCCCTGCACCAGGTCTGTCCCACCGTCCCCGCCGAACTCGAGGCCATCATCGAACGATCCATGCGCCGGGTGAAGGGGGAACGGTACGCGACGGCGAAGGAATTCGCGGACGAGCTCTCGCGATTCCTCGCGGGAGAGCCGGTCCAGGCGCGGCCGGCCACGATCTCGCGACGCATGGCGCGGAAGGCGACGAAGCACCGCGCCCTGTTGATCGGCGCCGCGGCGGCCGCGATCGCCCTGGCCGCGGGGGTCTACTTCGCGCGCCCCTCCGCCGTGCCGCCTCCACCGCCCCCGATTGACCGCCTGGCCGAGTGGTCGAAGCTCTTCGTCTCGCTCCAGGACGTCCTCTCAGCTGAACGCTTCTCAGCAGGGGAGGCCGCGGTGCTCCTCGCCCGCGCCCGGCGAGAATTCCCCGAGCAGAAGAAAGCAGTCGACACGTTCATCGAAAACCAGGACCGCCTGGTCATTTCCGCGCTGGCCGCCCTCCCCCGCTCCCGGTGGCGCGATCCCGGGGAGCGCAGCCGTGTCGAGCGTTACCGCGCCTGGCTCGCCTTCGGCCATCGTCCGACCGCGGAGGCGGAGCGAATCCTCGCCTACCGCGGCACCTGCACGCTCGAGATCCTCGTCGATCCGCCGGCCGAGATCCGCGGCCCGCTCGTCGCATCCCTCGACGCCGAGCGGCGGCAGACGCCGACCGCCCTTCGGGACTTCGAGATCGCCGACGGCGAACTGGAGCTCGTGCGGCCCTCGTACGGCTCGTGCGTCGTGCGGCTGAAGGCACTTGAGGACGGGAAGACCTACGTCATCGAGGGAGCCTGGAAGGACAAGGACACGCTGGAGGTCAAAGGGGGACCATGAAAACCGCGCTCGTCATCTTCGCCATCGCCAGCATGTCCGCCGCCGCGAACGCGCAGGATTTCCAGGTGGGCTCGCGCGCCAAGGGGATGGGCGGGAGCTACACGGCGTTTGGCGACGACCCCGTGGCGATCTGGACCAACCCCGCCGGCACGGCCGGGCAATCGTCCCAGTTCGCGATCACCTACCAGAGCTTCACGCAGTACGAATTCAACCGGGTCGGCGACATCACGGGGCCGGAGACGCGGGGCGACCCGGAGCAGGGGCTCCTCGACCCGCCGATCTCGCCCTCCTTCGCCGGCGTGGTGTACCAGTTCGGGGACGCCGACCTCGAGATGGCTGCGTCGATCGCCTACGTGCGGCCGTTCCAGATCAAGTACGTCTACTTCTTCAACGGATCCTCCCTCGTCCCGCCGGACGTCGACCTCCTGACGCAGACCGACCAGCAGTTCTCCCGCATCCGCACGGCCTTCGCGATGAGCTTCAAGCTGTCGGAGAGCTCCCCGTTCTTCAAGCGCGTGGCGGTCGGCGTGGGCCTCGACTTCGTCTACACGAAATACAAGGAGGTCGACCAGAACCCGGACCCCAACCGCGACACGCAGGTCTTCGAAGACAGCGAATCGGGGGCGGGGATCGGGCTGGGGCTGCTCACCACGGTCTTCGAATCGGGCTCGTTCATGCTGGACGCCGGGGTCGCCTACAACTCGGGCGTGAACTTCCACTTCGACCTCGACAAGAACATCTACCCCGTGTGGGACTGGCCGACCCTCTACTCCGGAGGCCTGGCCCTCTACTTCTTCGAAGGCTACCCGCTCCGTGTCACGGTCGACGCCCAGTGGATCGGGTGGAAGCGCGCGGTCGGCTCGCCCGACCCGACGCTGGGAGGGTTCAACAACACAATCTCCTACTCCGCCGGGGCCGAATACAGGATCCAGGTCAAGCAGGCGACGTGGCTCTATCCGCGGATCGGGATGAAATCCTACGACACCCCGTGGGAATCGAAGGACAGCCTTCCGGCCCTGGGGCTGAACCGGCTCCAGATCAAGACGAAGGGCGACCGGCTCGAGATCCTCACGGCGGGACTCGGGCTCTACTGGTCAAGGAAGACGTGGCAGGGCGAAACGAGGCTTTCAGGCATCGACATCGCCGGCGAGTTTTTCGGGGAGACGAAGTACCTCATGGGGATCGGGTTCACCTACCAGTTCGACTAGGATGATCCACCTCGCGCTCGTCCTGCTGGCCTCGGCGGTGTCGCAGGAACCGCCGACGATCGAGGAGACGGAGTACGACCGCGACTTCGCAAAGGCGGTGCGCGCGTGCGAGACCGCCGAGAAGATCTCGAAGACCGACCCGGCCCAGGCCCTCCGGACGCTCGAGGAGCAGGTCCTTCCGACGCTCCCCAGGCTGGTCGAGACGACCCTCGTGGTGAAGTTTTCAAAAGGCGCGACCAAGGGGGCCGAGAAGGAGCGGCACGAGTTCTTCCCCTGGCGGCTCGCGGGCGAGTGCGCCCTCGCAACCGACCGGCCGGACCGCGCGGTCGAATTCCTGAAGAAGTCTCCCTCGTTCCCGACCCTCCTCGCGAAGGCAAAGTCGGCGCTCGCCGAGAAGGAAAAGAAGCCCGCGCCGCCGACGCCCCCGGACCCGAAACCCGCGTTCTCCGTCGCCCCGTTCCTCGAGAAGAGGGACTTCATCGGTGCGCTCGACGCCCTGCGGCAGGAGCGCGAAAAGCTGGGCAAGGAGTACGAACCGATGGCGGCGCAGGTGCGGGCCGACGCGGCGCGCCACGCCCGGTCCGCCGCGGCCGCGGTCGCCGCCGCGCTCCCGCGTCTCAACGAGCCCGAGTTCCCCCGCGAGCACCTGGATCCCTGCATCGCCTCGTGCGCCCGGGTCCCCGCGGAGAGCGAGACCGACGAGCTCCGCTGGATCCGGCGGCTCTCGCAATGGATCCAGCGAAGGGACCCCGCCGAGTTCGACCGTCTCGCCATCGCCGCGGCCAAGCTCGACAATGACTATCACATCGTGTGCGAGCAGGCCCAGAAGGCGCGGCTCTCGGAGATCGAGAAGTGGGTCGACGAGGCTCGCCGCGCCGCACGGGCGGACCGGCAGCCGCTCCTCGAGCGCCTTGACGCGGCGGAGCGGGCGTTCCTCGAAGTGTCGCGGGCGAAGGAGTACCGGGATCTCTCGGCCGCGCTCGCGCGGGCGAAGGCGCGCCTCCCGGTGAACAGCGACGTGCTGGACGAGGCGCGGAAGGGCGTCTCGACCGTCGCGAAGGCGCGCGTCCTGGCCAGCCAGCTCGACCTCCTCTGGACGTCGGAGGACCGCGCGCGCCTGGGCGACCAGGACCAGAAAGACCTCGCGGTCTACCTCGGCCTCTACCGCTGCACGGCGCTCTTCCTCGACGGCAAGTCGGTCGACGAGTGCGCAGCCGACCCCCGGGTCCGCGAGGTCTTCGCCGCCGCGCCCCCCCTCCCCAAGGACGCGCCCCCCAAGATCGCGGCGCTCCGCACCCGGCTCGCCGAGCGGAAGTGAGCAGCCGTTTTCCCACGGCCCGCCGAACTTTCCCAGAGGAGTCGTTGGCCCCGCCCTTGCTGAAGAGGGCGGAGTGTGGACGATCCTCAGGCCCCTGGCCCTCGCCTGCCTTTTGACTCCGGTCGCAGGCTGCGGGACGATCGTGACCTTCACGCTGGGCCCCGGGACACCGGAGGAACCCATTCGTCCGGGGATTTACGGCGGGGTTCGCTGGGATGCCTGGGAGTACTGCAACGCCGAATTCTGGGAGATTCCCTGCGGCGGCATTTTCAAATGCCTGTGCCTCTGGGACGTGCCGTTGAGCCTGGTGGCCGACACGCTGACGCTGCCCTTCACGGCCCTCCTCGAGCTCTTCCGCTCAAGGGAGCCCGCACCGGTCACTTCATCTCGTCGCGGGCGGTGAGGAACGGCTTGTACTTCCACTCGCGGAACAGCGTGACTTGATCCTTGTAGTTCGGCGATCCGGGGCGCTCGCTCTGGCCGGGCGCCGAGAGCGTGACGGCGCGCGGGCCCTGCGGTGTCATCTCGACCGCCATCTGGAACGTCCCGCGGCCGCGCTTCGACGGCACGCTCCCCACGTCCCCTTTGAAATCGATCTCCGGCTCCTTCCACGCCAGTTTCTCGAGCCCCGGCTTGATCGCCTCCTTGAGCGAGTCGAGGACCAGCGCCTTCAGGTCCTTCCCCTTGGCGTAGTCGTGCTTGAGTTTCACCAGGCTCGCGTCCCTTTCGAGCACGTAGAGAAGAGGGTCGACGACCGCGCGCTGCACCTGCTGGGTCGCCAGCATCAGAGGGTCGACGAGGTCCCCGAACATCCGGCGCATCGCCGCGCGGGCCCAGCGCTCGACGATCTCCGGGCACGGCGAGCCCTCGACCTCCATGTGGTCCCACGTGGAAAGCGCCTCGACCGCCTTCTTCACGCCCTCGTCGTCGGAGCCCTTCGCCGCCTCGAGGATGATCGGGACGAAATAGTCCGCGAGGAACGAGTGGTACGCGGTGAGCCGCGCGATCTCCCCAAACCGTTCGAACGTCACCTTCTCCGTGCCGGCCAGCACGTCCGTGATCTTCTTCCCCCAGAAGACCTTCCCGAACCCCCCGCACGGCCATGCCCGGGAGGGCTTGTTGTTCCAATTGGAGAAGAAGCCGTTCGCGGGATCGATGCTCTTCGGCCATTCCCGGAACGGCGCGATCCCCTCCCATTCCATGCCGCCCCCGCCGTCCTGCGGATAGGCCGGGTCGTGCGCCTTCTTCCGGACGGGGTGGGCGCCGCAATACCAGAAGCCGATATGCCCGTCCGTCGTGGCGCAGAAGAAGTTGTGGCTCGTGACGATCTTCGACGCGGCCGCCGCAAACTCCTCGATCGTGCGGGCGAAGTTCATGTCGATCACGCCCTCGACCGTCCCCTGCTCCTTCATCCAGAAGGACATCTTGAGGGTGTGGGCACGGTGGTTCTTGAGATCGCGCTCGCCCGCAAGCGGGCCGTAGACGGAGCGGTAGACCCGGACCTTCTCGGCCTCCCCGTCGCGGACCTTGATCTCGCGCTCGAGGATTTCGAACTTCCTCCACGCTCCATTGTAGCGGTACTCGTCGGGGTCGTCGGGGTTGAGCTCGAGCGTGTAGACGTCGACGAGATCCGCGCCGCCGGACGTCGTCGTCCAGGCGAGCCGGCCGTTCCAGCCGATCATGACGCCGGGCACGCCCGCGAAGCTCATCCCGGCCGCGTCCAGGCCTTCCGCGACCAGGTGGATCTCGTCGCAGATGGCGGGCGCACCGAAGCCCATCATGGGGCCGCCGTAGAGCATCGCGCGGCCGCCCGCCGACTTCTTCGGCGCCGCGACCCACGCGTTCGAGCCGAAGTAGGTCGGAAGACCGAGCACTTCTCGCGACGCGACGATCTCCGAGAGCTCCGCGCGATACGCCGCGAACGCCTCGCCGCTCATGCCCGGGGCGCGTCGCCACCCCTTCTCGCGCGGCGGCTCCTCCTTCTGGATTTGCTGGTCGTTGAGCGTCGTGGGCGCCGTGGGATCGCCGAAGCGGAGGAGGTCCTGGACGATGAGCCGCGCCTCCGCCTCGCCCGCCTTCTTCGCCAGCGAGTCGAAGACGCGGGCCACCATGAGCTCGAGGTCGCCCGCCTCGCCGAACCGGCGCGCCATCATGACGCCGATGGCCATCGAGTCGGTTTCGGTCCACGGGCGCGGCGCGACGCCCAGTTTCGCATACTCCGGCGGCATCGCGGCGGGCTTCTCGAGGTACGCGTTGACGCCCGCGGCGTAGGCCGAGAGCGCCTCGCGCAACCGCGGGCCGGCCGCCTCCACCAGCTGCTGGAATTCCGTCTTGGTGTAGCCGCGACGCGCACGATCGCGGTCGTTGGGCAACGCGGCCTTCCCCTGGAGCTCGGCCGCCTGGCCCTTGGCCCCGCGGCGGAACGTCTCCATCTGCCAGAGGCGGTCCTGCGCCTCCGTGTAGCCCTCGGCCCAGAAGGCGGCCTTCGCCGTTTTCGCAAAGAGGTGCTGGATCCCCCACCGGTCCCGGTAGACCGCGACCTCCTCGTCGCCATACTTCAGCGTCGTCCATCCCGGGGCAGCCGGCGCGGTGAGCAGGATCGCGGCGAGCACGACCTTCACTTCTTCCTCCCGAGGTAGCTTTCGAGGATGACGACGGCGGCCGCCACGTCGACCCGCTTCCTTCGTTCCTTCCGGTCGAGTCCCGCCTCGCGGAGACGCCGGTCGCCCTCGGCGGTCGTCAGCCGCTCATCCCATGACACGACGGGGATATCCACGTGGAGCTTGAGCTCCTCGACGAATTCGAGCGACTTCCGTGCGGCGGGGCCCGTGGTGCCGTCCATGTTGAGCGGCAGCCCGACGACGATGGTCCCCGCCTCCTGCTCGGCCGCGACGACGGCGACGTCGACCGCGGTCACGTCGAGGAGCGTCGGCAGCGCGAGCGCCATCTTCTCGGCGGGATCGCTGATGGCGAACCCCGTCCTCTTTTCTCCGAGGTCGACGGCCAGCACCTTCATAAGGAGATACGGTGATTTCTCATCACTTTATCTCCTACATGTAATTGTCGTGCCCCTTCTGGCGGATCTCCTCGACCAGCTTCTTGAGGTCCTCCGCCTTGCTCTTGGGGCAGACCAGGGTGGCATCGGGGGTGTGGACCACGACGTACCCTTCGAGACCGTGGACGGCCACGAGGTGGTTCGGGTCGGTCGAGAGGACGAGGCTGTCCTTCGTCTCGGACGAGA
Organism: Planctomycetota bacterium; assembly: GCA_041482015.1. Lineage (GTDB taxonomy): Bacteria > Planctomycetota > MHYJ01 > MHYJ01 > JACPRB01 > JACQFK01. The sequence continues at coordinate 15,395 of JBGPCZ010000022.1, read as the reverse complement.
CGCACTTCCCCTCGATCGAGTTTCCCTGCTGGTCCTTCCCGCGCCTCTCGGCCGCGGCGGCCCACGAGCCCACGTCGTCCCACTGGAAATCGGCTTCGACCATAAGCACCCTTTCCGCTTTTTCCATGACGCCGTAATCGATCGAAATGCGGGGCATCCGCGTGTACTCGCGCGCCATCACGCCGGGCAGCTTGTCCGTCCCGAGCGCGCCGCCGATCACCTTGAGCGACGTCGCCAGCGCCGGGATGTACCGCCCGATCGCCCCGAGGATCGCCCAGGATTCCCAGACGAACATCCCGCCGTTCCAGAAGTAGTCGCCGCTCTCGACGAACGTCTTCGCGGCCTCGAGCTTCGGCTTCTCGTAGAAGCGGCGCACGCGGAAGACCTCGCCCTGGCGCGCCCCGCGGTTCAGGTAGCCGTACGACGTGGACGGGAAGCGCGGCTTGATCCCCACGGTCACGAGTGCCCCCCCGCGGGCCGCCTCGCGCCCGCGCTTCAGGCAGGCCTGGAACTTCGCCGGGTCGTCGATGTAATGATCCGCCGGCAGGACCGCGAAGGCGCTCTCGGGGTCGCGCCACTCCAGGAAGGTCGCCGCAAGGCCGACCGCCGCGGCCGTGTCTCGGCCCAGGGGTTCGTCGAGGATCTGGTCGGGCGGCAGGAGATCGAGGTCGCGCCGCACGAGGTGGGAATGCTCGCGCCCGGTGACCACGAAGATCTGCTTCACGTCGAAGAGCGGGAAGAGCCGCTCGACGGTCTGCCGGACCATGGAGGCGCCTCCCAGGATGGGGAGCGTCTGCTTGGGACGGGACGCCCGGGAGAGGGGCCAGAACCGGGTCCCGCTTCCCCCGGCCATCACCACGGCATAGAAGTGATCCACAGGAGGAGATCATTATACCCAGCCATGAATCAAACGGTGCGTTTTATGGAGCCCCAGCTCCATGAATCGCACCGTCTGTTTTATGGCTGGGTCCGACGCTTGACACCCGCGCGCGGCGGCCGATAATGGGGAGCCGGGAGGAGGTGACCATGTATTACGCCATCATCAGCGTCGCCATCATCGGATGCGTGGTCTTCTTGATGATGATCCGCAAGAAGCAGGCCGCCGCGGCCGCCGCGACATCCAAGACGCCCCAGAAGGGCATCATCCGGTAGCAACCCCCCCGGCCAGGGGGTGTTCTATAGTTAGTCTTGCCAGGAGATCCTCCATGAACGCCCGCGCCGTCTTCGTCGCACTTTTCGCCCTCTCGATGGCCCTCCCTTCCGTGCTCCCCCAGGAGGCCAAGAAGGGGATCCCGTGCGACCTCGCCGCCGTCGAAGAGGCATCCTGGTGCGCCAAGTGCAAGAAGATCCGCGAGAAGGAGCAGGTCGAGGCGGACAAGTGCAAGGAATGCCAGACGGCGGTCGACAAGATCAAGGTCTGCGTCAAGAAGTGGATCCCCTCGTGCGGGATGCACCAGCAGGTCCCCCACCTGGAGCCGTGCTGCAAGAGCAAGATGTGCTGCAAGCTCCAGACGATCAAGTCGCCCCTCGTCTTCAAGTGCGAGGGGTGCGGCCAGGCCGCCCGGGACGAGAAGGAAATCAAGCACGACGCCAAGAACCACGAGCAGAAGATCGTCAAGAGCTGCGAGGGGTCGGGGACCCAGCCCCACGGGGGCGAGCCCATCAAGCAGCCCTGACTCCCACGAGCCCCCGGAAGGACGTATCATATATGGATAGTTTCCGGCGGGAATCGGCGTTAGGCACCAAGTCCAGGTTCTCGGAGGACCGATGATCAAGCTGCTGTTGAGGTTCGACACGGAGTCCCGCGAGCTGGAGCTCGCCGACACCTCGATCACCCTCGGGCGCTCGTCCGAGAACGCGATCGCGCTGTCGGACAAGAAGACGTCGCGCAAGCACGCCCGGATCGAGAAGACCGACCAGGGATACCGCATCTCCGACCTGGGCTCCGGGAACGGCACGCGCGTCAACGGGCGCGAAGTCGACTCCGTGCTGCTCACGAAGGGCGACGAGGTGAAGATCGGCCTGACCACGCTCTACGTCCTCGATTTCGACGGGCCGGTCCCCGCCGTGGCGGCACCGGCCGCGGTTGTCCCCGTGGCGATCGAGGTGGCCGCGCCGATCCCGGCGGCGCCCGTCGCCGCGCCGGCTCCCCAGAAGGTGGAAGCGGCCGCGCCCGCGGCCACCCCCGAAAACGCGCGTCCCAAAATCACCCGCCGGTCCACCTATGTCCCCCGGGGATCCTCCGGCGGAAAGGTCGTGGCCGCTGCGCTGACGCTCATCATCGTCGGTTCCGTCGCCTATGCCGGTTACGTCTACCTCCCGCAGATGCAACTGGGCGGGGGCAAGCCCTCGGTGGCGGTCGAGAAGAAGGTTGACCCGGCTGCGAAGGAGCGGGCCGACGCCCTCGCCGCCATCCGCACCAAGGTGGGCAGCAGCACGCCCATGACCGAGGAGGTCGTGCGCGAGGCGAACGACATGGCGGCCAAGCACGGCACGGCCGAGCCGCAGTTCGAGGCGGTCGCCAGCCAGGCCCGGCTCAAGTGGGCCGACCAGCTGGGAAAGATGACGTTCGACCAGGTCCAGCAGCTGGTCACCTCGGCGCTTCGGGAGCGCCGCTACGGCGACGCGACCGAGGCGCTCAAACCGCTCGCCAACGGCGCCGACTCCAAGCGCGTCGCGGAGCTCATGACCCGGGTCGACACCGAGGCCAAGGGCGAGTTCGGCTCGGTCGACAAGTTCGGAAAGGACCTGGTCGCGCGCGAGCAGTACAACCTGGCGGTCGAGCACTACCGCGCGAACGCCCCGCGGTTCCGCGGCACCATCTACTACAAGACGCTCTCGAACAACGTCGAGAGCCTCCAGGAGCTGGCGGCGGAAAAGGAGAAGCTGGCCAGCCGCCCGAAGGAGGGCCCGAAGCCCGCCGAGATCGAGATCGCGAAGGTGACCCCGAAGGAGACGCCCGAGCCTCCGAAGGAGGAGCCCAAGGAAACCCCGAAGGAGACGCCCAAGCCGGCGATGCCGGCCGACACCAAGAAGCCGGTGATGGAGGCTCCCAAGCCCAAGGAGATGCCCAAGGAGACGCCCAAGCCGAAGGAGCCGGAGAAGCCCAAGGAGATGCCCAAGCCGCCCGAGAAGCCCAAGGACCCCGTCACGGTCAAGGCCTTCAAGAAGCCCGACGTCTTGTGCAACTGCAAGAAGGTCGTGAAGGGCGTCTACTGCATCAAGTGCGACCGCACCCTCGAGCCCGACGACCTTCGCAAGAACCTCTGCAAGCGCTGCGAGGAGCCGCCCAAGAAGGTCGACATCTGCGTGAAGAAGTACTTCACCGTGGACGGCCACCCCGAGAAGGTGAGCGACAAGCCGATCACTTTCGAGGGCAAGGTGTACGACATCCCGCAGGAGGACCGCGCCCGCATCCTGCACTACTGCACGACGTGCGAGGACGTGGCGGACACGGCGACCGAGCTCAAGCACAAGCCCGACTGCTCCAACAAGAACACCGTTGTCAAGGTATGCTCGAAGTCGGGCATCGGTCCGCACCTGCCGGACAACAAGTAGGAACTCGATCCGGGAAAGGCGCCCTCCCCACCGGGGGGGGCGCCTTTTTCATTCCCGCCCCCCGGCCCGCGGGTATAATCGCCGCCTCATGGTCAAGCTCTCGGTCGCGCTTTTCTCGACGTTCACCCTCGCGCTCCTCCACACGCTCATCCCGAGCCACTGGCTTTGCTTCGTCGTCGTGGGGCGCGCCCAGAAGTGGCGGATGGGCCGGACCCTCTCCGTCACGGCGGCCGCGGGGTTCCTCCACGCCCTCTCCGCCTTCCTCCTGGGAGTCGTCTTCGCGGGGATGGGAAAGGCGTTCTTCCAGCAGCGCGTGGAGGCACTCGAGCGGCTGAGCGGCTTCATCCTGATCTTCCTGGGCATCCTCTACCTCTTCTCCCAGTTCCTCCATGCCGGCCACCACCACGACCAGGACCGGCAGGTGCGCGAGAAGACCGCCTTCGTTGCGCTCCTGCTCTCCCTCGCGCTCTCCCCCTGCACCCTCTCGATCCCGCTCCTGGTCCTCGCCTCCTCGAGCGCCGGCTGGGGGGCGATCTTCCTCATCGGCCTCGTCCTCCTCGTCACGACGGTCGGCGTCATGCTCCTCCTCGTGGGCCTCACGGCCGCCGGCGTCGAGCGCCTCAAGTTCTCCTTCTTCGACCGCTTCGAGAAGCTGATCCTCGGCCTCGTCCTCTGCATCCTGGGCGCGCTCGTCTTCATCATCAAGGACTGAGCGTGGCGGAGGACTCGTTCCGGGACTACGTCCTCGAGCAGCTGGGCGGAGGCGTCGACTGCCGGGCGATGTTCGGCGGTCACGGCCTCTACCGCGACGGCGCATTCTTCGGCATTCTCTTCAAAGGGCGCTTCTACCTGAAGACGTCGCCCCGCACGCGGAAGGACTTCGTTGATCGCGGCATGACGCCCTTCCGCCCCAACGCCCGACAGACGCTCAAGAGCTACTACGAGGTCCCCGCCGACGTCCTCGAGGACCGCAACACGCTCCGCCGCTGGGCCGGCCGCGCCGCGCGATGATTCAAGGACCGCAACTCCGGACGCCCGGCGCCCCTTTAATCAAGTAGATGCGCGCGCTCCTCCTCCTCGCCATGGTCCTTCTCTCTCCCGTGCCGGGCGGCGACGCGATCGTCTTCTCCGACGCCACGCAGAAGGCCGGGCTGGTCGAGCCGCTCGCGGGCCTCATGGGCCACGGCGGAGCCTGGGGCGACTTCGACGGCGACGGTCGGATCGATCTCTTCGTGGGCGGTTTCTGCGACCGCCCCAATGCCGAGTACGCGCCGTCGGCCGGCCCCGTCTCCTCGCGCCTCTTCCGGAACCGCGGCGACGGCACCTTCGAGCGCGTCCAGCAGCCCGGCGTCGAATTCTTCGCGCGGACGAGCGGCGCCGTCTTCGCCGACCTCGACAACAACGGCACCCTCGAGCTCTACTCCGCCAACAACGCGAACCGCCGGAGCGGGAAGACCGAGGAGCCGCAGCACTCGGCGCAGGTCCGCCACTCGAACCTGTTCCGGAACGACAAGGGCACGCTCGTCGACATCTCGGCGGAGAGCGGCGCCTGCCCCGAGGACCTCTTCACCGCGCGGAATGTCGGCGTCTTCGACTTCGACGGCGACGGGCTTCTCGACCTCTTCATCGTCGAGGATCAGTTCGGGAAGGGCAAAGGGTCGCGCTCCGTGCTCCTCCGCAACAAGGGCGGGCTCAAGTTCGAGAACGCCAACAAGGCCGCCGGGCTGCCCGACGACATTCACGGGCTCGGCCTCGCCGTCGCCGACCTGAACGGCGACGGAAAGCCGGACTTCTTCGTCCCCCACTCCAACCGGCTCTTCGTCTCCAAGGGGGACGGCACCTACCGCGAGGCGGTTGAGCTCAAAGAGCTCTTCGCGTTCAAGCCGATGGACCGGGAGGACTGGCCCTGCGGCGCGTGCTTCGGGGACGTGAACCGGGACGGGATCCTCGACCTGGTACTCACTTATCACCACGACCCCGCGCGCATCCGCCTCTACCTCGGCACGGGCGTGAAGGACGGCGTGCCGCGGTTCCGCGACGCGACCGCGGAGTACGGGCTCGACGTCCTCATCCCCGCGCGCGCCCCGCACGTCGAGCTCCAGGACTTCGACAACGACGGCTGGCCCGACCTCTACACGACGGCCGCGTGGCTCGAGGACGGGAAGGTGACGCCGCTCATCTTCCGGAACGTCGAGGGCAAGCGCTTCGAGCCCCCACGGCCCATCAAGGCGCCCATGGTCTACTTCCCCGCCGGCCCGAGCGGCGATTACGACAACGACGGGCGCCTCGACCTCTTCCTCGTGAACTGGTTCAAGGGGCAGCGCTCCACGCTCCTCCACAACGAGAGCCCGAAGCGGCGGTGGCTCGACGTCGAAGTCAAAGGGAAGACGATGAACCGGATGGGCATCGGCGCGCAGGTGAAAATCTCAAAGGGCGGTGCGCTGCTCGGGTTCCAGGAGATCTCGACGGGCTACGGCTACGCGAGCGGCCAGCGCGCCTACGCCCACTTCGGCCTTGGCGACGAGGCGAAGGTCGACGTCCACGTCCTGTTCCCGAACGGCAAGAAGATGGCGAAGGAGGGCGTCGCGGCCGACCAGCTGCTGACGGTCGAGGAACCAGGAGATTTCTCCTGTTGATGGCCCTTCTGACTCCGCAGGAGCAGGTCGACAAGGCCGACGCGGTAAAGCGCGCCGCGATCCCGATCGAAGGATTCTCAATCCGCGTCCGCGCCGTGAAAACGGTCCCCGAGGCGGCCGATGTCCAGCTGCACTGGCGACGGGGCGGCGAAGGGCTCGGGGGAGAGGTCAGCAAGGGAGAGTTCAAGGCGGGCGAGCCGTCGGCGCTCAAGGATCTCGTCGCCAAAGGGGCCGGCTGGCACTTTCTCACCATCGTCGTCCAGGCGGGAACGGGAAAGAAGGCGGCGCCGATCAGCGAGTGCACCGTCGAGATAGAACTCTCCGACGGCGGGAAGCCGGTCAAGACGATCGTCGAGCCGTCCCCCAAAGGCGCCACCGTCGGGCTCGCCGTCCCGATGGGCGCGGCGAACCGCGAAGAGTTCGTCGCGCAGTTCCAGGGCCTCTCGACCTACGCCCGCGCGCGGCGGGAGCGGATCGAGAAGCTGTTCCCCGCCGACGATCCCCTCCCGAAGAAGTTCGGGATCATCGGCCACCTGGGCGGGTACGGCGAGGGGGGCTCGGGCAAGGGCGGCGGCGCGGGCTACGGCGTCCGCCACTGCAACCCCGAGATTCTCAACGACGAACTCCGCACGCTCCGGATGATCGGGGTGAACGGGATGGTCGGGACGCTCCGCGTGGCCGACGCCGCGGGCAAGGGGGACGACTTCCGCCGCGTCTTCTGGGGCGGCCCGGGCTCGGGAAGCCCGATGAACTTCCTGAAGAAGGCGAACAAGAACGCCGAACCCTGCCCCTTCGATCCCTCGCTCAAGCCCCATATGGACTCCGCGATCACGTCCGCGATCGAGGAGCACAAGGCGGCGCACGCGAAGGAGTCGTGGGGGATCTGGACCGACGAGATCGGCGTCTTCGTCAAGGAGCACGCCGCGACCTGCAAGACGTGCGAGTCGGCGTTCCGGAAGTACGTCGCCACGCTCGGAGTGCCGGGTGCCGACGCGATGTCGCCCTTCGATATCTGGAAAGGCGCCGCGCCGAAGGACCCGGCCGACGCGTTGCGCTACTACCTCACGCACCGCTTCATGACCTACGCGACCGCGCAGGTCTTCCCCGAGGCGGCGAAACGGTTCAAGGAGGCCGGGATCGTCATCTACGCGATGGAGGGACCGACCCCGAGCTGGAGCGGCGCGAGCCTCGACTGGAACGAGTTCTACGACCTGGGCGCGAACACCGCGTTCGTCTTCGAGACGTCGAACCGCGACGCGCGCGCTTGGCAGTGGGAATCCTATCTTGCGGACATCGGCCGCGGGATCTGCGCCCGCCACTCGATGCCGTTCGGCTGTCTCGTCAAGCCCCACCGCGGCGCGCCGGAGCAGCGGATGCTCGCGGTCGTCTCGCGCGGCGCGACGGTGATCGAGTGGTACACCTATGGGCCCGACTACGCGAAGGGCGACAGCTTCTCCTCGCGGCCCGACCTCCTCGAGCGCTGCGCCCGCGCAGCCCGGTTTCTCGGAAAGACGGAGGACTACCTCTACGGGGCGCGCCCGGCCGTCGCGGCCGAGGTCGCGTTCGTCACGCCGCGCTCGTCCGAGATCTGGGGGAAGGCCGCGAATGACGTCGCCCCCTTTGAGGACGCGAAGTGGGTCTACCTCGCGCTCCGCCACGCCCACGTGCCCGTCGACATCTTGAGCGAACAGCAGCTCGCCGAGGGCGGGATCGAGAAGTACAAGGCGCTCTACGTCCCGGGGCCGAACCTCCGGCGCGACGCCGCGGCGAAAGTCAAAGGGTGGGTCGAGACGGGCGGACTCCTCTGGACCGACGCGCTCGGCCTCTCGCGCGACGAGGCGAACCAGCCGCTCGGCCTCGTCCCGGGCGACCGCGCGCTCAAACCGTGGGGAACCGTCGCGCCCTACCACGCGGTCGGTTTCTCGCCGATCGCGGGCCCCGGATGGGAGAAGGGCGACCTGGCGAGCGCGACCCACAAGGTCGGCAAGGGCGAGATCGTCGTCGCGGCAACGTACGCGGGGCTGGCCTACTCGGCGAGAGTCCGCCGGGCCGACTTCGACATGCGCGCGGACTTTGACCCGGTAATCCGCGCGCTCGTCGCGGACCCCGCGCTCGCCCGCGTCTCGCGACCCGTCACGACGTCCGACCCGCTCGTCGAGGCGGTCCTGCTCGAGAAGGACGGCCGCCGATCCGTCGCCCTGATGAACTGGGCGTACAAGGGGCACGAGTTCCAACCGGTCGAGAAGCTCCGCGTCGAGCTGCCGGCCGGAGTGAAATCGGTCCGCTCGATCGTGCACGGCGTGCTGGCCCTGGAGGGACGGGGGGTGACGTTGCCCCGGATGGCCGAGATCGATCTCTTGATCCTGGAGTGATATGAGCCTGCTCCTCCTGGCCGTTGCCCTGCAGACGTTCCCGCCCGCGCTGCCCGACGGGAAGACCGTGGTCACCGACGCATCCGACGACTTCCTCAAGCCGCCGCCGACGCTGAAGGAAGGCGTCGCGGTCGCGAAGACGGCGCCGACGATCGACTTTCTGTTTTTCCCCGGCCAGGACTATCCCGGGAAGCCGTGGTCGTCGTGGGGCGACAGCGTCTGCGCGAACGGGAAGTATTACTGTTCGATCGGCGACCACCACGCGGTGAACGGGAAGGACAAGGCCCATCCCGGGACGGCGTTCGTCTTCGAGTACGATCCGGCGGCGAAGTCATTGCGGCGGCTGGTCGACGTGAAGGACCTCCTCAAGCTGCCCGAGGGCGACTACACGCCCGGCAAGATCCACGGCCGGCTCGACCTCGGCGACGACGGGTGGCTCTACTTCTCGACCCACCGCGGCTCGACGACCGTCACGACCGACGCGTGGCACTACAAGGGCGACTGGATTCTGCGCGTCAATCCGTCGACGGGCGCGTCCGAGATCGTCACGTGCGGGCCGGTCGCCAAGCACTGCATCCCCTGCAGCGTGCTCGACCCGAAGCGCCTCATCTTCTACGGCGGTACGGCGCCGGGCTCGGGCGGCGATGAAGGGGGCGTCCAATTCTTCGCTTATGACGTGAAGGCGAAGAAGGTGATCTACTCCGGTCCCGACGGCCCGTCACGCTACATGATCTTCGCGAAGTCGACGGGCAAGGTCTACTGGGTGCCCGGCAAGGAGGACATGGTCGGGCCGCTGGTCTCGTTCGATCCCGAGAAGCCGGGGGAGCCCGTGAAAACTGCGGCCGTGCTCGGCCTCCGAGCGGCGACGCAGGAGACGCCGCAGGGGATCGTCTACACCGTATCGAAGGGCGCGAAAGGCGGGACGTCGACGATCTACGCCTTTGACACGAAAGCCGAGAAGGCCGAGGCGCTGGGGGACGCGGCGGTGGGCGGGCAGAACTACATCACCTCGATCGATGCCGACCCGAGCGGCCGCTACCTGTACTATGTGCCAGGCGCGCACGGCGGCGCTGGCCAGGACGGGACGCCGGTCATCCAGTTCGACGTCAAGACGAAACAGAAGAAGGTGATCGCCTTCCTGGCGTCCTTCTACAAGTCGAAGTATGGCTGCACGCCGGTGGGCACGTACAGCACAGCGGTCGACGAGAAGGGCGAGACGCTCTACGTGACCTGGAACGTGAACCGCGCCGGGAAAGCCTGGGACTGCGTCGCGCTCACCGCCATCCACATCCCGGCGTCGGAGCGGTGACGAATCCCATCAGATGCCGACGTCCCGGGGCCTCACCAGGTCCTCGAGCAGCCAGTAGACGCACGCGCCCAAGAAGAGCGCGAGCCCGAGCTCGAGAGTGACATAAACCGTCACGGTATTGTGAAGTTCCGCTTTCCAGATCCGCGTGAAGTTCGGAAGCTCGACGAGCAACAACAATCGGCTGTACCCGTCGCTGACCGGGTAGAAGAAAACAATCAGCAGGGCCGCAACAATCGCGAAGGCGAGGGAACCCCACAGGATCGACCTCCCTCGCGAACGAGTGATATCCATCGCTTGCATCATCCTACCACAGGACGGTTTGATTCCCCCGCCCCCCGGTTACAATTGGAGGCGTGAACGACCCCAAACCGGGGACGACCCGGTTTCCCAACCAGACGGCGTGGACCGTCATCCTCGAGGCGCGGGACCCCGCGTCGCCCGAGCGGCGCGCCCAGCTCGAAACGCTCGCCGCCGCGTACTGGCAGCCCGTCCTCGCCCACCTCCAGCGGCAGTGGAACCTCCCCCCCGAGGACGCCGCCGACCTCACCCAGGAGTTCTTCCTCCGGTTCACCGAGGAGGGCTTCCTCGACGGCGCCGCGCGCGACCGTGGCCGCTTCCGCACCTTCCTCAAGATGAAGCTCCGCGACCTCGTGATCGACGACCTCCGCCGCCGCTCCGCCCTCAAGCGCGGAGGCGCCGAGCGCTTCGTGCCGATCGGCGCCGAGGGATCGCCCGAGCCGCGCTGGAAGGGCCTCCAGCCCGACGAGGCGTTCGACCGCGAGTGGGCCTCGTGCCTCATGGCCCAGGCCATCCGCGCGCTCGAGAAGGACCTCAAGGACGGCGGCAGCGGGACCGTCTTCAAGGCCTTCCAGCAGTGCGTGCTCCTCAAGCCCCCGAAGTCCTACAAGGAGTGCGCCGCCGCGCTCGACATCAAGGAGAGCGACGTCCGCAATTTCGTCTTCCGCGGGAGGACGCTCCTCCGCGAGACCGTGCGCCGCCTGGTCCGCGAGTCGGTCGCCTCCGAATCCGAGGCCGGGGAGGAGCTCGCCTACCTCCTGCGCCTTTTCGACTCATGACCCTCGATCCCGGCTCGCTGGGCGATCTTTTCCGTTTCGTCGAGGGGCGCGCGGTCCTCGGGCGCCTCGCCGTCCTGAACGGCCTGGCGACCGAGACGCAGATCGACGCGTGCATCGCCGAGCAGCGGGCCACGGCCGACGCGCGCCCCCTCGGCGCAATCCTCCTCGCGCGCGGCCTGGTCACCCCCGACCAGCTCTCCGATCTCCTCCGGCAGGACGCGCAGCTCCGCACGCTCGACGCGGTCGGCGGAGCGCCCGCCGAGGCGGGCACCGGCCGGCTCGTGGGCCGCTACCTCCTGTCCGAGAGGCTCGGCACCGGCCACGCGGGCGTCGTCTGGAAAGCATGGGACACGCAGCTCCAGCGCTGGGTCGCGCTCAAGGAAGCCAGGGAGGACAGCGACTTTCCCCGCGAGCGCTTCCTCCGCGAGGCCCGCGCCGCCGCGAGGCTCCGCCACCCGAACCTCATCGAGGCACTCGAGATCGGCCGCCACGAGGGCCGCGACTTCCTCGTCATGAACTATGTCGAGGGCAAGGCGCTCGACGAGGTGCGCCTCGACCCGCGGCGCGCCGCGCAGATCCTCGCCGGGGTCGCCGACGCGGTCCAGGCGATGCACGACGCGGGGATCCTCCACCGCGATATCAAGCCCGCGAACATCCTCCTCGATGGCGCGGGCCTTCCCCACCTCGGCGACTTCGGGATCGCGCGCGACCTGCACGGCCCGCGCATGACCGTCGAGGGCACGCTCATGGGGACGCCGGCCTACATGTCCCCCGAGCAGGCGTCGGGCCAGCACGACCGCGTGAAGCCGCCGGCCGACGTCTACGGCCTCGGCGCCACGCTCTACCAGCTCCTCACGGGGCGCCCGCCGTTCCAGGCGGAGGACGACCTCCAGGCGCTCCTCGAGCGGCTCGCGAAGGAGGCGCCGGCGCCGCCCCGGCAGCTCAACGCCCAGATCCCCGCGGACCTCGAGGCGATCGCGCTCAAGGCGCTCGAAAAGCATCCCTCTGATCGGTACGAGAGCGCCGCCGCGATGGCGGAGGACCTTCGACGCTTCCTCCGCGGCGAACCCATAAAGTCGCGGCCGGCATGTCCGCTCACGCGCGCGGCGAAATGGATCCGGAGGAACCCACGCATCGCCGTCGGAACGCTCGCCGTCGCGGCCATCGCGGCCTTCCTCCTGGCGCGATCGGGGCGCGAACAGGAGTACCTCCGGGCCTACCAGGAGGGGGTCGAGCTCTGGTCGAGGCCATCGCCGCAGGAGGCGCTGGCGAAGTTCGAGGTCGCGGCCGCCGCGGCGCCCGGGCGCCCGGAGCCGTGGCTCTGGAAGGGCCGGTGCCTCCTGCTCCTCAAGCGTCCCGCGGAGGCCGAGGAGGCGCTCGCACAGGCGCTGCGCGCCGACCCCTCGTTCGGCCCCGCCCTCCTCGAGCGCGGGAAACAGATCGTGGGCGCGTACGTGCGGCGCCGGCTCCGCCCGCCGATGCGGGCCAGCGGCGGCCGGGTGCGATTCGGCGCCCCGGCGCCGGAGGGCGCGGAGGACAAGGCCCTTCGCGAGAAAGGCGAGGAGTACCTCGCGAAGGCGCAGGGCGCAAAGGGTCTTGCCCCTGAAGAAGTCCGCTTCATCGAGGGGGCGCTCGCGTTCGGAAACGGCCGCTACGCCGAGGCGGCGACCGCCCTCCGCGAGTACGTCTCGAAGAACCGCTGGGACGCCTGGGGCGCGGGCCTCCTCGGCGCGGCCTGCCACCTCGCGGGCGACTTCGCCGCGGCCGAGGAGGCGCTGTCGCTCGCGATCGGGCTCCAGCCCCTGCCCGACCGCTACCGCGCGCGGGGCGACGCGCGCTACGCGCTCGGCCGCTACTCCGGCGCCGTCGAGGACTACGCCCGCGCGGGAGAGGATGCCGAGACGTACTGCAACCGCGGGCTCGCCCTCCAGGCGCAGGGCCGAAACGTCGAGGCGATCGCCGAGTACACGCGGGCCCTCGAGCTCCGACCCAAGTTCGCGCGCGCCCTCGTCAACCGCGGCACGGCGTGCGCGGAGCAGCTCGAGCTCCAGGCCGCCGAGCGCGATTTCGAGCTGGCCCTCGAGCAGGACGAATTCCACCCCGACGCGTACCTGGGACTGGGCAATGTCCTGCTCCTCAAGAGCAATCTCGCCGGGGCGATCCAACAGTACGACATCGCCGTGAAGATCGATCCGCGGTTCTCCGAGGCCTTCGTCCAGAGGGCCCGCGCACGGCGGAGGTCGCGCGACCTGGAGGCCGCGATTCCCGACTACGAGGCCGCTCTCCGAATCGACCCTTTGAACGCCGACGTCCTTCTCGAGCTGGCGACGGCGCAGGACGCCCGGGGCGGCCGGCCGGGAGCGCTGGGCACGCTCCGCCGGGCGCTCGAGGCGGGCGGCCCGGAATGGCCGCTGAGGGACCGCGCCTCGAAGCTGCTGTCGGAGTGGACGAAGTAACTCCGTCGTATAATAGGGACAGATGCGGCTCTGCGGGACCGGGGTGATGGGGCTCTGCGCGCTGGCATTCCGGCCGCAGCAGACCACGACCGCGCCCGAGGAGGTCATCCCCCTCCAGGTCCTCTCCGGCACGCTCCACGCGTGGCGCGCCGCTTCGGCCAAGATCGAGCTGCTCGAGAAATCAACGCGGGCCTCTCCGCAGGACCGGATCGGCACCGTGAACGGCGAGGCCGCGCGCTTCGCGACCGAGGGGCCGCTGACCGTCCTCCTGCGGGGGATCAAGGTCGGAAAGGCCGCGGGACTCGGCATCGAGCACCGCGCGGGCAAGATCGTCCTCAAGCTCTACAAGGGCACCCTCGTCGTCGAGTCCTACGAGTCGGAGATCGAGGTCGAGACGCCGTTCGGAAAGGTCGCGGGCCGGCAGGTCTACTTCGTGGCGACCGTGGACGAGAAGTCGACGAAAGTCGTCGCGCTCGAGGGCAAGGTCACGTTCACGAATGACCTGGGCTCGGTGACGATCGGCGAGGGGATGGCGGGCGAGGCGGACAAGGGGAAGGCTCCGGGCGCGCCCCGGGCGCCATCGGTCGCGGAAGGCGAGCAGGCGCGCGCGGCCGAGGCGGAGACCAACCTGATCCGGAACGGCGGCTTTGAGGAGAAACTGCAGGACTGGCTCATCGACTTCCTTCCCGCGCAGGAGGACTTGAAGGTCGTGCACAGCGGGATCCGGAGCCTGCGGGTGAGCCTCAACAACACGGGCGCGAGCCAGCCGATCCTTCCGGCGAAGTCCGTCAAGGGGAGGCTGAAGGCGGGGACATCGTATCTCCTGCGCTTCTACGTGCGGACCGAGAAGTTCGAACGCGCCGGCAAGCCCGCGGAGTTCAAGCTGGGGATCGACCGGTCCGGGAAGGGCCAGGCGACGGACTCGAAGTTCCACTACGAGTTCCAGGGCTCGGACGGAGCGTGGAGCGCGCGCCGGATCACGTTCGAGGCGACGGGTCCCGACGCCTGGTTCGCCTTCTTCACGGGGACCGCCGGCGGCGCCTACACCGGCACGATGTGGTTCGACGACTTCTACCTGGCCGAGATCCCCGCCGCGCCGGGCAAGGGAAAGTGACCCCCGACGCGCGAGGGGATCCTACTTCCTCAGCGGGCCCGAATCGTTCTTCGCGTTGAGGCCCACCGTGGGATCGTCGGTCACGTTGACTTAGACGTGGACGTGCGGAGCGCCGCGGTAGTGCCAGACGAACGCGGGGCCTTCGAGGCGCCAGTTGTCCCAGATCCCGTCGTTGCCCAGGTCGTCCTCCGAGTAGAAGGCGACCGAGCACGCGTCCAGACCGCCCTGCGCCTTCAGGCAGGCGACGACCTCGTCCTGGTCCGACTGGCGGTACGGCTCGATCAGCTTCTGCAGGACCTTTTGCATGTGATCCTTCTGGTCACCCGACAGCTCCCTGATTGGGATGCCGGGGAACTTCCCGTCCTTCCCCTGGAACGCGATGAGCGCCTCGTCCGGGGCGTCGACCAGGAGCGCCTGCTTCCGCTGCCTGCCGTCGAGCATCGTGAATAGGTTGTTCGCCGCGACCGCCTGGTGCCAGAAGACGTTGTCCGGGTGGTTCGACTTCTCGTAGTAGCCGCTGGCGGCGTGGCCGTAGACGATCGGCCCGCCGAACGCGACGTGCTCGATCGAGTTGCCGTCGCAGCGGATGGTCCCGTGCCGCCCGGAAAGCACGAACTCGAACTTTCCATTTCCCGGCTGGCCGAAGAGCGCGATGCTCTGGGCCACGCCGAAGCCGCCCATGTCGTCCTTGAACTGCTTGTGGAAGCGCTCGACCCAGTCGGGGTTGACGAGACCTTCGAAGATCCGGCGGACCAGCGACTGCTGGTCGGCCGTGAAGAAGCCGCTCTTGATGGCGGGCTTCGTGATCCTCCAGTTGTTCGAGATATAGGACCTCAGGGTCCCGCGGTCCTTGTCCTTGTGATCCCAGGGGAAG
>JBGPCZ010000021.1:0-50320 GCA_041482015.1 Planctomycetota bacterium | reverse complement strand
GCGGCGAGCCGGTAATGGCCCCGATCCTCGAGCCCAAGTTCTGCTCGAAGTGCGGCGCGCCGATGACGCGCGGCATCCCGCCGGACGACCACCGCGAGCGGCACATTTGCTCGAACTGCAAATGGGTCCACTATCTCGACCCGAAAGTCGCGTGCGGAACCATCGCCGAACTCGACGGAAAGTTCGCCCTCATCCAGCGGAACATCGAGCCCAAGAAGGGCCTCTGGAGTTTCCCGTGCGGATTCATGGAGGTCGACGAGACGACCGAGCAGGCCGCCGTCCGCGAGACCCGCGAGGAGACGGGCCTCGAGGTCGCGCTCCAGGGCCACGTGGGGACGTACTCCTACCCCGACAGCTATTTCGGCGGATCGGTGGTCGTGGTGGTCTACCGCGCCCTGGTCACCGGCGGAACGCTCCACGCCGACACGGACTGCTCGGATGCGCGCCTCATCACGCCGGCCGAGATCCCCTGGGACCAACTCGCGTTCCTCTCGAGCCACTCCGCGCTGCGCGACTGGCTGAAGACAAGAAAACCACAGAGTCACTGAGGCACAAAGGATCCGCTTGTTGATTCCCCCCTCTTCCCCCGGGGGGTGGGGGGACGACACAAAGACAATCTTCTCCGTGTCTCTGTGCCTCTGTGGTTTTCTTACTTGGTTCCGATGCAGTAGAGGTTCTTCAGGCCCGCGATGAAGAGGCGCCCCTTCGAAACCGCGGGCGAGCAGTGGTTCTTGTCGCCGAGGTCGTTGGCCGCCAGGATCTCGAGCTTCGGGCCCGCCTTGACGACGTAGCTCATCCCGCCGTTCGCGAAAAAGATCCGGCCCTCGGGGTCGGCGATCGGGCTCGCCCAGACGGAGCCGATCTTGTCGAGCCGCTGCTTGTCCGTCTCCGCGCCGTCCGCCACGCTCCAGATCCGCACGACGGACGACCCCTGGAGGCGGAAGACGTGGCCGCCCACGATGATCGGCGATGCCAGGCTCTCCGGCAGCCCGGCGACGGTCCACTTGACGTTCGTCGCGCTCAAGTCGCCTTCGCCGCCCGGCTCCATCGCCGTGCCGGTCCCGCCGCGACCCGAGTCCGTGTAGAGGACACCCGACCCGTAGGCCGGCGAGGAGGCGTCGCCCGCCGACTTGCACCACCAAAGGCGCTTGCCGTTGGACGGATCAAAGGCCTGGACCGCCTCGTTCGTGGCACTCGCCCCCGAGCCGAGCACGATCAGCTGCGGCGTCCCCTTGACGTCGATGATCACCGGGGTCGAGTGGCCGTACCCGACCTTCGGCAACTTCGTCTCCCACGCGACCTGCCCGTCGGCCTTGGCGAACGCCACGAGCCGCGAATCGTCCTTCTTCGCCATCGCGCAGAAGAGAATGATCGTCTCGCCGAAAAGAACCGGGCTCGTGCCGATGGTGACGTCGAACGATCGCGGCTTGATCTCCTGCCGCCACGCGATCTTCCCGTCGAACTCGAGAGAGGCCATCACCGACGAGCTGAACACGACAAAGACGTGCTTCCCGTCGGTGGTCGGGGTCGGCGCCGCGTAGCCGCCGCCCGGGCCGCTCCTGAAATCGTCGCGCAGCCACGGGCCGGCCTCGATCGCCGTGTCCCAAAGGAGCTTTCCGTCGGACGCCGAGTAGCAGAGGACGTGGTGCTCCGGCATGACCTTGGGATCCTGCTTGCCGGCCGGCCAGCGCACCGTGGTGATGAAGAGGCGGTCGCCCGAGACGATCGGGCTCGCGTGGCCCTCGCCCACGAGCGGCGATTTCCAAAGGACGTTCTCGTTCTTCTCGCCCCCCCACTTGAGCGGGAGGTTCTTCTCGGTGGTGTAGCCGAGCCCCGTCGGCCCGCGGAACTGCGGCCAGTCGTCCGCGCGCGCCGCCAGCGAGAGGAGCATCACGGCCAGAATGGTTCGCATCGGTCCTCCGTTGAGTCCGCTATACGGTACGCTGAATTTGCTGGGCCGCGGCGCCGGTTCTGGGTATATCACTCCCATGAGCGAGTTCAAGTTCGAGTGCCCCAAGTGCGGGCGGAAGTACAAGTCCAACAAGGACCTCGGCGGCCGCCTCAAGCGGTGCGGGGAGTGCCGCCACAACTTCCGGATCACGGCCGCGGGCCAGGCCCGCAAGGAATCGCACTCCCACGCGGCCGCCGTCCGCATCGAGCACGAGATCGAGCTCCCCATCGACGAGGTCTTCAACGCGCTTCACGCTTGGGAGCGCCAGGCCGGCGGACTCCCCCGCTCGTTCGCCCACGACGTGACCTTCGGCCACTTCGAGCCGACCTACCGCGTGACCTACGAGACCACCTACGACGAGCACGGCCGGAAGGCCCACGGGAAGGGGTCGCACGAGACCGCCGCCGTCCCGCCCGAGCTCGGCGAGGAGGCCCTGCACGCGGCCAAGAAAATCGCCGACGTCCCCTTTGAACATTCAAAGGAGGCGATCGAGAAGCTGCCCGCCGAGGCGAAACCCATCGCCGAGCAGCTGATCAAGGAATCGCACCGGCCGCCGACCGGCGAGTACCTGTCGAGAA
The DNA here is from genome assembly GCA_041482015.1 of Planctomycetota bacterium. Classification (GTDB taxonomy): domain Bacteria; phylum Planctomycetota; class MHYJ01; order MHYJ01; family JACPRB01; genus JACQFK01. The sequence continues at coordinate 47,791 of JBGPCZ010000021.1, read as the reverse complement.
AGTTCACCGTCGACCAGCTCCGCGCGTGGAAGGCCCACTGGCATTTCGGCGAGCAGGAGGGGAACGCCTGGTTCTTCGGAAGCCCGGCCCGCCTGTACCTGCCGAACGCCCCCCGGAAATCGTCCGCGCCCGCGGCCGCCGCGGTCCTTTTGACCCTCGCCGCGCTGGGCGGCGGCGCGTGGGCCGCGAAGGAGCTCGACCTCTTCGGCACCGCGCCCGCCCCGGTCGTCGAGGCCCCCGCTCCCGCGCCGGCCGCGCACAAGCCCGAGCCCGTCCGGTTCTCCAAGGACGGGATGCTCCAGATCGACGATGGCTCCTTCCGGCGCGGTCCGCTCGAGCGCAAGGAGGAGGTCGTGCTCGTGGCGGAGCAGTCGGTCCCCATGTGGTCCATCGAGGCGACCCACCTGGACGCGCCCCAGTTCATCCGAGGCGAGACCCGCCGGCTCGACGACCTGGCGAACCGCGTGCAGGCGGCGCCCGGCGCGAAGCGCGAAATCCTCGTCGGGCTCTTCCTGGAAGTGCAGCGGCAGCGCGACCGGTGGAAGGGGCTGGAACCGCTCTGCACGGCCTCGGAGCTCCCGGCGCCGGCGCCCCAGAAGCGGCTCGACACCTTCCAGTCGTCGATCCAGGAGCTGCTCGAGAAGTCGCAGCCCGTCGCCGTCGTGGCGACTCCGAACCCGGCGACCCCGGAGGTCGCGCCCAAGCCGGTCGAAGTCCCGCCGGCCATGAAGCTCGCGTCCGACCTGTTCGCGCAGATCCCCGGCGCGTCGGGCCCGGCCCGCGGCCGGATCGCCGGCAGCCTCGCGGCCCTGAGGGGCGAGAAGCTCGCGCAGGCGGACCTGGTCCACTGGGCGGTGCTCTATCTCTCGCGCAGCGAGGTCGACGCGGGGCTGGTCGCCGACCAGGTCCATGTGAAGACCGCGCAGGTCGACTCGACGTTCGAGGGGGCGATCGAGAAGAAGGGCGACGCGTTCGTCACGCTCCGCATGCCCTCCGGCCAGGAGGTCACGGCGTACCGCGAGAAGAACGCGTGGATCGCGCACGTCCCGGGCGGCGTGCGGCTCGACAACGCGCAGGTGACCGCGGCGGCGGCGGCTCCGACGGCGTCGGGCGAGCGCCTGCGCGCGGCGTTCGACCGGCTCCCGCCATCGAAGTGGATGTCGGCGACGGGCGGTGAGCACCTGAAGGCGGCGAAGGCCGCGGCGGAGTCGCTCGAGAAGAAGGGCGCGTCGGCGAACGACCGGGGGCTGCAGCTCGTCCGGTACCTCGCGGCGGCGCACGCGTCGACGGCGCTCCGCGCCGGCTCGCCGGCCGAGATCCTGGAAGCGCGCACGGTGCTCCAGGGACTCGGGTATGCGCCCTCGTCGGAAGGCCGCTGGGAGCGGGCCGACGACCGCCGCGCGGCGTGGCTCGGGCAGATGCTGAAGGACTCGAAAGCGGACGAGGCGCGGGCGCGGGTGCCGGCGGGCCGCGCCGGGGCGGACTTCGCGGATTCCTACCGCGGGACCGCGGTGCAGATCCAGGCACCGATGCGGACGCGCGACGACCTCGACCGCGCCGCGGCATCGCTCGACGGAGCGCTCGGCCAGGCGTTCACGCCGGGCGAATCGAAGCACCTCCTGGCGCTCAAGACGGCGGTCTCGGCGTTCTCGATCTGCCGCGACTGCGGCGGCGGCCCGGCGAAAATCTGCACGACGTGCCGCGGCAAGGGGACGCGCACGGAGGCGTGCGCCGCGTGCCGCGGGCTGGGCTACATCACGACGGTCGGGATCGGCGCGACGGGCTCGAAGACCTGCGAATCGTGCGGCGGTAAGCCGATCAAGGGCCAGCGCCCCTGCGAGCGCTGCAACGGCAAGGGGACGCTCAGCTGCCCCAAGTGCCAGGGCGTGGCCAAGCTGCCGTCGGCAACGGATCTCTCGCGCACGTCGGTCTGCTTCCGCTGCTCGGGCGCGGGCGGCACGGGCGACCTCGTCCAGTTCACGTGCCCGACCTGCACGGGCCTCGGCATCCAGCTCCTCCCCACCGGCGCGCCGGACGCCACGCTGCCTTGAGGATGATGCTGGCGAAACACACCGTGTGCTTCGTCAACACGTGTCCGTGCGGGATGATTCCATCTCTCGTCTGATGGGCCTTGCAGCAACACGCCCGGGCAAAGATAATGGAAACGTGACGAAGGAAGATCTGATCAAGAAGCTGAAGGATCTGTCGGAAGATCACTTCGCCCGGGTGGCCCCATTCCTCGAGGCCGACCTGGAGGCCGTCGACGATTTGGCGATCTTGCACCAGGAGATCGAAGCGGGACGTCGCAGCGCGGCGAAAGAACCCATCCTCGAAGCCAAGGACGTCTATGCGCGGGTCCGGCAAGCTCTTTCTGAATGACCCGTCCGATCCGCTGGACCACGAAGGCGGCTACCCAGCTTCAAGAAGCGGCAATCTACCTCGAAGGAGAACGACCAGGAATTGGGTTGCCCTTTGTCGATCAAGTCGATGCAATTCTCCAAATCGCCTCCGAGTATCCGGAGGTGTTTCCCCGCGTGCCTGAAGTACCGGGCAACGAAGTTCGCCGAGGACTGGTCCGAAGATACGGATACCGGATCATTTACGAGATTCGACCAGAGGACATCCTCGTGCTTTCCGTCTGGCATGGTGCCCGCGAATCAGAGGGATGGCGCGAGACTTGAGCCGCTGTCGATGAATCACACCGTGTGTTTCATCACCGGGCGCGCTACCAGAACTTGAAGGCACGGTAGCCTTCCCACGCGAGCTCCGGCGAGGCCCCCAGCGCGCCGGAGAAGGCGTAGACGGTCTTCCAGAAGCCCTCGTTCACGGGCTCCACGAACGAGAGGATCATGAAGACGATCCACATCCCGATGGTCGAGTGCCGGTAGAGGCTCTCCTTGAGGTCCCGGGGCAGCCACGGGGCGAGCGCGCCGAATCCATCCAGGGGAGGAATGGTGATCAGGTTCATCAGGAAGGCCGAGACCTGGAGGACGATGACGAACTCGTAGGCCGGCCAGAACCATCCCTCGCCCGAAGGACGAACGCCGAACGCGAACGGAAGACAAAGAAGCAGGGCGAGCAGCAGGTTCGCGATCGGACCCGCCAGCGACACGGCGCTCTCCCACCCCCGGCTCCGGAGCCTGGACCGGTCGATATAAACGGCGCCGCCCGGGAGGCCAATCCCCCCGATCAAAAGAAACAGGAGCGGATAGACCAGGCTGAAGGTCGGATGCGCGTACTTCAGGGGGTTGAACGTCAGGTACCCCTTGTCCTTCACGCTCGTGTCGCCTCCGAAATAGGCGACCAGGGCGTGCGAGAATTCGTGGAAGCAGAGCGAGAACACCCACGCCGCGACGACGAAGACGGTAGTCACAGGATGCGGACATTCTATCCGCTATCCGCTATCCGCTATCCGCTCCCCTCTCTCTCCACTTCTTCGCCGCGATCTCTGAATGGCCCTCATCGTGGAATAATCCTGCACCGAGGGGAAATCACGCAGCCCGGGTCTCCCGATGCGTCGAAATCGTGGCCCTGGGTCGTGGCCCCCGACTTGCTCCCCTGTGCTGTAGAGGGGAATCGACTCCGCCCCTTCGAACAGCGGACGCAGTCCGCAAGGAGGTCGTATGAACCGGCTTGTCGTGGCTGTCCTGGGAGTTGTCGGCCTGCTCGGTCTTCTGGCAGGTCCGGCCTTGGCGCAAGCGGAACCCGAGAAGAAGTCCTGTTGCTCTTATGGGTATTTCACGGAGGGCAAGCATGTCGCTCGGAAGGAGTTCTGCGAGAGCTCCGAGCCGTTCCGGATGCCCGAGACCTGGATCGTCCAGGTCGCCCCGTCTGAACAGCGGGCGGGCGATCTCTATGCCTACGCGACCGTCGGCAAGCGCACGGAGCGCGTGATCCTCCGCGAGGTGCCTCGCGTGCCCGCCGAGGTGGTCAAGGGCCACGAGTGCTTCTACGGCTGGTTCAACGTGGCGAAGCACACCGAGCGGAAGATGCTGTGCGGCATCGACGGCAACGAGACACTGTGCGTCGGCATGGCCAACGAACAGTGCCAGGCGAAGAAGTAGCAGGAGTCAGCGACGAGAGGTTCCCGCCGCGCGGGGACCTCTCGGTTGTTCCCGCACATGAATCCGTTCTTGCGTTTTGCCCCGGCCCGCCCTTAAAATCCCTTCCCCATGCTCAAGGTCAAGATCTGCGGCATCACCAGCGTCGACGATGCCCTCCTTGCCGCGGAGGCCGGCGCCGACTACATCGGCATGATCTTCGCCAAGAGCGCCCGCTCGGTCGACCTCAAGCGCGCCCACGACATCCTCTGGAACCTCCCGAAAGGCGTCCAGGCCGTCGGCGTCTTCAACAACCAGCCCCTCGAGGAGGTCCGGGAGATCCTCGATACGACCGGCCTCAAGATCGCCCAGCTCCACGGCGACGAGTCGCCCCGCTTCTGCAAGGAGCTCGGGGTCCAGGTCATCAAGACCTTCGAGACCTTCAACAACGGCTCGATCGAGAAGCTCAAGGCCTACGACGCCTACGCGTTCCTCCTCGACCTCCCCAAGGGCGCCGCCGTGCGGAACCGGATCGATCCCGAGTGGGCCCTCCTCGCCAAGCGCCACGGCCGTGTCCTCGTCGCCGGCAAGCTCAACGCCGACAACGTCGGCCCGCTCATCCGCCGCATCCGCCCTTACGGGGTCGACTCGGCCAGCGGCACCGAGCGCTCGCCCGGCGTCAAGGACCCCGCCAAGGTCCGCGACTTCATCCAGGCCTCGCGCGAGGCGCACAAGGAAACGACGAAAATCAAAGTCAAGACAAGGTAGCCGCCGCCCGTGAACTGGTCTCACCCCGACGTCAAAGGCAAGTTCGGCCCCTACGGCGGCCGCTTCGTACCCGACACGCTGATGGCCGCGTGCACGGAGCTCGAGAAGGCTTACGCCGCCGCCAAGAAAGACAAGGCGTACTGGAAAGAGTTCCACCACTACAACGAGACCTTCGCCGGGCGCCCGACGCCTCTCTTCCACGCCGAGCGCTGGTCGAAGCGCATCGGGAAGCCCGAGATCTGGCTCAAGCGGGAAGACCTGAACCACACGGGCTCGCACAAGCTCAACAACTGCCTGGGACAGATCCTGCTCGCGAAGCGGCTCGGCAAGAAGCGCATCATCGCCGAGACCGGCGCCGGGCAGCACGGCGTCGCGAGCGCCACCGTCTGCGCGCTCTTTGGATTCGAGTGCATCGTCTACATGGGCGAGGAGGACTGCCGCCGCCAGGCGCTCAACGTCTACCGCATGAAGCTCCTGGGCGCCACCGTCGTCCCCGTCACGAGCGGCACGAAGACGCTCAAGGACGCGTGCAACGAGGCGATCCGCGACTGGGTCACGAACGTCGACACGACCCACTACATCATCGGCTCCGTCGTCGGCCCGCACCCCTACCCCATGATGGTCCGCGACTTCCAGTCGATCATCGGCCGCGAGGTCCGCGCGCAGCTCAAGCCGCGCCTGCCCGACGCGATCGTCGCCTGCGTCGGCGGCGGCTCGAACGCGATCGGCATCTTCCACGACTTCATCCGCGAGAAGAAGACGAAGCTCTACGGCGTCGAGGCCGGCGGCCACGGGGTGACGACCGGCATGCACGCGGCGTCGCTCACGGGAGGCCGCCCCGGCGTCCTCCACGGCTCGCTCAGCTACCTCATGCAGGACGAGTGGGGCCAGGTCGCCAACACCCACTCGATCTCCGCGGGGCTCGACTACCCGGGCGTCGGGCCGGAGCACTCGCTGCTCAAAGATGCGAAGCGCGTGACCTACACGGCGGCGACCGACCAGGAGGCCCTCGCGGCCTTCCACCAGCTCTCGCGCGAGGAGGGCATCATGCCCGCCCTCGAGTCCGCCCACGCCGTCGCATTCGCCGAGAAGCTCGCGAAGAAGATGAAAAAGCGCCAGATCCTCGTCGTCAACATATCCGGCCGCGGCGACAAGGACATCGGGATCGTTCAAGAGCATGAGAGCAGCAAGATCCCAAAGCCCAAATCCCAATGAAATCCCAAAGCCCAAATCCCAGGGAAGCCCGGAAGCAGCTGGTCCCGTTCGTAACGGCGGGCTATCCGGACAAGAAGCGATGCGTCGAGCTTCTCGAGGCGTGCGCCGCGGGCGGGGCCGACCGGATCGAGCTCGGCATCCCCTTCAGCGACCCGCTGGCCGACGGGCCCGTCATCCAGGCGACGTCGCACAAGGCGCTGACGGGCGGCGTCACGACCGACGACGCCTTCCGGATGGCCGAGTCGTTCCACGACGCGCCGCTCCTCTTCATGACCTACGTGAACCCGGTCTTCTCCTATGGGACGCCGCGCTTTTTCGCCCGCGCCGCGAAGGCGGGGCTCGAGGGCGTGATCCTTCCCGACGTGCCGCCCGAGGAGGCCGACCCGGTGATCGCGGTCTCGGAGAAAACGGGCGTCCCGATCGTGTTTCTCATCTCGCCGACGTGCACCGACGATCGGATCCGGAAGATCGACCGCCTCACGAAGACCTGGATCTACCTGGTCTCGCTCAAGGGGGTGACGGGCGCGAAGATGAAGTCGGATGTCGCGTCGTTCGTGAAGCGCGTGCAGCGGCTGACGAGGCACCCGCTCTACGTGGGCTTCGGCATCTCGACGCCGGACGACGCGAAGCGAGTGGCCGCCACCGCCGACGGCGTCGTCGTGGGCAGCGCGCTCCTCAAGATCGTCGAGCGGGGCGGCACGGCGCGGGACGTCGAGCGCTTCGTCGCGTCGCTCCGCCGCGCGATCGACTGAGCCATCTTGCAGATCCTCAGCCCCGCAGCTTCGCAAGCAGCGAGGCCACCTCGGCGCCCACCTTTTCGACCGCGGCCTGCTGCTTCGTGTCCTTGAGCGCTCCCTCCGGCGTGAATGCCTCGTGCGCCTTCGAGACCGCCACCTGGTCGGGGATCACGAGCACCTTGATGTTGCCCAGGATCGCCCGCAGGTGGACCAGGCCGCGCAGGCCGCCCAGCGCCCCGGGCGATGCGGCCACGAGCCCCGCGACCTTCCCCACGAACGCCGCCAGCGGCGCCTCGCCGGGCTCCGACCGCGACGCCCAGTCGATCGCGTTCTTCAGCACCCCGCTCACCGAGCTGTTGTACTCGGGCGATGAGAGGAGCAGTCCCGAGTGCCCCAGCATCAGCCTTTTGAATTCCTTCGCGGGCTCCGGGAACCCCTTCGCCTCGAGGTCGCCGTCATAGAGCGGCATCGGGAAATCGCGCAGATCGATGAGCGTCACCTCGGCCCCCGCGTCCCGCGCACCGGCCGCCGCGACCCGGATCAGCTTCTTGTTCCAGGAATCCGTCCGCGTGCTGCCCGCGAACGCGAGAACCTTCGGAGCGCTCATCTTTTCCGCCCCCGCTTGAGCCACTCGCGCAGAGCGTCGTTCACCTCCCGGTCGAGCTCGATCCCCTTGACCTCCGCCATCTCCTTCATCGCCGCCCAGACGTCCGGCGCGAGCCGCACGCCCGCCTCGCCCTCCGGCGCCGGCGCGGCCACCGTGTGGCGCTTCGTGCTGTGCTCGTCCGCGTACGTCCAGTCCGGGTTCTTCAGGGCCTGCTTCAGGTCGTAGACGAACACCCGCGCCGTCTCGTCGTAGTCCGCGATCTTCGGCAGCCGCCACCGCGCCGGCGATGCCGCCGGCCGCTGGAGCTGCGCGTCGAACTCCGCCTTGAACCGGGTCATCAGCGCCGGAAGGAGCTGCGCGCCCTGGATCGGCAGGAAGCAGCGGTTCCCCTGCGGGGCCGACCGCGCCCCAAAGAGCGCGCGCTCCATGTCGTCCGGCGTCGCCGTCTTCGGATCGAAGATCTCGTCGATCGCGCCCGAGGCCGTCCGGAGGCCGTGCTTGCACGCCGCGCACTGGTTGCAGCTCTCGACGTAGAGAAACCGCGCGACCGCCTGCGCCACGCGCGGCACGCTCGTCGAGTCGTCGACCAGGATGAACCCCGCCGACCCCAGGCCCGAGCCGATCATCTTGAGCGACCCGAAGTCCGCCCGCGTCTCGAACTTCTCCGGGCCGATCGGCGGCGCCGAGACGCCGCAGAGCGCCGCCTTGAACGATCGTGCCCCCCTCGGGCCGCCGCCCACGCGGTAGAAGAGCTCGCGGAGCGGGAGCCCCGCCTCGACCTCGGTGACGCCCGGATGAGCGATATCCCCCGAAAGCGTCACGAGCAGCGTCCCGGGCGTGTCGGCCGTGCCGATCTTCCGGAACGACGCGGCCCCGTAGCGCACGATGCCCGGCACGTGCGCGAACGTCTCGACGTTGTTGACGAGCGCGGGGTTCGGCGAGTCCGGCGTCGCCCGCAGTCCCCGCTCATATGGGGGATAGTGCGCCTCGCGCGGGAGCGGACCGGCGCCCTCGATCACGTTCAGCAGCGCCTTCTCCTCGCCGAAAAGGTACTCGTCGGGGCCGGGGACGATCGCGATCTCGTAGCCCTCGAGCAGTCCCTCCTGGCCCATCTCCTCGATCGCGCCCTGGAGCCGTTCGATCTCCTTCTTGAACGATTCCTTGATCGCGACGTGGAGCTCGCGTGTCCCGACGACGTGCGCGGCGATCAGCATCCCTTCGAGGACCGCGTAAGGGTTGCGGCGGAGGAGGAAGCGGTCCTTGAACGTGCCGGGCTCGCCCTCGGCCGCGTTGCAGATCACGCTCCGCTTCGGGCACGGGTGCTTAGAGATCGTGCCCCACTTGGTGCCGGTGGGGAACCCGCCGCCGCCGCGCCCTCGCAGGCCGGAGCGCTCGATCTCCGAAAGGATCGACTCGGGCGACGCCTTCCGCGCCTTCGCGAGCGCGCTCTCCCCCGTCGCCTTGTGGTAGGCGGCATAGGACGCGTAGGGCTGCTCGGGGATCAGCCAGTGATGCTTCGCCATGGACCGAAGTAGTATGCAACCCGCGGCGGGAATTGCAAGGTGACTACTTCGCGTTGGGATCCCAGCCGCCCCCGAGCGCCTTGTACAGCGCCACGAGATCGATCGAGACCGCCGCGTCGCTCTCGGCGAGCAGGGACTCCGCTCCGTAGAGCGCCCGCTGCGAATCCAGGACGTCGAGGAAGCTCACCAGGCCCTTGCGCTGAAGGTCTTCCGCCAAGTCGACCGAGCGGCGGTCCGCGGCGACCGCCTCCGCGAGGGAGGCGTGACGCTCCCGTTCCCGGAAGTACGCGACGAGTGCGTTCTCCACTTCTTCCAGCGCGACGAGGAACGCCTTCTCGAACGCCGCCCGCGCCTGCTCCTGCTGCGCGTTCCGGATGGCCACGTTCGCCCGGAGGCGGCCCGCCTCGAAGATCGGCCAGCGCACCGACGGGCCCATGGACCACGTCCGGCTCGGCCAGCGGAAGAAGTCGGTCGCCTCGATGCTCTCGATCCCGAACGAACCCAGGAGGGAGAACTTCGGGTAAAGGTCCGCCTCGGCCTCGCCGATCCGGGCCGTCGCCGCGGCCAGCTGTCGCTCCGCGCGCCGGACGTCGGGCCGCCGTGCCAGGAGCTCGGAGGGAATCCCCGCGACGATCGTTTCCGAAGGTACCGGGATCGGCGCCTCGGCCGCGAGCTCCGCCGAAAGCGCCCCGGGCTCCGAACCCAGAAGGACGCCGAGCCGGTGGACGGATTCCTTCAGTGCACGCTCCACCGGGGGGATCTGCGACCTGACGGCCGCGAGCTGCGCCTCCGCCCGCGCCACATCGAGCGCCGTCGCGACGCCCGCCGCGAGGCGCGACTTCGTGAGGTCGACCGTCCCCCTCGCCGCCTCGACGTTGCCGAGACCCACCGCCCTTTGGCGCTGCGCGCCGCGGACCTGGATGTAGTTCCGCGCGACCTCGCCGAGGAGCGACACGAGGACGGCGTTCCGATCCTGCACGGAGGCCTCGACCTCCGCGCCCGCGGCCTCGAGCCCCCGGCGAAGACCCCCGAAGAGATCGATCTCCCACGTGGCATCAAAACCACCGCGGAAATCCGTGGAATAGAGGCTCCCCGGCGACCCGCCGAAGGGACCGTTCGCGCTGTCCCGACCCTGCGAAGCGGAGAACGAACCGTCGATTTCCGGGAGAAACCCGCCCGCGGCGACCGCCCGGCGGCCCCGCGCCTCACGGAGGCGCGCCTCCGCGATGCGGAGGTCGTGATTCGATTTCGCCGCGCGCTCGACCAGCCGGTCGAGCTCCGGGTCCTGGAAGAGCATCCACCACCGCGCGAGGTCGACGGCTCCCGCCTCGACCTTCTCGCCCCACGCCCCGGGTGCCGGCTGCGCCGGCGTCTCGTAGTTCGGCCCGACGGCGCAGCCCGCGGCAAGCAGGGCCGGGAGGATCAGCCTCGCCTTCATTTCGGTTCTTCCTTCTTCTGGGTCTCGGACACCGGCGTCTTGAGCGGCGCCTCGATGAAGATGTCCATCTGCTGCCCGAGGTAGACCGGAAGCTTCTCGCGGTCGAAGCTGTAGACGGCCTGCATGACGCGCGTGTCGACGCGCTCGGTCGTGTCCCCGGTGAGCGAGCGCTTCGGGATCACGTAGGGCTCGACCCATTCGAACGCGAGGGGCGTCCGGAGCTCGCGGTTGCCGCGGACGAACGCCACGGCCGCGGCGCCCTTCCGGAACCGCCACGCGTCGTTCTCGTCGACGTCGACCCTGACGTGGAGCTTCTCGAGGTTTCCGAAGAGCATGAGCGGCACCTGGAGCGCGCCCGAAGGCGCGAACTCGCCGGCCCGCACGTTGACCTGGAGGACCGTGCCGTCGCTCGGGGCGCGGACGACGAGCCGGTCGAGCTCCGTCTCGATGGACCTGACCTGCGACTCCGAGGCCTCGACCTCGACGCGGGCGACCTCGACGTCCGCCTTCCACGAGCCCGCCTTGAGCAGGGCGAGCTGCGCCCGGGTTTCGGCGACGCGCGCCTCCGCCCCCTTCGCGGCATATCTCTTTCGCGAAAGCTCCTCCTCGCTCACCGCCCGCGTGTCCGAGACCTTCTCCCAGAGCGAGACCTGGTTCTTCAGATCCGCGAGCGTCGTCTCGGCCTCGAGGACGCGCGCCTCGGCGGGCGGGACCTCCTCGGGCCGCGGCGCGGCGGCGAGCCGCTCCAGGCGCGCCCGGGCCGACGCGAGCGAGCTCTTCCGCACCTCGAGCTCCGCCCGCAGGTCGCGGTCGTCGAGCTTGAAGAGCGGCGCGCCCTTCTTCACCTCGTCGCCCACCAGGACGCTCACCTCGGCGACCACGCGCGGGAGCGGCGAACCGATCGCGATGTTCCGGCTCCGCGCCTCGACGATGCCCGACCCGGCGATGTAGGCCGCGAAGGGCGCCTGGGACGGATCGGCCACGGGCGCGGCGACGGGCGCCGGGAGGCTGCCCATCGCGACCGTGACCGAGGCGTAGGTCGCGCCCGCGAGCGCGATCAGCGGAAGCACGTACTTTCGAATCATCGCATCACTTCTCCTGTGAATCGAGGGAACGGTGGGGAACTTCGACGGACACCACCCGGCCGTCGTCCATCCTCGCGATCCGGTCGGCGAAGTGGAGGACGCGCGGGTCGTGGGTCACGATGACGAGCGAGCGGTCCTCCGCCACGGCCACCTCGCGGAGGAGCTCCATGATCTTGATCCCGGTGTCGTGGTCGAGGGCGCTCGTGGGCTCGTCGCAGACGATGAGGCGCGGGTTGTGGACGAGCGCACGGGCGATCGCCACGCGCTGCTGCTGCCCGCCGGAAAGCTGGGCGGGAAGCGAATGGCCGCGCTCGCCGAGGCCGACGCGCTCGAGGACCTCCTTCGCCCTCCGTAGGGCCTGGACGTGGGGCACGCGGTTGATAAAGAGCGGGACCGCCACGTTCTCGGCCGCCGTGAGCGTGGGAAGCAGGTTGAAGGCCTGGAAGACGAAGCCGATGTTCTCGCCCCGCCAGCGCACGCGGTCGCGGTCGCGCAGGTGGTTGAGATCGTTCCCGTAGACGACGCAGTCGCCCGCGTCCTGGTCGAGGATGCCCGCGATGACCGAGATGAGGGTCGTTTTCCCGCAGCCCGAAGGGCCGACGAGCATGAGGAGTTCGCCGACGCGGACGTCGAGATCGATGCCCCGGAGGGCGACCACGGCGGAACTTCCCTTGCCATAGGTCTTCGTGATTCCCTGGCACTCCACGGCGGCGGCGGCGGTTCCCATGGTCGATCAGCTCTTGAAGACGATGGCCGGTTCGAGCTTCATGACTTTTCGGATGCTGAGCAGCGCGGCGAAGACGCAGATGAGCATGACGGCGGCGAGCGCGAGGACGAGGACCTGCCAGGGAAGCCGGAAGGCGAGCTCGGAGCCGCGCGTGAGCCGCCCGAAGCTCGCGGCCGCCCCCACGCCCAGCCCGTAGCCGACCGATCCGACGACGAGGGCCTGGAGCACGATCATCCCGAGCAGCGTTCCGTTCGTCGCGCCCATCGCCTTGAGCGCGCCGAAGTGGCGGAGGTTCTCGAGGGTGAAGCTGTAGAACGTCTGGCCCGCGATCGCGGTGCCCACGACGAAGCCGAGGAAGACGGCGATCCCGAAGTTGATCGGGATGCCCGTGTACTTCATGAAGTAGGCGACGGTGAGATCCTCGAACGCCGGCTTCGTGTACGCAGCGAGGCCGGTGACCTTCTTGATGCGGTCGCAGAGATCCTGCGGGCTGACGCCCGGCTTGGCCTTCACCTGGATGAACGTGAGGAGCTTCCGCTCGCGGGGGGCGAACGTCGTCGCGCGCGTGTAGGTCGTGTAGACGACGGGCTGCGACTGGAAGGTGCGCGAGACCTGGCAGATCCCGACGACGACGGCGCGGTGGTCGTTGAGCTCGAGGACCTCGCCCACCTGGAGCGGGCGCAAGGTGCCGTCGGGCTTGCGGCGCGCGAGCCGGCCCGCGGCGCCGACCGAGTCGACGATGATGCTCTCGCTGCGCCGGAGGTCGCCCAGCCGGCCCTCCAGCATGGTCGCGGGGCCGCCGATGAGCGTCGCATCGTCCAGGCCGACGACGTTGCACGACTGGAAATTCCCGTTCTCGAGGCGCGCCTTCTGGATGCCCTTGTAGAGCGGGACGGCCCACTCGACGCCCGCGGTGCCGCGGACGCGGAGGAGCTGGGTGTCCTGGAGAGGCTTGATGTCGTCGACGAACTGGACCTTGGGGTCCATGACCCAGACGTCGGCCAGGCCGCTGTCGGTGATGAACCCGAACGTGCGGGTCATGAGGCCCATGAAGATCGCCATCTGCTGGGTGATGAGGAACGAGGCGAACGTGAGGCCCATGATGATGCCGAGGTACTTCCCCCGGTCGCCGAGCAGCATCTTGAGCGCGACGAACCTCACCGCGACCCCCTCTTCCCGGGGCCCTTCAACCCATGGATCGAAAAGTCCGCGATGTGGCGCGCGAGCGCGTCGATATCCGGCGCGCCGGCCCGCCGGCCTTCCAACCTCTGGAGGACGGGGGCCGCGTGCTTGTAGAAGAGGATCTGGCCGACGACGCTTTTCGCGCTGCGCTCGACGCGATCCACGCCGGCATCGGGCCCCGCGATCTCCTTCACGATCGCGCAGAGGCGGCCGTAGAGCGGGCGGATGCGGTTGACGACCCCGTCGAGCGCGGCGGTGGGCTCGACCAGCTCCCGGGCCATGAGCCGTCCGTAGCAGGCCTGGACGTCCTCGTCGAAGATCCGCTGGAGGAAGGACCGGATGAACCCATGGAGGCGCTTCTCGGCGGGGGCGCCGGGTTCGAGGCCGCCGTCGGGCGGATGTTTCTCGAGCGCCTTGACGTACGTATGCTCCAGGACCGCCGCGTAGAGGCCGTCCTTGTCGCCGAAGTGGTAGTTCACGGCGGCGAGGTTCGCGCCGGCCTGGCGGATGATGTCGCGGACGGTGGCGGCGCGGTATCCCTTCTCGGCGAAGACCCGGCCGGCGGCCTCGACGAGCCGCTGGCGGGTGTCCGATTCCGGTGGGGCCTGGGGCGGCGATTTCAAACGCACGTTTCATACTAACGTATGAAACAGACGTTTCAATGTCAACAGAAAGTCAACAAGAAAAAAAAGAGGCGGATCTGCGGTCAGCGGCGCATCGACGCGCGGATCCGCGCGACGGCCGTGGCGGCGCGCCTGATCTTCCAGCGCCACCAGGAGAGCCACCACGCGCGGGAGCGGGTCACGGCCGTCACTCCATCCGCAGGCAGCGGACCCACCAGAGAAGTTGCCCGATCCCGTTCCTTCCTGCCCTCGATGCCCGCGTCTTCATGCAGATGCAACGACGCGGGGATGAAGGCGGACGAGGAAAATCTAGCGCGCGGAACGGAGGAGGCGGTCGCGGGCCTTCGCGGAGAGGCCGTAGCCGTCGATCTCCACGCGGAGCTGCGCGACGGGGACGTGGCCGCACAGGGCGGCGTTCACGCGCATCGCGGCGGTCGAGTTCATGAGCTGCGTGTCGGTGTAGATCGCGGCGAACTCCTTCGCGAGCTCGGAGTCGCACCGGAGCTCGTACTTCTGGTGGTAGTCCTCGGCGGGGGTGAACCCGCCGAGCGGCGCGATCTCCGTCGCGACCTTCGCGCCGCGCCGCTGCTCCTCTCGCGCCTTCGACTCCAGCGCGAGACGCTTCTGCTCGTCGCCGTGGGTCCAGATGCCCGACATGTACTGGCGGCTGTACGCCTTGGCGCACGGGCTGTGCGTCCTCCAGAAGACGTCGAGCAACTGCGCATAGGAGATCTTCGAGGGGTCGAAGTCGATCTCGGTCGACTCGGAATGGTCGCCCATGTCGTGGTACGTCGGATTCTTCTTCGTGCCGCCCGCGTAGCCGACGCGCGTTCGGACGACGCCGGCCAGCCCCCCGAACTGGGAGTCGGGCCCCCAGAATCAGCCCAGCGCGAACGTCGCGGTCTCGATCGTCGCGGGAAGCGCCAGGTCGATCGGAGGGATCGACGGTCGGAGGACGGTCGCGGGCGTGGCCATCGGGTCACCTTCCTTCATGGGGGTGAGGCCGGAGTTCGAACGATCGGTGCAACCGGCCAGGGCCGATGCCGCGAGAGCCGCCGCGAGAAGCCTCATACCACCCAGTCTAACACATCCCGACGCGGGATTATCTCACGCAGGAGGGGCAGAGCGGCTGGCGCTCGCGCTCGCTCCCGAAGAAGTTCCCGTTGGCATCGGTGAGTCGGCCGCCCTTCACCGTGTAGACCTTGATCTCGCCCTTCGCCTGGGCCAGGTCGGGGCAGGTCTTGTTCGCATGCACCATGTTCGAGAAGCCGGTGACGATGATCACCGTCTCCCCTTCGAGGGACTTCCACCGCCGTTCATCGGGGGTGACGTCCGTCACGCAGGCGGCGAGGCCCAGGATCGCGAGTGAGGCGAGTGCGAGACGCTTCATGGGAGGCTCCTTAAGGGGACAGAGAGACGAGAGGAGATAGAGAGATGGAAGGAGATAGGGTGAGGGAAGCAGGATTCCCATCCCCTCTTATCAGTTCATCTCCTCCGGTCACCGGATCTCCTATGAAAAGAATTGTCCGAGCTTCGGCTGGTATCCGTTGATGTATTCCGCCGCGGACATGCGGCGCTTGTTCTCGGGCTGGAGCTCGAGGACCGTGATGTCGCCGTCCGCGCACGCGATCCGGAACGACTCCTTGTCCACCCCGACGACCGTCCCGGGGCGGTGGTCCGGCTTCTGGGGGTATCGCGCGCCCTTCACCTTCCAGATGACGATGCGCTGCTTCCCGCCCATGAACGTGAAGGCGCACGGGTACGGGATGAGCGCGCGGACGAAGTTCTGGATCTTCGACGCCGGCTTGCGCCAGTCGATCCGCCCGTCGTTCTTCTCGAACTTCTTCGCGTACGACGAGTCGCGCTCGTCCTGCGGCACCTCGATGGCCTTCCGCTCCTGGACGAGGTCGAGCACGTCCACCAGGAGGTCCGCGCCCACGACCGAGAGCTGGTCCTCCATCTCGGGCGTCGTCACCTCGGGCGGGACCGGGACGCGCGCGACGCCCAGGATCGGCCCCGCGTCCATCTTCTCGACCACCTTCACGATGCAGACGCCCGCAAAGGGGTCGCCGTTCATGAGCGCCCGCGCCACCGGCTCGGGCCCGCGGTACTTCGGGAGCAGCGACGGGTGGATGTTCAGGCAGTAGTAGCGCGGCAACTGGAGGATGTCGTTCCCCAGCTTCTGGCCGTACGCGACGACGACGATCACGTCGGGCGAGAGTGCGCGCAGCTCGCGGAGGAACTCGTACTCGTTGCAGTTCTCCGGCTGGTAGAGGTGGAGCCCCTTCGCAACGGCCACCTCCTTCACCGGGCTGGCCTGCATCTCCTGGCCGCGCCCCGCCGGCCGATCGGGCTGCGTCACGACCGCCATCACGCGGTGGCTCGACGCGAGCAGCTTCTCGAGCGCCGGCACCGCGAACCCCGAGGTCCCGAAGAACACGATGTTCATATGACGTTGGTCTCGACGATGGATTTTCCTTCCCCGAACCGCCCCAGGCGCAGGCACGAGATGTCGAGCGACGTCTTCCCGTCGAGAAGCAGCTCGGCCATGAGCTGCCCCGTCGCCGGGGCGTGCATCACCCCGTGCCCGCTGAAGCCGCACGCGGCGAACAGGCCCGGGCCGACCGCCCCGATGATCGGGTGGTGGTCGGGCGTCATCTCGTAGAGTCCGCCCCAGCCCGTCTTGATCGCCGCCGTCCCGAGCGTCGGGACGCGCTCCATCGCGAGGCCCGCGACCTCCTCGAGGAACGACCAGTCGGCGTTCTCGTTGAAGCTCGGCGGCTCCTTCCGGTCCGCCTTCCCGATCAGGAGCCCGCCCGACTCCGTGTGCATGTAAACGCCGCTCGTGTAGTCGACCGTCATCGGGATCGGGTGGGGCAGACCCGGGATCGGCTCGGTCACGAAACACTGGCGGCGCACCGGCTGGACGGGAAGCTTGACGCCGAGCATCTCCCCCACCTTCCCCGACCACGCGCCGGCGGCGATCACGATCCGGTCGGCCGCGATCCGGCCGCCCTTCGTGAGAAGGGTGCGCCCTTCGCGCCCCGTCACCTCCTCGCCGAAGAGGAACGTCGCGCCGAGCTCCTTCGCCTTCTTGTGGTATCCCATGACATAGTCGGCGGGCGGCGCGTAGCCGTCCCTGGCGTGGAAGACCCCACCCAGGAGATCGTCGCTCCGCACGTAGGGCGCCTTCGCCTCGACGCCTTTCCGGTCGAGGAGCTCGACCGCGAGCCCGCACGAGCGCTGGAGCGCGGCGTTCGCCTCGAAGACCTTCATCTCCTCGGGCTTCGTGGCCATCCAGAGGTAGCCGGTTTGATTGAAGACGACCTCGACCCCCATCTCCTGGGGGAAGCGCTCGAACCGCGGGATGGAGAGCTGCGACAGGCGGATGTTGATCTCGCTGGAGAACTGGGCGCGGATGCCGCCGGCGGCCTTCGCGGTCGAGCCCATCCCCGCGGCGATCTCCTTCTCGATCACGCCCACGCTCACGCCGCCCCGCTTCGCGAGGTGCCACGCGATCGAGGCGCCCACGATCCCGGCGCCGATGATCGCCACGTCGAATCGCAGGTCGGCCATCGTGGGCGCTATTCTACGTTGCCCGGAGCCCCTTTCAACGATATGATGCGGCCGTGCCGCCCAAGAAGATCATCGCGACCGCGCTCGCCCCGCAGGCGATCGGCCCGTACTCGCAGGCCGTCGACCTGGGCGACCTCGTCTTCGTCTCCGGCCAGATCCCGATCGACCCCGCGACCCAGCAGGTGATCCAGGGGCCGGTCGACGTCCAGACCGAGCGCGTCCTGAAGAACCTGCAGGGAGTCCTCGCCGCCGCGGGCCTCTCGCTCGAGAACGTCGTCCGCACCACCGTCTTCCTCACCGACCTCGCGAACTTCCCAAAGATGAACGAGGTCTACACGCGCTTCTTCTCCAAGGATTTCCCCGCGCGTTCGACCGTCCAAGTTTCGGGTCTGCCCAAGGGGGTGGGCGTGGAGATCGACGCCATCGCGAGGAGATAAGCATTTCAAACCACCCGGCCTCACCGGTTCAACCGCAGGCCCATCAATCCGACTAGGACCCGGAGATCCGGAGACTGAAGAATAATCCCCACATCTCCCGAGACATTCGAGCGGGTGATGGACTCGGCCGGAGTGACGTGCCTGTCTGCGTCCTCTCCATATCTCCCTTGGAAAGATCCCCCCATCTCCCGAAGCCACCGAGCGAGCTGGGCGCACGGCCGGGTTGACCCGCCCGTCTTCGTCCTCTCCATATCTCCTTTGATTTTCCCAGCCCCGTGTGATAAGAACGTGGGAGCTCGGAGGGGATCCTGAAACGGGCCCTTGCCCCTGATCCCGCGGATAGGCGTATCCCCGGAATCACCGGCAATTCCCGGTCCCCTCCGCGCCCCTTGGGGTTCATCGACGGGGACCGCATGGACACGAACCGCCCCAGCGACGAGGAGATCCTCGAGCACCTCGAGCGCCGCCTCGGCCACCGCTTCAAGAACGCCGCGATCGCCGTCCAGGCCGTCACCCACTCCAGCGCCAAGGACAAGGATTTCCCCTGCAACGAGCGCCTCGAGTTCCTGGGCGACGCGATCCTCGGTCACGTCATCAGCGAGTACCTCTTCCAGCAGTTCCCGAACTCGGAGGAGGGCGACCTCTCGACGATGAAGTCGATCATCGTCTCCGCGAAGACGCTCTCCGAGAAGGCGCACGAGCTCGAGCTCGACAAGGTCGTCATCCTCGGGCGCGGGCTCTCCGAGAAGCGCGCTCTCCCCCGCTCGATCCTCTGCAACGCGTTCGAGGCGCTCATCGCCGCGATCTACATCGACGCGGGGATGGACGCCGCGCGCGACTTCATCCTCGCCAGCCTCCGCATCACGGTGGAGGAGATCCTGAAGGACGAGCACGACAAGAACTACAAGTCCCTCCTCCAGGACTACGCGCAGCGGCACATGGCGACGATCCCGAACTACCGCGTCGTCAAGGAGGTCGGCCCCGACCACAAGAAGATGTTCCAGGTCGAGGTCGAGCTCGCGGGCACCCCGTACGGGCCCGCGTGGGGTGTGAACAAGAAGGAGGCCGAGCAGCGCGCCGCCCGGCTGGCGCTGGAATCGCTCGGGCTCCTCGCGGTCGAAGCCGGCGCCGAGTAGGCAGGCCATAGGCTCAGGCCTCCCCCCGAGGCCTCGGGCCCTTGGCCTCCTCCGCGGCGCTCGAGCGGATCAACGCGGCGCTCGCCCAGGGCCGACCCGCCCGGGCCGGCGGCGCGTGGGGGTCATCCTACGCCCTGATCTCGGCGCGGCTCGCAAGGCCCTGCCTCCTCGTCGTCCCCACGCCCCTCGAGGCGGAGCAGGCGATGGAGGATCTCCCCTGCTTCGGCGCGAAGCCCGTGCTCTTCGAGACGCTCCGCGAGGCCGACCGCTTCCGCCGCGGCACTGTCGATCTCCTCGTCGCCTCGTTCCCGGAGGCGCTGGGCGAGCTGCCGTCTCCCCTCGCGCTCGAGAAGGGGCGCCTCGTCCTCGCCGTCGGCGCCCGGCTCGACCTCGAGAAACTCTCGCGCGAGCTCGTCGAGAGCCGCTTCGAGCGCGCGGCGTCAGTCGAGCAGCGCGGGGAGTACGCGATCCGCGGCGGCATCCTCGACGTCTACCCGCCAACCGCCGACCATCCCGTGCGGGTCGAGCTCGCGGGCGACGCGATCGAGTCCATCCGCACGTTCGAGGTGGCGACGCAGGCGTCGCTCGAGAAGCTCGAGCGAGTCGAGCTGAGCCTGCTTCCCGAGGGCACGCCGGACACGGCGACCCTGATGGACTTCCTGCCCCCGAAGGCCATCGTGGTCCTCAAGGAGCCGTCCGAGATGGACTTCCACCACGCGAAGTGGACGGCCGCCTACACGGAACTCGCGCGCCACCCGGTCCTCTCCCTTTCCGTCCTCCCCCAGCCCGACGCGGAGAACCTCCGCTGCCTCTCGGTGCAGCGTTTCAGCGGTGTGCTGGCGAACGTCGGGCGCGAGCTCGAGGCGGTGCGGCGGAAGCACACGATCGTCTTCTGCGCGAACGAGGGCGAGGAGCGGCGGCTCCGCGAGCTCGTCCAGGCGGACGTGGAGATCCGCCGCGGGCGGCTCAACCACGGATTCATCTTCGAGGACGAGGAGAGCGTCTTCATCCCCAACCACCAGCTCTTCAACCGCTACCGGCTCCGGCGCTCCGCGCGGCGCGCCGACACGCGGCCGATCGACACGCTCCTCGAGATCGAGAAGGGGGACATCGTCGTCCACGTGACGCACGGGATCGGACGCTTCAACGGCATCGAGCGGCAGAAGAACCAGGAGTTCATGGTCCTCGAGTACGCCGGGAGCGCGCGGCTCTTCGTCCCCGTGACCAGCCTCGACCTCGTGCAGAAGTACGTGGGCGGGAGCGAGAACCCGCCCCCGCTCTCGACCCTCGGGGGAAAGGCGTGGGAAGCGGCGAAGCTGCGCGCGCAGGCGTCGGTCGAGAAGATGGCAAAGGAGCTCCTCCAGGTGCAGGCGCTCCGCGAGATGGAGCTCGGATACGCCTTCCCGCCCGACGGCGAATGGCAGCGCGAGTTCGAGGCCGCGTTTCCTTATGAGGAGACCGAGGACCAGCTCAACGTAGCGGCCGAGATCGACCGTGACATGCACGCGTCGCGTCCGATGGACCGCCTCGTCTGCGGCGACGTGGGCTACGGGAAGACCGAGCTCGCGATGCGGGCCGCGTTCCGCGCCGTGGTCGCCAACAAGCAGGTCGCCGTGCTCGTCCCGACGACGGTGCTCGCCCAGCAGCACTACCAGACGTTCCGCGAACGGATGGCCGATTACCCCTTCCGGATCGAGGTGCTGTCGCGGTTCAAGACGAAGCAGGAGCAGAAGAAGATCCTCAAGGAGATCGCCGGGGGCCGGGTCGACATCGTGATCGGGACGCACCGGCTCGTGCAGCCCGACGTGCGGTTCCCGGACCTCGGGCTCGTGGTGATCGACGAGGAGCAGCGGTTCGGCGTGGAACACAAGGAGTTCCTGAAGAAAGTGAGGGCGACGGTCGACGTGCTCACGCTCACGGCGACACCGATCCCGCGGACGCTCCACATGTCGCTCCTCGGGATCCGGGACATTTCGTCACTCCTCACGCCGCCGCAGGACCGCCTGGCGATCCGGACGGAGATCCTGCCGCGCGACGAGCGGAGGATCCGCGAGGCGATCCTCTTTGAGATCGCGCGCGGCGGGCAGGTCTACTTCGTCCACAACCGCGTCCATTCGATCGACCAGGTGGCGGCGCGCCTCCGGTTCCTGGTCCCCGAGGCGCGGTTCGCGGTGGGCCACGGGCAGATGGAGGAGGACGGGCTCGAGAAGGCGATGATCCGGTTCCTCGAGAAGGAGGTGGACGTTCTCGTCTGCACGACCATCATCGAGAGCGGCCTGGACATCCCGAACGTAAACACGATCCTGATCGACCAGGCCGACACGTTCGGACTCGCGGATCTCCACCAGCTCCGGGGCCGGGTCGGACGCTACAAGGTGCAGGCGGTTTGCTACCTCCTTCTGCCGACGGAACGGGCGATCCTGCCCCAGGCGAAGAAGCGCCTGAAGGCGATCGAGGAGTTCAGCGAGCTGGGGGCCGGGTTCAAGATCGCGACGCGCGACCTCGAGATCCGCGGCGTGGGGAACCTGCTGGGCCGCGAGCAGCACGGCCACATCGCGGCGATCGGATACGACCTCTACCGGCAGCTGCTCGAGAAGTCGGTGAAGAAGGCGCGGAAGGAGAAGGTCGTCGAGCCGCTCGACGCGACGGTGGACCTGGGCGTGGAGACGTTCATCCCGGAGGAGTACATCCCGGACCTGCGGACGCGAGTGGAGGCCTACCGGCGACTGACGGGGTGCCGGACGCTCGAGGAGCTGGCGGAGGCGGAGCGCGAATGCGCGGACCGGTTCGGCGCACCGCCGGGCCCGGTGGAGGGCTTCGTGCGGACGCTCCGCATCCGGATCCTGGCCGCGCGGTGGGGCTTCGCGTCGGTGGCAAAAGGCCGCGAGGGGATCGTGATCAAGTTCCGCGACCGCAAGAAGGCGGAGGAGCTGCGGAAGCGCGATCCGCGGGCGGTGCGGATCATGGACGGCGAGACGATCCTGGTCGTGGACCGGGACCCGGCGGAACTCCTCATGTGACGTGGCCGAAGGTATACTCGATTTGATGAGCTCCTCCCTCATGGCCCTCGTCCTGCTCCTCCATCCTGCGCAGGAGACCCGCGAGACGGCGGGCGAGTTTTCGGTCGTCCGGCCGCAGGGGTGGCTGCGCGCCGAGAACAAGGAACAGGGGACCGTGACCTTCGCGCCCCCCAACGTCCCCGCGGGGGCCACCTGCTCCGTCATGTTCGCCCCCAGCCAGAAGTTCGCGGGCGACGGCCGGGCATGGCACGACGGGTTTTGGAAGGGGATGACGGGCGGGGCGAAGCCGGTCGCCGGGGCCGATGCGGAGTCGGTCGCCTCCTTTCTCCGCACCTGGGGCGAGTTCGTGCGTCCGGACGGGAGCCGCGTCTGGCTCTGCCTCTACACGATCCTCTCCAAGGGGAAGGGCCAGAGCGTCCTGTTCGCCGCAAGCAGCAAGGACCTCTTCACGGAGCACCGCGGCGTCGTCGACGGAATGGTGAAGGGATGCGCCCTCCCGGGCGAAGCGCCGCCCACCCCCGCCGCGCTGGCGGACGCCGTCATCCTCGTCACGCCTCCCCGCTGGGTCCGCGGCGAACCGGCCAAGGACGGGAGCATCGTGCTCGTCCCGCCGGGCGTCGCCCCCGATCACGCCTGCAGGGCCGTCATTTTTCCGCCCGGGGACTTCGACGGGGACGCCGACGCATTCCACGCCTTCGCGGTGAAGAAGATGACCGAGGGCGGCGAGGTCCAGGGAACACCGGAAAAGGGCACGTCCGGCCGCTTCCTCTTCACCAAGGTCGTCACGAAGAGCGCGGCGGGACAACGCTGGCTCGACGTCTACACGACGACCTGGGGGAAGCGCGGGCAGGCGGTCATCTTCTTCGCGGACACCCAGGACCTCCACTATTTCCACATGACCGCGATCGCCACGATCTGCATGAACGGCTACGCGCCCGATCCCCTCCTGGCGCCGGGGGCCGAGGTCGTCCCGGTGGTCGCCGTTTACCTCGCGGGCAAGCTGGGAAGGGAGCTCAGCGTCGACCGCAACGACCCCGGCGTCCAGCAGCGGGCCCTGCAGAAGCTCCTGGTCTTCTACAAGAACGGCCTGTGTCTTTACCTCGACGCGATGTCGACCGGGAAGATCGACACCACCTACGATTCCCGCGGGATCGCCGGCCACGACGCCGCCGCGCTCCTGAAGGTGCGCCAGGACCGCCGGACGGGCCGGTGGACCGAGACGGGCGGCACGATCACGGTCGAGTGGACCCTGCGCGACGCGGAGAAATTCGAGCGCGACGGGGAGAACCTGAAGTCCGGGGGGACCCTGTGGGGCCGTCTCAAGTCGATGGACGGCGCGCGCCTGGAGGGCACGTTCGAACGTCCGACCGGGTTCGGCCCGGTGTGGTCGATCCGGTTCGGAAAAGACGGGCGGTTCGACGCCGACGGGATCAACAACACAATGGGGGGCGAGATCACGATGCCCGCCTTTCCCGCCAAGGGCTCGGGCACCTACGAGATCCGCTCGTGGACGCTCATCCTCCGCTTCGACAACGGGTTCCGGATCAGCATCGCGTTCGGCTTCGGCTTCGACCCCGCGACCGTGAAGACGATCCTGGTGAACGAGTACAGTTTCGACCGCAAGCGCTGATCAGGCCCCGCCCGTCCGGTTGAGATTCACCCCGCGGTAAAACCCGAGGTCGATGCCCTTCCGCGCCTTGACGAAGTACGCGATCTGCCCCGTGTGGTACGAGAAGTGCTCTACGACGTGGACCAGGATCCCGACGCCGTCATAGTCGAAGCCCTGGACGACGCGCTTCTCGAGCAGGTTCCGCACGTCGAGGCCGTCGATCACGCGGGCCGCCTCGGCCATCGTCCGCTCCAGGCGCGCGAGGAGTTCCGCGCGCGGGATCGGTCCACGCTCCGCAAATTCCTTCGGCCGCTCCCGGTGATCGGGCGCGCCCGCCAGCCCCGAGAGGACGTACTGGCCGACGTTGCCGCAGAGATGGAGGACGAGGTTCCCCATGCTGTTGCTCTGCTCGTTCGGGCGGAACCAGAGCTCGTCGTCCGAAAGCTCGGCGAGACACTTTCGGATTCGCGGCAGCGATTCGTCGATCAGCCTCCGCCGCGACTCGCGGCGGAGCGAATCGACCAGGGCCTCGGACTCCGTCATCGATCCCTCCGTTCTTCCCCTCTTCATCCCCCGATCTCCTGAGCCGCGGCAAAGACAGAATCCTCGATTCTCTCCTCTCCCTTTCTTTGTTGCCCTGTTTCATCTCCAACAAAAAACCCCTCCGGGACGACCCGGAGGGGTTTCGTGATCTTCGGCTGGACTACTTCTTGTCCGGGTCCTTGAACTCGGCGACCTTCGCGATGTACTTCTCGGGATTCGCCGCAAACTTGCCCTTGCACTCGGCGCAGCACAGGCCGATCACCTGGCCCTTGTAGGTGACCGTCTGGGCGGGGTCGATGTCCTTGCCCAGGCGCGGGCACTTCGCGTTGATGGGCTTCCCGGCCGCCGCGGCGTCGGGCTTCTTCTCCTCCTTCTTGGGCTCCGCCTTCTTCTCCTCGGGCGGCGCCTTGAACTCCGCCACCTTGCCGATGAAGTCCTCGGGCTTCGCCGCGAACTTGCCGCAGCAGTCCTTGCAGCAGAACGCGATCGCCTGGCCCTTGTAGACGAAGGTGATCTCGGCGTTCGCCGGCTCGCCCTTCACCGGGCACTTGGTGTTGATCGCCTTGGGACCGGGGGGAGGCTCCGGCGGCTTGACCGCCGCGGGCTCGATGCCCCGGTTGATCTTCAGCTTCGGAAGCGCCTTCTGGAGCTCGGCCGCGCCCGCGTCCGTCACCGACGTCTGCCAGAGGTACAGGTTCTCCAGCTTCTTCAGGTTCGCGATCGAGCCGAGACCCTTGTCCGTCACCTTCGTGGCGTAGAGGTTGAGGTAGCGGAGCTCGGCCAGGTCCTTGACCGCCGCGAGCCCGTCGTCGCCCACCGCCGTCTTCTCGAGGTGCAGGCGGCGGAGGTTCTTGAGCCCCGCGAGCTGCTTGAGGCCCGCATCCGTCACCGCCGTTCCGCCGAGGTTCAGCCAGAAGAGCTGCTCGGTGACCGGCTTGAGCGACTCCAGCTGCGCGTCGCCCGCCTTGGCGCCCGCCATGCTGAAGTTGACGCTCACGAGGTTGGTGTTCGCGGCGAGCGGCCCCGCCACCGCGCCCAGTTGCGAAAGTTTCTCGATCGCCTTCGCGTCGGCCGCGGCCACCGTGGGCAGATCGTCCTGGAACGCGGCCGCGAGGGCGGCCGTCCCCATCGCCAGGAGCGCAAGGGAGAGCGCAAGCTTCTTCATCATCGATTTCCTCTCAACGGTTCCCGATTGCCTTACGCTCCAACCCGGGCCATCGCGTATGTCCCGGCCATGAATTTATTACACGCGGCCGCCCGAATCAAGGAGCAGGTTCACGGAAAGACCTCCCACCAGACCTCGCGCCACGTCCTGCCCTTCTCGATTGCCGCGAACGCGATCTTCGCACCGTTCCGGCTGACCGAAAAGGGGCCGATCCAGAGGAACGTCCCCAGGTACGGCTTCTCGTCGATCACGACCCCCGGACCCTCCTTCAGCCGGACGCGCGCGACCGCGTGCGTGCCTCCCGCGGTGAAGAACGGCGGCTCCACCTCGAGGTATGGATCTCCCCGCTTTTTCCCGACGACGAAGTGCCGCCCGTCGGAGTCGTGTGCCCGGTAGGCCACCCGGCTCCCGTCGGGGCTCAGCACCGGGTCGTCCACCTCGATGAAGTCCTCCTGCTTCTCCTTCCCCACCATCACGAACGTCTTTCGATTCGACACGGCGCGGTAGGCGACGACGGTCCCCTTCGCGGAGAGGACCGGCCGTTCCACGCGCTCGTAGACGGGCCCGTTGATGCCGTTCATGACGACGTGCCACTTCCCCGGCCCCGGGGAGGCCGCGTACGCGACCGTGTTCCCGTCCGCGCTCACGACCGGCGCGCTCACCTCCGCGAACGCCGGCCCCCTCTTCTCGTTCGTCATGATGATCATCTTCCCGCCTTCCCGGACGACGTAGGCGGCGGTCCGCCCGTCCGCGGAGAGCACGAGTTTCTCCACCGACGCGAAGGCCGGCCCCTCCTTCTCCCCCACCACGACCGACTGCTTCCCGCCCGCGAACGCCACGTAGGTCGCGGTCGACCGGTCGGCGCTCCAGAGGATCGGGCGGACGTCGTCGTACGGCTTCCCGGCCTTCCCGTTCACGACCACGCTGCGCTTCTGCCCCACGGTTGCGATGAAGCCCGTGTTCTTCCCTTCGGGCCCGAGGGCGAGGTCGGTCACGCCGTCGTAGGTCTCCCCCTTCGCGCCCTCGACCACCACGAAGGTCCCCCGGCCCTCCGACGCGGGGAAGGCCAGCCGCGTGCCGTCGGGGCTGAAGACCGGCACGCCGACCGTCGCGTACTCCGCGCTCTCCTTCCCGTCGGCCACCACGACGAATTTCCGGCCGGGTTTCTCGGCGAGGTGGGCGACGCGCGAGCCGTCGGGGCTGAAGACCGGGAGCCCGACCCCGGGATAGGACTCGCCCTTCTTCTGATCGATGACGACCTGGCGGCGGTCGCCGGGGAGGTAGAGGACGTACGCGAAGCGCCTGCCGCCGGGGCCGACGAGGAAGTCGAGCGTGACGTCGGACTCCGGTCCCTCCTCCTCGCCGGCGACGACGACGAAGCTCTTTCCCTTTCCCGCGGTGAAGACCGGCCGGCCGTCGGCCAGGACCGCAAGCTTCGCGATCGAGGAGTACTCCCTGGACTCCTTCTCGCCGGCCTGGACCTTCGTGCGGCCGGGCAGGACCATCGCCGCGCCCCGCCCCTCGGGGCCGACCTGGATGTCCCCCTCGGCGACACTCGCGGGGAGCCGCGCCAGGAGCGTACGGGCGAGAACGAGCGACTCCTTGTCCTGGACCCGGGGGGAGAGGAGGAGCGCGAAGATCGCAAAAAGTAGCGAGCGCATCGCTTCAAGGATATCCGATGGCACCGCCGTCAGCGCGGGGGTCGCTGCCGCCGGTGAGCGTCCCGTCGGCGTCACGGCGGATGATCTGGCCGCGGCCGAAGAGAGCGCGCGCGTAGGCGGCGACTCCGGGCGTCAGCGGATGGCCGCGGCGGCGGAGTTCGTCGACGGTCGCCGGGGGAAGCCCCGCCTCGAGATGGACACTCACGTCCCGCCCGTCCACCGGCTGGATGCAGAAGCGCGGGCGGTCGAGCACGGCCTGTGGCTCGAGGCCATCGTCGACGATCCCCACGGCGACCTGCACGTGGCCCTGGGGCTGCATGAAGCCGCCCATGACCCCATAGGGGGCGTAGAGCGATCCGTCGGCGCGCGTCAGCATCGCGGGAATGATCGTGTGGTACGGCCGCTTCCGCGGCGCGAGCGCGTTCGGGTGCGCGGGATCGAGCACGAAGCAGGCGCCGCGATTCTGGAGCGTGAAGCCCCAGCCGGTCGGAACAATCCCCGTGCCGAACCCCATGTAGTTCGAGTTGATGAACGAACACGCGTTGCCCTTCCCGTCGACGGCGCAGAAGTAGACGGTGTCGGAGCCCGCGACGGGCGAGCCGCGCCGGACGTCGGTCGCCGCCTTCTTCGGATCGAGGAGCGCGCGGCGTTTCGCGGCGTACTCCTTCGAGAGGAGTTCCGCGGCGGGGACCTTCGAGACCTTCGGATCGGCCACGTACCAGCGCGTGTCGGCGAAGGCGAGCCGCATTGCCTCGATCAGCAGGTGCCACCGGTCGGCGCCCAGCGGATCCTGCCCCTTGAGCTCGAATCCCTCCAGGATGTTGAGCGCGATGAGGGCCGTGATGCCCTGCCCGTTCGGCGGGCACTCCCAGACTCGCATCCCGCGGTACGTGGTCGAGAGGGGCTCCTCCCATGTGGATTCGTGCGCGGCCACGTCCTCGGCCGTCATGACGCCGCCCGCGGCGCGGACGGCCGCCGCGACGGCGCGGCCGATCTCCCCCTTGTAGTAGGCCTCCTTGCCCCCGTCCGCGATCGTCTTGAAGGTCTTCGCGAGCGTCGGGTTCCGGAACATCTCGCCCTTGCGGGGCGCGCGGCCGTCGATCTCGAGCTCGCGCCCGCCCGGCGACGCCGCGAGCAGCCTGAGCCCGCCGCTCCACCCGTGCGCGGTCCAGTCGCCAACCGGGAATCCCTCCTCGGCCAGGCGGATCGCGGGCGCAAGAATCTTCGCCATGGGCAGCGTGCCGTGGCGCGCGACAAGGTCGAACCACCCGGCGCATGCGCCCGGAACGGTGACCGTGTGGGCGTGATGGGGCGGCCACGGGTCGAGGCCCTGCTTCCGGAGGAGGTCGATCGAGAGCGCGGCCGGCGCGCGGCCCGATCCGTTGAGCGCGGTGATCTTCCTCGTTGACGCGTCGAAGAAGAGCGCGAACATGTCGCCGCCCAGCCCGGTCGACATGGGCTCGGTGAGGTTGAGCGCGGCCGCGGCCCCGACGGCGGCGTCGGCGGCGTTCCCGCCCGCCATGAGGACCTCGACTCCCGCCTGCGACGCGAGCTTCTGGCTGGTCGCGACCATCCCGGACGCCACGCGCGATCCTCCCTGCCGGCCGGTCGCGCACCCAAGCACGCCCGCGCCGGCGGCGGCGATGAACTCCCGTCGAGAAGCCCGCATCGGACTCACGATTACTCTACGCTATCCCCGCCGGCGTTGGCGCTCCGCAGCCGTGCAGCACGCGAGCGGCGGCATCGGCTCGCCGCGGTCGGCCGTCGCGCGGACGGTCTCGAGCGCGGCCGCGACGTCGAACCCGTGGGAGCGCAGCCACTCCGGATCGTAGTAGCTGTGGACGTACCGTTCGCCCTGGTCGCAAAGGATGGTGACGATGGATCCTGGCTCGCCCGCCGCGCGCATTTGCCCGGCGGCGTGGAGCACGCCGACGAAGTTGGTGCCGGTCGATCCGCCGACGCGACGCCCCAGCCTCCCATGAAGATACTGCATCGCCCCGAACGCGAGCGCGTCGGGGACGCGGACCATCTCGTCGATTATCTCGGGAAGGAAAGAGGCCTCGACGCGCGGCCGGCCGATCCCCTCGACGAGCGAACCGCGCTCAAGGCGGAGGCCGCGGTCCCCCGTGCGGTAGAAGTCGAAGAAGACGGACTGCCCGGGATCGGCGCAGAGGAGGCGGGTCGGGTGGCGCTCGTACCGGACGAAGCGGCCGATCGTGGCGGTCGTGCCGCCGGTTCCGGCGCTGGCGACGATCCACGCGGGGACCGGGTGGGGCTCATGCCTCATCTGCTGGAAGATCGACTCGGCGATGTTGTTGTTGGCCCGCCAGTCGGTGGCGCGCTCCGCGTAAGTGAACTGGTCCATGAAGTGGCCGTCGAGCTCCCGCGCGAGCTCCTCCGAGACGCCGTAGATGCGGGTCGGGTCGTCGACGAGGTGGCAGCGCCCCCCGTAGAACTCGATCGCGGCGACCTTCTCCGGCGAGGTCGACTTCGGCATGACGGCGACGAACGGCAGGCCGAGCAGCCGCGCGAAGTAGGCCTCGGAGATCGCGGTCGATCCGCTCGAGGCCTCGACGATCGTGCTCTTCCCGTGGATCAAGCCGTTGCAGAGGGCGTACAGGAACAGAGACCGGGCGAGCCGGTGCTTGAGGCTGCCCGTGGGATGGCTGGACTCATCTTTTAGATAGAGGTCGACCTTCGGGTAGCCGGGCAGGGTCAGCGGGATGAGGTGGGTGTCGGACGAGCGCTGGAAGTCCGCGTCGATCTTGCGGACGGCATCGCGGACCCACTCGTTGCGATCGGGCGCCATGGCCCCATTATACGGACGGCGTCCCACCGCGCTTGCGGAAGAAGGTGACGACGCTCACCGAAAGTCCCAGGAGCAGGAGCACGCCCAGCCCGAGAGACAAATACGGGAAGTCCGACCGCCAGTCGGCGGTCATCTCGACGGGCGAGTCGCAGAGGCGATCCAGTGGGAAATTCCAGCTGGCCAGGCGCTCCCCGCGCGTCCCGTTCGACTCGACCACTCCGCCCGGGAAGTGGACCGTGAAGCGCGCCTCGCGGCCCGGGAACGAGGCGCGGATCGGATGGCTTCGCGCCGGCGCCGAGTCCCGCCGGACGGCCGCGGCGAAGCGCCCGTCCTTGAAACTCATCTCGCGCGGGACCACGAACGACCATTGCGACGCGTCCGCCGCCACCGCGAGCGCCGGGCTCGCGAAGACCGAGAGGTCGCGGAAGTCGGCCGTCACGTCGATCTCGAGAAGCGACCCGTCGCGCCTCACCCCGACGGACCGGAGCGTGAACCCCGCCTTCCGCGCGATCCTCGCCGCACGGTCGCGGACCCCGGCCTCGAGCGCCCGCACGTCCTCATCCGCCGCGACCTTCTTCGTGTACAGGACGAGGTGGTAGGAGCCCGACCCGTCGGCGTTGAGAAAGATCTCGTCGTAGAAGCTGGCGCACCCGGCGAGGAGGCAGGGAAGGAGCAGGAGGGCGACCCGGAACAGACGATGACCCCGCATGGGATGGGGACGTTCCCGACAACCCCTCTCCTTGCCCGGACGCCTAGTGCTTTCCGTTCTTCGACTTCGGGAAGACGCGATCCAGCGCCGACTTCTCCACGACCGTCAGCTCGCGGAAAAACCGGTCGTCGGGCGACACCTTCTCGCGGCGGGCGATCTCGCGGATCGCCTCCTTGATGAACTGCGCGCCCGAGAAGGAGACGTGCTCCTCGATATCGTAGAGCCGGACGAGCGCGACGAGCGCGCGCCGGTCGCCGATCCGCGTGACCCCGTCGACCACGCCGTCGCGAACGCGCTTCCGGCCGTCGCCCAGCATATCGAGCAGGTCCGAAAGCCCGCCCTTCTCGCCCAGTTCGATCAGGATCCGGTGGATCTTGACCTTGGCCGCCTCGCAGCAGTGGACGAGCTGCCGGTCGTGGTTGCGCCGGATCGCACGGTTGAGCTTGATCAACTGCTCCAGGAGCGGCCCGGTCGCACGCCGGTCATGGAGGAGACCCAGGAGCTCGACAAAGCTCTCCAGCAGGTACACGTCCTGCGAGCGCTTCACCTCGAGGATATGGGTGAACGCGTGGAGGATGACGTTCAGCGACGGCTTGCCGATATAGGCCAGCGCGTCGGAGAAGTTCGCGAGCGCGTGCGGGTGGTCGGACTTCCGGATGAGCGACTCGACGATCGCCTCGGCGGCATCCTCCCCGTACTTGCCGAGCTCGCTCACCGACGCGGCGCGGACGTTGTAGTCGTCGGAGAGGAGATCCTTGAGGTGTCGTTCGATTTCTTTTTTCGCGGGAGGGAGGACTGCACTCGCGGGCTTGGCCGATCCGGGCTTGTCTGAGTCTGGCTGTTCTTTCACTGAGTACCCTCCTCTCCGGTCCACCCCAACAAACGCTTCAATCGGTCAACAGGAACTCTATCGACCGTTCAATATGGAAAAATTATAGCCCTCCTGACTTGCAACACAAGCGCTGCGTGCATTTTTTTGAAAAATAGTTTCCGGCGCGAACCGCGGCCGCGGTTAGACTGTCAGTCTCTCTGTCGGTCCACCTGCAGAGGTTTCCATGATCGTGTCGCTCGTCGTCGCGCTCGCCGCCGCCCAGGAGATCCCCGTCGACGTGTCGAACTACCGCGCCGAGTGCGGCGTGAAGATCGAGCGGAAGGGCGACGCGCTCCGCGCCGAGTGGACCGCCGACGGATCGCCGTTCGCGGCGACGTTCCGGCTCGCAAAGGGCAGGCCGCTCCTGGAATCGATGGAGGCCAGGGGGGCGGTGATCGCCCGCGACCTCCAGCCCGCCTGGATCGTGACGACCGGCGCGCGGATCGACCGCGCGAACGAGCGGTACATCTTCTTCGACAAGCCCGCAACCCAGAAGAACGGGCCGGTGAAGACACACGCCGCCGCGCTCGACCTCAAAAGCGTCCGCGTCGAGAGCGCGGGGAAGCTGGTGTCGATCGCCTTCGCCGGCCTCTCCGCGGGGCCGTTCTCGGGCGAGCTCGTCGCGCATCTCTACTCCGGCAGCCCGCTCGTCCATCTCGAGGCGGCGATGAGCCAGCCCGACCGGCTCGTCGCGTACATCTACGACGCGGTCCTTGACGGCGACTTCAAATCCTTCGCCTGGAAGGACAATACGACCGACGCGTTCACGCGGACCGCCCCCGGCGGCCCGCCCCGTCCGGTCGGCGTCCGGCACCGGACGATCATGGCGGAGTCGGACGCCGGAACCCTCGCGGTCTTCCCGCCGCCCCATGCCTTCTTCTTCCCGCGCGACCACACCGACAACTTCAAGTTCGCGCAGGCGGGCCAGGGCCGCTTCGGCCTCCGGCAGGACCCCGACCAGAAGAACGCGTTCGTCCCGTGGTTCGACGCGCCGGCGGGCTCCGTCCAGAGGATGGGCGTGTTCCTCCTCCTCCACGCGGGGAAGGCAGAGGAGGCGCTGGAGCGCGTGACACGCTACACGCATGGCGACTCGTTCAAGCCGATGGACGGGCGCCTCACCTTCACGAGCCACTGGCACTCGAAGTTGACCGTCAACGAGATTGCGGGGAATTCCCGCGCGCCCGAGTTCGTC
Organism: Planctomycetota bacterium; assembly: GCA_041482015.1. Taxonomy (GTDB): domain Bacteria; phylum Planctomycetota; class MHYJ01; order MHYJ01; family JACPRB01; genus JACQFK01. The sequence goes on along the minus strand of JBGPCZ010000021.1, from coordinate 15,118 downwards.
GGGGTGTTCAAGGGGCTCAACGTGAACATCGTCCACGTCGCCGAGTTCCACGGCGACGGCCATCCGGCCGACCCGGGCCCCCAGCGGCTGCCGGAACTCAAAGGGATGTTCGACCTCTGCCGGAAGTATTCCGACGACGCGATCCTGCTGCTTCCCGGGGAGGAGGCCAACGCGCAGCTGAACACGCCCGCCCCGAAGGGGACCCACCCGGGCCACTGGGTCTATCTTTTCCCCAAGCCCGTCTACCTGACGCTCGTCCGTAAGGAGGGGGTTCCTTTCGAGGAGGAGATCGCCCCTTATGGGAAGGTCTACCACGCGGGGAGCGAGCAGGACATGGCGGAGATCCTCAAGCGCGAGAAGGCGCTCGCCTGGACCGCACACCCGCGGATCAAGGCGTCGTTCGCCTGCCCCGACGCCTACAAGGAGAAGGAGTGGTACAAGAGCGAGACGTGGCTGGGCGGCGCGTGGAAGGCGATGCCGGCCGACCTCTCGCAGCCACGCCTCGGCGTCCGAGTGCTCGACCTGCTCGACGACATGAACACCTGGGGACAGAGGAAGATCGCCCACGGGGAGGTCGACTGCTTCGAGATCGACCGCGCGCACGAGATGTACGGCCACATGAACGTGAACTACCTCCGGCTGCCGAAGAAACCGACATCGGACGACTGGTCGCCCGTCCTCGACGTCCTCCGGAGCGGCGATTTCTTCGTCACGACCGGCGAAGTGCTGATTCATTCGTTCAACGTGAAGGACGGGAAGGCGGTCGCCGACCTCGAGTGGACACTCCCGCTGGCCCACGTGGAGCTCGTCACGAGCGACGGGAGGACGGCCAAGCACGTCCGGCTGCCGCTCCCGGAGACGACCGAGTTCGAACGCCGGACGTTCGAGTGGCCGGTGGACGTGAAGAACACGGCCTGGGTGCGGCTCGAGGCGTGGGACGTGGCGGTGGACGGCGCCTTCACGCAGCCGCTGTGGCTCCCGTGATTCTGGGAATTCCATTGACCGGCGGGGCTCCAATGAAAAGAATGTCTCCCTTGTCCAGGAGAACCCGATGACCCTGTGCCTCACCTTGCTTCTGGCGACCCTCGGCGACCTTCCCGGCACGCTCAGCGAGCCCGAGCCCGAGCCGACGCCCCCGCCGGGCGGCGACCGGATCCTCCTCCGGGTCCGGGGCGGCATGTGGTCGTCCAGCGGGTTTGACTTCGACGCGTTCACCACGTCGAGCACCGAGATGCGCTCGAAGCAGAAGACGCTGCTCTCGGTGGGGCTCGACGCCGGCGCGTCGATCCTGAGCGAGCGCTTCGTCATCTTCGCCTCGATCGAAGAGAGTTCGGCCAGCAAGATCAACCTCGAGGACGTGGGGTTCTGCGTGGGGTTCCGCGACTGGAGCGGGCCGACCGCCTCCGCGGGGGTCCCCAACGAGGCGCTGATCTACGCGGGCCCGCTCTTCGGCCGGTTCGACGTCACGACCTCGGGGTTCGGCACCTTCGACACCGGGATCGGCGTGCGCGCGGGGCTCTCGCTCACGTGGAAGCTGTCGCCCCCGTTCGCCGTAAGCCTCGTGGGCGAGTACCGCTGGCTGAAGTTCGACCTCAAGGACAAGAGCGCCATCGCCTCGGGGGACAAATCGATCGGGGGCAGCGGCTACTGGATCGGCGCGGGGGTCGACCTGCGCTTTTGAAGAACTCGTCTACTTCCCCGCCGCAGCCCAGCCGATCGCGCGACGCCAGAGCGGGTAGAAATAGGGCTCGTCGCCCGACAGGTACCGCCAGATCCACGTCTCGTCCGTCGCGCTCCAGAAGACGCGGCCCTTCCCCGCCGTCCAGGTCACGAAGAGCGGATGGCCGTCCGCTTCGGCCAGCACCTTCGCCCCGTCACGGGACTTCGACGTCAGCATCCAGCGCAGGGGCTTCGTCTCCGCAGTGAAGTCAAAGGGGAGGAACCCGCGCCCGAGCTCCGTGAGGCGCGCCGCCAGCTCCATCCCTTCCGGCGTCTCCCCGTCGATCGCGACGGGCAGGAGCGCGTCGAGCGCCCCCGTCCAGCGCGTCCTGCCCGGGATCACGACCAGGCCGCCCCCTTCGCGGACGAACCTCGCGAGATGTACCGGCGGCGTCTCGTCGCCCATGACGACGACCTCGTACTTCGAGAGATCGTCCGGAAACTTCGACGGCGAGCCGTCGAACCCTTCCGTGTGCTCCTGCGGCCACCCCGGATCGGCGCTCGTGAGGAGGCAGTGGACACGGAGCGACTCGTCGCGGAGGAGCGCCTTCTTCAGGAAGCGGTATTCGAACCGCGGCGGGCGCTCGACATAGAGGACGCGCACCGGCGCCGCCTTCACCTCCAGGAGCGCCACGCGGCCCGTCGCTCCCGAGCCGACGACGACCCCGTAAGTCCCGGGCTCGCTCACCGAGAACGACCAGTCGATCGCCCGTTCGCCCTCTCCCGCGAATTCCCTGGAGAGGACCACGCCGCCCTCCCGCGCCACGTGGATCCGCACCGGCCCCTCGGAGCGGACACGCGCGGAGAGCCGCACCTCGTCGCCGGCGAAGACCCTCTCCGGGACGGTGAAGTCCATGATCTCCGCGGGCGGGAGCGCGGCGCAGCCGGCGAGCAGGAGGAGGGCGGTGGCGCACTTCACTTCCGGTTGGACGCGGCCCGCGGCGGACGCGTGAGGTGACGACCGCATCATCCGATGTCCGCATCCTCGTCCGGGGGGGGAGGCTCCGACGCGGGGACGGGGAACGGGGGACTGTCCACGATCGTGAGGTCCTGCGTGCCGAGCCGGAGCTGACGCTCAGCGTCGACCACGTCGCGGTTCAGGCGCCTCGCGGCCCCGTGGAGCTTGTCGCGGAGCGGGTCGTGCTTCTCGAGCGCGTACATCGTGTTCCGAAGGAGCTGGAGGGCGAGGCGGAAGAAGCGGACCAGATCTCCGTCGGAGGCGCCCGTGTGGGCCTCGAGGTCGGCCCACGTGCATCCCTTCGCCCAAGCGGTGACGGCGCTCGCGAGCTTGAACTCCATCGACTTCACCCGGTCCTCGAGGTCCTGCGCGTCCTCGACCCGCTGGATCGCGTCGGTCGCGTCCCAGCAGGACTTCCGGATCCACTTGAACCGGCCGTGGTCCACGCGCCGCGCCCAGTCGGCCTTCTTGGCCTCGTAGACGATCGCGTGGAAGACCATGCAGAGCTCCTCCTCCGAGAGGGTGTTCAGCACGCCGCGGAAGAGAAGCTCGGTGACCAGGAGCTCGTATCCCTGGATCTGCTTGGCGAACTTCCCCTTCACCGTGAGCTTGTCGTCGCGGAGGTAGTTCATCGATCGCATCACCGCAAGCTTCCGCTTGATCTGGCCGAGCTTCGACTTGAAATCCGCCTGGCCGCTCTTGAGGGCGATGAAGTTGGCGAACGACTTCTCGGCCGCGGTGTAGATCTTGTTCCCCAGCCGCTCCCAGAGGGTGAGGAGCGTCGCGTACGACAGGTTGAACTGGGAGCGGATCGGCTCGATCGCGCCCTGGATCACGCGCTCGATGTCGGCCGCCCGCGAGTGGGGCCATTCGACAACGGTGTAGACGTAGCCGACCTCGTCGATCCCTCGGCGGCCGGCGCGGCCCGACATCTGGTGATGGTCGCGGCTCTTGATCGGGCCCATCCGCTTGCCGTCGAACTTGTTGATCGAATTGAAGACGACCGTCCGGGCGGGCATGTTGACGCCGACCGCGAACGTCTCGGTGGCGAAGAGGAGCTTGAGGAGGCCGGTGGTGAAGACGCGCTCGACGACCTCCTTGAGCGTGGGGAGGAGGCCCGCGTGGTGGTAGGCCGCGCCCTTCTCGAGAAGGCGGCGCAGGTGGTCGGTCGTCGAGTCGGCGGGGATGTCGAACTTGACGAGGAGCTCGTCGTACGTCCCGAGGATGCGCGAGCGCTCCTCGGAGCTGAGGAGCGACCGGTGGACGAGCGAGGCGAATTCCTCGCACTCGCGGCGATTGAAGGCGAACCAGAGGGCGGGGAGGCGCTTGGCCTCGGCCAGATGATCGACCAGCCACGTCCGCCACCGGTTCGGGTTCATATGGGGATCGATGCGCTGGAAATACTGGCGGATGTCGTGCAGTTCGTACTTCTTCAGGTCGGCCAGCGACTTGAGGCCGAGGCCCGGCACGAAAAGCTGGTGGTGGAGCGGGACGGGCCGGTTCACCTCGACGATCACGTGAAGCTTCGAGGTCGGACGGACCGCCCGGACCCAGTGGGCGATCTGGTCGAGGTTGGGGACGGTCGCGGAGAGCGCGAGGATGCGGATGTGCTCGGGCGCGAAGATGATCGACTCCTCCCAGACGGTGCCGCGCTCGATGTCGTCGAGGTAATGGATCTCATCGAAGACGACGTAGCGGACGTCGTGGAACGACTCGGGCGACTCGAAGATCGTGTTCCGGAAGATCTCGGTGGTCATGAGGATGACCTGGGCGTCGGGGTTGATCGTCACGTCCCCGGTCTTGATGCCGACGCGGTCGCCATAGAGGAGGGTGAAGTCGCGGAATTTCTGGTTGGAGAGCGCCTTGATGGGCGCGGTGTAGAGGGCCCGGGCGCCCTCCTTCATGCACTTCTCGATCGCGTACTCGGCGACGAGCGTCTTCCCCGCGCCGGTGGGGGCGGCGACGATGAGGGATTCCTGGTCGTTGATGACGCGGATGGCCTGTTCCTGGAACAGGTCGAGGGTGACGCCCTTGTAGTCCATGAGCGGGATGGCGCGAAGGGGGAAGTCGGCGGCATCAGGGACTGCGGCGGGATACGGGAGAATGATCCGCTCGGGATCGCTGTCCTTTAACCCGCCGCCCTGCAGCGGCTTGGTCTTCTTCTCTCCGGGCGGAACCTCCTACCTGCTAACCTGACTTAGTTGTTTCCGGGGGGCTTGGCCAAAGCGTCCTTCGCCTTGACCCACTGCTGGTAATTCTTCATGAAATCCGTCTCGTCGGGGGTGATGACGGAGTTCTTCCGCGTGCTCTTCTGCTGGATCTCCTCGAGCTTCTTGGGCCCCCACCCTGCGTCGGGCGGGAACTTTTGGAGGAGCTTGAGAGCCTCTTCCGCCTCTTTCTTCTGCCTGGCTTCGTCGGCCGCCTTGGTGGTGGCGTCCAGATCGGCCTTGTCCTTGGCGTTCATCTTGTCGGCCGCCGCGTGGGCTTCCTTGTCGCGCTTCTTCGCGTCCGCCTTGTTCTGCGCGTTCTGAATCTCCAGGTCCTTGTGGATCTGGGCCTTCTGCTTCTTGAGCCGGTCCATCGTCTCCTTGTCGAGGGTCTGGAGCTTCTTGACCTCCTTGATCTCCTTCTTGAGGATCGTCATGGTGCCGTCGAGACCCGGGTACTCCCAGCTGAGGTTGATGGTGAGCCCGGTTTCCTTGGTGAAGTCGACCGGCTCCTCCGGCGCGCCCTCGACCTTCGGCTTGGGCTTCTGTCCGACGGGATTGACGTCCAGGTTGCCGGTGATCGTGCCGCCGCTGCGAAACGTGATCTGGACGCGGTCGCCGAGGGAGAGGTTCTTATAGACGTCCTCGGCCTGGCCCCACGCGGAGGCGGCGAGGAACGGGAGGACGAGCAACGAGTATTTCATACCCAGATCCTATCCCGGCCCCGAAGCGGGGTCAACAAGGTTCCTTCGACAGCGGGCCCGGGAGCCCCGTAGAATGCGGGCGTGGCCAAACGCCAGTACCACATCGGCTGCGGCCCGGGCGACCTCGCGCCCCGGATCCTCCTCTGCGGCGATCCCGGCCGCGCCGAGAAGGTTGCGGCGCATTTCTCGAAGGTCCGGCTCGAGCGGCGGAACCGCGAGTACGTGACGATCACGGGAACGCACGAGGGCCGCCCGATCTCCGTGATGGGGACGGGCATCGGGCCGGACAACACGGAGATCGCGGTCGTGGAGCTGTCACAGCTCGTGAAGGACCCGGTGCTCGTGCGGATCGGCTCCTCGGGCGCGCTGCAGCCGGGGATCCGCCTGGGCGACGTCGTGATCACGACGGGCGCGGTGCGGCTCGAGAACACGTCGACTTACTTCGTGCCCGAGGGCTATCCCGCGGTCGCGCACCACGAGGTCGTGCGCGCGCTCGAGGAGGCCGCCCGGTCGCTCGGGCTCCGCCACCACGTGGGGCTCACCGCCTCCGCGCCGGGCTTCTACGGCGCGCAGTCGCGCCGCGCGCCGGGGTTCGAGCCACGGTACAAGGACCTCCCCGGCGAGCTCGCGCGGCTGAACGTGCTCAACTTCGAGATGGAGGCGAGCGCGCTCCTGACGCTCGCGGCGATGCGGGGCTTCCGCGCGGGCGTGGCCTGCGCCGTCTACGCCCAGCGGGTCCGCAGGACGTTCGTCAATGCGACGCAGAAGGCGCGCGCGGAGGAGAACGTCATCCGCGCGGGCCTGGCCGCGATCGGGCGCCTGTAGACAGGGAATGACCCCAGAGGGTCATTCTTGAAGATCGAAGCGCGCGAGGTCTACTTCAGGTGCTTCGAGACGAGCGCCGTCATCTCGAACATGGAGACCTGCTTCTTGCCGTTGAAGACGACCTTCAGGGTGTCGTCGGCATTGATCATGCGCTTGTTGGCCTTGTCCTGGAGCCCGTGCTTCTTGATGTAGATCCAGAGCTTCTTGGCAACCTCGCTGCGGGGGAGCGGCTTGGTGCCGGTCACCGGCGAGAGCGCCTCGCTGGGCTGAAGGGGCTTCATGAACGCGCTGTTGACTTTCTTGGCCATGGTCTGTCTCTCCTATCTCCTCTGCTGTCCGAAACAATCGCTGCAATAGACCGGGCGGTCGCCGCGGGGCTTGAACGGCACCCGGGCCGGCTTTCCGCACTGGGCGCAGACCGCGTCGAACATCTCGCGACGCCCGCCGCCGCCACCGCCGCCTCCCCCGAAACCGCCGCCACCACCACCGCCGCCTCCCCCGCCCATGCCGCCGCCGCCCGCGGCCTTCTTCGCCGCGCGACAGGGGGGGCACCGCTTGGGCTCGTTCGTGAACCCGAGCTGCGCGTGGCGCTCCTGCTCGCCCGCCGTGAACGTGAACGACGTTCCGCACTCGACGCACGTCAACTGCTTGTCCGTGTACATGCTTCCAACCCCGAATAAGCCAGAAAAACCCCCGCCAGACGCCCGGCGGCGAGACGATGGATTACAGTCGAAATTCCCCGCGGGCGCAAACAAAATCGGAAATTAAAAAAGGGCCGCGTCCGGGGCCGGTGCCATGACGCACCGTGTCACACCGCCCGGCCCGGCCGCTCAAAAAACGTTGACTCCCGCACGCCTTGCAAATATCCTGCCGCCAGCCCCGTAAAGGGGGAGAGGGCCAGTAAGGAGGGTTACGGGATGGTCACCCAGGTCGAGATTGCCCGCCGGGTCGGGCTGGACGTCTCCAGCGTCAACAAGATTCTCAACCGCCGGCAGGGCCCGGTCTTCCGCAAGGACACGATCCGGAAGGTCTTCAGGGTCGCCAAGGAGCTGGGCTACGATTTCGGCCGGCTCAAGTACCAGCACCGGCGCCGGCATCCGCGCAAGGAGCTCTCGCTCGGGGCCGAGATCTACATTTATCACAAGGACGGGTCGGTCTACGACCAGGGCGTCGCGACCATCCGCGACATCTCGCTGTGCGGCGCAAGGATCAGCGATGTGACCCTGCCCCTGGGCACGCTCCCCGTGGAGCCGTTCACCGTGGGGATCCGCCCGATGCAGAAGCCGGTGGACGACATCGAGATCCCCGGCATGATCGTGCGGTACCACCTCAACGGGGTGGCGAGCTACGGCGTCGAGTTCCAGAAACTCGAGTCGGGGCTCGAGAGGAAGCTGCGCCGGATCGCCAACGGGTAGGAGACAAGCTCTCCCTCCGGGCTGAAGCAGAGGAATCACCCAGGTCTCCCCTCATACCGAGGTTCAAGGAGATCCGGGGACAAAGAGAGGCGCCACGCAAATCTGTAGGATGGGCCGATTTCGTCTGTCATACTTTCGCCCGTGACCAAGCGCTACACCCGCTACGCCCTCTTCATCATCTTCTTCGCCAACTTCCTGAGTTACTTCGACCGGCAGATCGTGAGCGTCCTCGAGACCGACCTCACGAACGCGTTCGGGATGGACAGGGAGCAGTTCGGCTTCCTGGTCTCGGCGTTCACGCTGGGGTACATGGTCTTCGCGCCGATCGTCGGGTTCATGACCGACCGTTACAAGCGGACGCGGATCTTCGCGGTCTGCATTTTCCTCTGGTCCCTGGCCACGATCGGGTCCGGCCTCGCCGGCTTCGGCCACCCCCCCTCCAAGCACGTGCTCTACGCCATGCGGTTCTTCATCGGGATCGGCGAGGCGGGCTGCCTCGTCATCGGCCCAACCCTGATTAGCGACTATTTCACCCGCGAGGTCCGGGGACGCGCGCTCTCCATGTTCTTCCTGGCGCTGCCGCTGGGAGGAGCGGCGGGGTACATCGTGGGGGGCTTCATCGCGCAACATCTGGGTTGGGAGCGCGCGTTTTATTCCGCCGGCGCTCCAGGGTTCCTCGTGTGCGTCCTGGTCTGGATCCTGAGCGAACCTCCCCGCGGAGGATCGGAAGCCCCTGCGGCCGGCGCGATGGAAGACCCCGGCGCCCACGGTCACGGGGGCGGCGGGAAGATCAAGGGCTTCCGCCCCTACCTCGATCTCCTGAAGAACCGGACGCTGCTTTTCATCATCCTGGCCCAGGCGTTCGCCGTCATCTTCCTGGCCCCGCTCCTCCATTTCGGCGTGAAGTACTTCGAAGACAAGTACGGCATCAACAAGGCCCAGGCCTCCCTCATGCTGGGCGGCATCGCCATCGTCGCCGGGGCGACGGGCAATTCGCTTTCGGGTTTCCTCGGGGACCGCCTGGCCAAGCGGGTCACGGGCGCTTACGCGCGGATGGCCGGGTTCGCGTTCGCGATCGGATTGCCGTGGCTCCTCCTAGGATTCACGGCCACGCCCAGGATCATCGTGCTGCCCTCGCTCGCCCTGGGCGCGTTTTGTTACTTCCTCTGCATGCCCGCCGTGAACACGCAGATCGCCAACTGCGTCTCGCCCCAGCAGCGGGCGATGGCGTACGGCCTCGCCGTCTTCATCCTCCACCTCCTGGGCGACATGTCCGCCCCGCCCCTCTTCGGAAAGATCTCCGACGCGATCGGCTCCACCCAGAGGGCGTTCATCATGTTCTCGTTCACGCTCCTGCCGGCGTCGGCCTGCTGCTTCATCGCGGGCCGCAGCGCCGCGCGCGACGAGGCGAAGGCAGCCGAACCTTCCAAGCCCATCGCCCCCCAGGCCTGACGCGCGCTATAATCCCTTCTGGATTCCATAGGGAGGAGCCCCATGACGAAAGCCGTCACCGCGATCCTCGTCGTCCTCTCCGCCGCGCCCGCGTTCGCCCAGGACGAGCACGTGGGCGCCCGCGTGCGCGAGTGGTACGCGAAGATGGAGGGCAACCTCACGTCCAACGGCGACCTCCTCGGCGGCACGTCGATCAACCTCGCGTCCGACCTGGGACTCGACTCCCCCGGCTGGAGCGCCGAGGTCCAGGTCTACGGCCACATCCCGTTCTTCGGCAAGCTCTACGCGGGCTGGTGGAGGGTCGAGCGCAGCGGCGACGAGATCCTCTCCCGGACGATCACGTTCGCCAACCAGTCGTTCACCGCCGCGACCGAGGTGAAGACCGACGTGACGCTCGACGTGGGGTACCTCACCTATGAATTCGATTTCCCCTCGATCCCCCTGGGCGACTTCCTCAAGTGGGAGCTCGGGCTCCAGGTCGGCGCGCGCATCATGCGCGGCGAGGGCTCGCTCGACAGCGCGTTCGCGAGCGGCTCGGACAGCGGCCTCATCGGGATCCCCGTGCTCGGCGGCCACGCCGCGCTCCAGGTCACGCCCTACCTGCGCGCCGACGTCGAGCTGGTCGGCCTCGGCTTCTCCTACTCTAGCCACAAGGGCTCCTACCTCGAGGCCTACGGAGAGGTCGTGGCCCAGCCGTTCTCGTGGCTCTTCGCCGGCGTGGGCTACAAATACGTGTCGCTCCGCGTGAAGGACACCATCGGGTCGACCGACTTCGACCTCGACATCCACATCACGGGACTCTACCTGACCGCCGGCGTGAGGTTCTGACGATCAGGGGCGAGCCGCGGTCTTCTTCATCTCCTCGAGGTACGCCTTGAGCTTCGGGTCCGCGGCCTTGCGGAGGGCCATGTCAATCTCATAAGGCTCCAGGCGCGCCTCGCCCGCCATCCCCGCGGGATCGCCCAGGAGAAGGAGCGCGGCGGATGCTTTCTTCGCCTGGAGGAACTCGAGGTCCGCCGGATCCTGGGCATAGCCGAGGGCCCGGAGCGCGCGCTCCTGCTCCGCCCCCGCCGAGGTCTCGGCCAGCTTCTTCAGCCTCCGCCGCGTCTCCGCGAACAGCTCGTCGGGCGGGCGCGGCGTCCGCCGGCCCGGGACCTCCTCGACCGAGACGACGACGGCCGCCTTGAACGACGGCGAGAAGATCACCGACGTCCGGCGCGCGGAGAGCTCCCGGAGCACCGTGCGGCGCCCCGTCTCCGACTCGTGGTACTCGCCGTACAGGAGGCGCGTGCCGAAGTCGAGCGCGTGGACGTACAGCAGGTACGCCTCGTCGCCCGACACGAACTCCAGCTTTCCCGACGGCTCCTCCGTGCAGTGCGCCGTGTTCTCGTGGTGCCAGAGGAGATGGTTCGTCTCGCGCCGGGCCTGGTAGCCCACGACCGCGATCGTGAGGCGCACGTTCCGGCTCTCGAGGACGCGCCGCCACCGGACCTCGAGGTCGGGCGGCGGCTGCCAGAGCCGGATCGACGCGCAGAGCTCGCCCAGGCCCGCCGCGCGCGGCATGTCGATCCGCATCCCGGTCGCCTCCTCGAGCGCGCGGTTCGCGGCGTACGCGGATGCCCGTCCCTTTGAAAGCCGCGGGAGCAGCTCCTCCGGGTGAAGTGGCGCGGGCGGCGGGCTCCAGTCCGGATTCTTCGCGCGCCACTCTTTCGGATCCTCGATCGGCTCGCCCACGAGCAGTTCGAGGACCTCGCGCACGCCGTCGACATCCTTCGGCTGCCACCGATCCGCGAGCGCCCCGGCGGCCTGCCGGGTCCACTCCGATTCCGGCTGGTCCTTTGCCTTCTCCCACCACCCGCGCGCGGAGCGGACGAGCGCGTCGCGCGACGCCGCGCGCAGCAGAAGATCCTGGCGTCCGAGGACCAGGAGCGCGGCCGCCGCGACGTCGCAGACCCGGGCGCCCCGCAGGTCGCGCTCGCGCTCGAGGAGCGGCGCGAGGGCATCGGCCGCGCCGCGCCCGCCGATCCGGAGGACGACGCGCACGACGTCCATCGCCCGGGCCTCCGACGGCGCGTCCTCCGCGAGCGCCTCGGCCAGGACCCGGAGCGCGGGCCGCCCCGTGCGGACGAGGTCCCGTTCGACCGAGGCGCGGACATACGGGACGACGATCGCGTTCTGCTCCTCCTGCCCCCGGGGCCACTCGAAGCGCGCGAGGTGGCGGGCCCGGAGTTCCAGAGGGACCTCGTCGCCGCTCCCGGCGACGTAAAGCACCGCGACGAGCGGAAACCCCCGTTGCGGCGCCGCGGACAGGGCTTGGCGGAGCGCCGGGACGGCCGCGCCGCCCGCGTTCAGGAGCGCGCGGAAAGCCTCCTCGTACTCCCCGTCGTTCTCGCTCGAGAGCAGGCGGAACGCCTCGTCGAGCGGCGAGGGGCCGCGCGGCGGGAAGCACCCGGAGGCGGCGAGCGCGAGGAGGAGCGGTACGCGGCGAAGCATGGTCGCCCCGTTTTCGCTTGACGGCTTTCGCGGGGCGCCCCTATATTGCCATCTCCTTCCTCCCATGGGTAGAAACTCGTCGATCCCGGTCGTCATTCTCTGCGGCGGCATGGGCACGCGGCTCCGCGAGGAGACCGAGTACAAGCCCAAGCCGCTGGTCGCCATCGGCGAGATGCCGATCCTCTGGCACATCATGAAGCACTACAGCCACCACGGCTTCCGCGAGTTCATCCTGTGCCTGGGCTACAAGGGCCATCTCATCAAGGAGTTCTTCCTGAACTACCCGTGGATGGCGAACGACATGACCCTCCATCTGAAGAACCACCGCCAGGAAATTCACGGGGCCCACCCGGCCGAGGACTGGAAGATCACGTTCGCCGACACGGGGCTCCACACGCAGACCGGGGGCCGCCTCCTCCGCGTCCGGAATTACATCAAGTCCGACGATTTCTGCCTGACGTACGGGGACGGCCTCTCGAACGTCGATCTCCAGAAGGTCGTCGCGTACCACCGCTCGAAGAAGAAGATCGCGACGCTCACGGCCATCCACCCGACCAGCCCGTTCGGCGTCATCGAGGCCGAGGGGGGCGTGGCCCGCTCGTTCAAGGAGAAGCCGCGGCTCGAGGGCCTGATCAACGGCGGATTCGCCGTGTTCAACAGGAAACTCTTCGAGCACATCCCCGGCGACGTCCCGCTCGAGGACAAGCCGCTCCGGGCCCTGACCGCCAAGGGGCAGGTCGCGATCTTCGAACATCGCGACTTCTGGATGGCGATGGACACCTTCAAGGACGTCGAGCGGCTGAACGCCCTGTGGAACGAGGGCAAGAGGCCCTGGGTGGTGTGGAAATGAACGTCCTGGTCACCGGCGCAACGGGGATCCTCGGCGGGTGGCTGACGAAGGCCCTCGTCGAGCAGGGGAATCGCGTCGCCTGCCTCGTGCGCGACCAGGTCCCCGAGGCGAATTTCCACTCGCTCGGCCTCGACCGGAAAGTATCGGTCGTCCGCGGCGCGCTGGAGGTCTACGACGACGTCGCACGGGCGCTCAACGAGTACGAGGTCGAGGCCTGCTACCACCTGGGCGCGCAGGCGATCGTCACCGTCGCCAACCGGGACCCGGTCTCGACGTTCGAGTCGAACATCAAGGGCTCGTGGAACGTTCTCGAGGCGTCGCGCCATCACCGTCCGCTCAAGCGGCTCGTCTTCGCGTCGAGCGACAAGGCGTACGGCGACCTCGAGACGCTTCCCTACACCGAGGACATGCCGCTCCGGGGATCGCACCCGTACGACGCTTCGAAATCGTGCGCCGACCTGCTCGCGCAGTGCTATCTCAAGACCTATCGCGTGCCGGTCGCGATCGTCCGCTGCGGCAATCTCTACGGCGGCGGCGACCTCAACTTCAACCGCATCATCCCGGGCACGATCAAGTCGGTGCTGGCCGGCGAGCGGCCCGTCATCCGCTCCGACGGCACTCCGCTCCGCGACTACCTTTACGTGCAGGACGCGGTCTCGGCCTACCTCGCGCTCGGCGCATCGGAAACGACGGGCGCGTTCAACTTCGGGACCGAGACTCCGACGTCGGTGCTCGACCTCGTCCGCCAGATCCTCGTCCTGATGAAATCGAAGCTGCGGCCCGACGTGAAGAACGAGGCCTCGAACGAGATCGCGAAGCAGTGGCTCTCGTGCAAGAAGGCACGGGAAGTCCTGGGCTGGAAGCCGAAGTACGACCTCAAGCGCGGACTTGCCGAGACGATCGCCTGGTACAAGGCCAGCCTGAAGTGAGGTGAAGGTCCTCCTCTTTGGATCGACCGGCCACCTCGGCCGGCTCCTCATCGATTCCCTCGGGGCCCACGACGTCCGCTCGCTCTCGCGGTCCGACGCGGACCTCCGCGACCGCGGTGCGGTGGGGCGCGCCGTCGACGCCTTCTCGCCCGACGCGGTGATCCTGGCCGCGGGGATCGCGAGCGCCGACCATTGCGAGGACCATCCCGGCGACGCCTACGCGGTCAACGTCGACGGCGCGCGAAACGCGGCCGAGGCCTCCCGCGGACGGAGGTTCGTCCACTTCTCGACCGACCATGTCTTCGACGGGAGGGGCGGGCCGTACTCCGAGGAGGACCGGCCCAACCCGATGAGCGTCTACGGACGGACGAAGCTCGAATCGGAGCGGATCGTGCTCACGGTGAATCCGGGGAGCCTGGTGATCCGGACCAGTCTCGTCTGGTCGCGCGAGGGGCACAGCTTCTTCACGTCGCTCCTCGCCGCGAAGACGCCCCTGCCGTGCTGGATGGACCATTTCGGAACCACCACCTACGGGCCCAATCTCGCAAGCGCGGTCGTGGAGCTCCTCGAAATCGGCCACGCGGGCGTCTGGCACATCGCGGGGGCGGACGTGCTCAACCGCCACGAGTTCGCGCTCAAGGTCGCGGCGCGATTCGGGCTGGATGCCTCGCTCTTCAAGCCCGCGTCGATCCACGAGTCGCCGCCGCGCGCGCCGCGCCCGCTCCGCGCCGGGCTCCGCGTGGCGAAGGCGCAGGCGGTCCTCCGGACGCGCCTTCTCACCTCGGACGAGGCTCTGGAGGCCGCCCGGGGGGCCTGATATAATCCCGCGCGATGGTCCAGGTCAGCGTCATCCTCTCCATCTTCGACCAGCCCAACGCGTTCACGTACGCGTTGCTCGGGTACGCGCGGCAGACGTCCAAGGACTTCGAGGTCGTCATCGCCGACGACGGCTCGGACGACGAGACGCGGGCGATCGTCGAGCGTTTCAAGAAGGAGGGCGCCTACCCGGTCAAGCACGTCTGGCAGGAGAACAAGGGGTACCGCCGCTCGAAGATCGCCAACGAGGCGGTGAAGATCTCCGAGGGGAAGGTGATCCTCCTTTCGGACGGCGACTGCATCCCTCACCGGGATTTCGTCAAGTCCCACGCGGAGGCCTGGCGCGCCGGCGGGTTCTGCGTCGGCGGTTACGTCCGCCTTTCGGCCGAATACTGCAAGACCCTGACGGAGGCGAACGTGCGGGCCGGCGAGTACGAGGCGCAGATGACCCCGGACGACCGCTCGCGATTCCGCGTCACGCACTGGAAGAGCCTCTGGGGCGTCTTCTTCGGACGTATCAAGAAGCCCAAGGTCTACGGCTGCAACATCGGGGTCGACCGCGACGCGTATTATGCGGTGAACGGGTACGACGAGAACTTCGACGGTTTCGGCAAGGAGGACAGCGACCTCCGCAACCGCCTGCGCCGCTCGGGCGCGAAGCCCACCTCTCTCTGGGGCCGCGCGTGGGTCTACCACGTGGACGACGTCATCGACCCGAAGATCCGCCAGCGCCGCATCCCGCGGAAGAAG
>JBGPCZ010000020.1:0-50492 GCA_041482015.1 Planctomycetota bacterium | reverse complement strand
GGTCGACTGGGAGCGCGCGGCCGCGCTCGACCCCTCCCTCCACCCCCGCCTCGACGTCCGCGTCCGCGACGCCCGCCAGCGCGCCGGCGACTAGAAGGCAAAATCCAAAGTCCCAAATCCCAATGAAATCCCAAACCCCAATCCAAAAACCGGCCGGGCGCGATGCATGTTGGAATCTTCACAAGGACGGGGGCGGGTGGTTATAATCGGGCCCCATGCTTGACACGCGGGGGTTGGTGATCGGGGAGCTCGCCGTCCGCGAGAAGCTCCTCAGCCGCGAGCAACTCGAGGACGTCATCGCGCTCCAGGAGAAGTCAAAGTTCAGCCAGCCGCTCGGGGCGCTGATGCTCGAAAAGAAGCTCCTCTCGAAGCCGCAGCTCGACTCGCTCCTGCGCCGCCAGAAGCAGGCGCTCGCGGAGTACGAGAAGGCGGTCGCCGTGAGCGGCCTCTTCGGCCGGATCGCGATCGAGCGGGGCTATATCACGGAGCACGAGCTCGCCGGCGCGATCCGCGAGCAGCTCGCGCTCGACGGCCAGGGCCAGCGGCTCAAGATCGGCCAGATCCTGATCCGGCTGAAGTCGATGACACTCATCCAGTTCTGGGACATCATCCACGCACAGGGCCTCTTCCGCTGCGGAAGCTGCGCCCACGAGCTCGACGCCCCGCGCATCCAGGGCTCGTCGATCTTCTGCGAGAAGTGCGGCAAGGCCGCGCTCAGCCTCGACGAAGGGGAGAAAAGCCCGTCGCGTTGACCTACTTCTTCGGCTTCTTCGCGTCCCACTTCGCGCCGAGCCAGCCCGCGTAGATCTTCTTCTGGATCGCCGTCGCGCGCTTGAGCCTCCGGATCGTCCAGGCGACGTTCTCCTTCCGGCCGAGCGTCAGCGTCACGTCGCGGAGAAAGCCGGAACGGAAGATGGTGAGGCGCAGCCGGTCGCCCGGCGCGCGCTCGTCCACCCGCTTGTCCCACTCGTCGGGGCTGATCTTCATGCCGTCCATCGCGACCAGCTCGTCCTTCGCGGAGAGGCCCGCGCGGTCGGCCGGCGAGTCCTCGACGACGCCCGCGATCGAGAGCGCGCCCCCGGACCGCTGCGTCGAGATCCCGATCCAGGGGCGGTGGGGCCGCTTCGCCTCGCCCTCCTCCGCCTTGCGGGGCTCGAGGTGGAGCTCGCAGCCGGCGTATCCCAGGTACCGCCGCCACGGGAGGTCCGCGACCCCGTCGACGGCGTCGGCGAAGAAGCGGCCGAGGTTCCCGGCGACGCGCTCGCAGGCCCTTTTGAATTCCCCCTCGGGGAAGCCGCGGCCCGCCCGGCCGTACTCCCGGTAGACGAGCCGCATCACGTCGTCGAGCGATTTCCGGTTCCCCGTCCGGTGGCGGATCTCCAGGTCGAGGCACATCCCGACGAGCTCGCCCTTCTCGTAGTAGCTCATCTGGCAGTTGGTCGCGTTCTCGTTGGGCTGGTAGAGCTTGATCCAGGTGTCGAAACTCGACTGCGAAAGCGACTGCCGCTTCCGGCCGGGCTTCTCCTCGTACTTCTGGATCCGGTCGGCCATCTTCTTGAAGTACTTCTCCGGCGTGAAGAGCTTCGCCCGGCACGGGACGAGCGTGTCGTAGTAGCTCGTGAAGCCCTCCATGACCCAGAGGAGGGTCGTGTAGACCTCCTTCTCGTAGTCAAAGGGGCCGAGCATCTCGGGATGGATGCGCTTCACGTTCCAGAGGTGGAAGAACTCGTGCGCCACGAGCTCGAGAAAGTTCTCGTACTTCTCGCGGGGGCGGTACGAGTGCGGGCCGACCTGCAGGGACGTCGAGTTCAGGTGCTCGAGGCCGCCGCCGCGCTCGGTCGTGTGGTGGAGGATGAACGTGTAGTCCTTGTACGGGACGTGGCGGAGGATCCCGACCTCCGTCTCGACGATCTTCTTCACGTCCCGGACGAGCGTCTTCCCGTCGTAGTTCCCCGGCCCGTGGATGACGATCCGGTGCGGAACGCCCTTCACGCGGAACGTCTTCTGGTCGAACGTCCCGATCTCGACCGGGCAGTCGACAAGGATGTCGTAGTTCGGCGCCGTGAAGAGTTTCCCCCGGCGCTCGAGGCCCGTCGCGATCTTCCAGCCGCGCGGCGCGCGGATCTCGACCTCGACCGGCGCGTCCTTGCGGCCGTCGACGTAGCAGAAGATCCCGGCGCCGTTCAGGTAGCCGTGCTCGGCGTCGAGGTGCGAGGACTGCACCGAGAGCTCGAACGCGAAGACGTCGTACTCGACGGTGACGTCGCCGCCGGCGAAGACGCGCCAGCGGCTCTTCTCGACCTTCTTCCAGTCGTGCCTTCCCGCGGAGAAGTCCTGGACGTTCCGCGCGTAGTCGCGGACCTTGTAGGAGCCCGGCGTCCAGACGGGGAGGACGAAGTCGGTGACGCCGCCCGGCGCGCCCGTCACGTCGATCCGGACGTGGAAGAGGTGCGAATGGGGCCGGGGCATCGAGAGCGTGTAGCGAATCGCGGTCATCTCGGGGTCTCCTCGGAGGGCCCCAGCGTATCCCGCGCCCCCGGGTCGCGCAAGAAAACGTCTCCCCTCTTGACCTCGCGGCCGGCCGACCCTAAAATATGAACATGTTCATGTAGGAGACTCCATGGGCCGGCGTGAGACCAAGAAGGAGGCCACGAAGAAGAAGATCCTGGACGTCTCGCTCCAGCTCTTCCAGAAGATCGGCTTCGGACGGACGACGATGCGCGACATCGCGAGGAAGTCCGGGATCGCGCTCGGCACCACGTACAACTACTTCCCCACCAAGGAGCACCTCGCGCTCTACTTCTTCGAGCGGGCGCTCGACCACGTCATGGAGCGCTATCGGAAGGAGGAGCCGGCCGACGCGCCGCTCGACGAGCGGATCTTCCTCCTCCTCTCCCTGGAGCTCGAGGAGATCGCCCCCTACGAGGAATTCCTGCACCTGATCGTCACCCACGCGGTCGTCCCGACCTCGCGGCTCCACCCGTTCAGCGTCGACTCCCAGCGGCTGAAGCACCGCTACCTCGAGTTCATCGGCCGCGTCCTCGAGGAAGCGCGCGACCGCGGCGAATTCGTGGCGGTCGGGATGGACTCGATGATCCTGTCCGTCTTCTGGGTCTTCCACCTCGGGATCATGATGTTCTGGCTGAACGACCCATCCCGCAAGAAGGAAGACACGTACATCCTGCTCGACAAGTCGCTCCGGTTCATCCTCAACGCCCTCCGGGGGACGCCGCTCCATGGGACGAAGCGGAAACGGTAGCGGCCGCCTCCCGACAAGCGCCGCCGGGCGCCTGGCGCGCATGGGCGTGATGGGCGCCGGCGTCCTCGGCCGGAACGCGCTCGCCCGCGTCCGGAAGATCGGCGCGGACGACGAGCGCCGCCGCGCCATCGACCTCGAGACCCACGAGGCGAACGCCGCCCGCATCTTCGACGCGATGACGCGGATGAAGGGCGCGTTCATGAAGCTCGGCCAGATGCTCTCGCTCCAGGCCCACACGCTCCCCGAGCCCTATGTCCGGCGCCTCGCCGACCTCCAGTGGGAGGCGCCGCCGATGCACGCCACCCTCATGCGGATGCAGTTCCGGAACGAGCTCGGGAGGTACCCCGAGGAGGTCTTCGACGGCTTCGAGCGCGACGCCTTCGCCGCCGCGTCGCTCGGCCAGGTCCACGGGGCGCGCCTGAAGACGGGCGAGGCCGTCGCCGTCAAGATCCAGTACCCCGGGATCGACCGCTCGATCGAGAGCGACTTCGCGAACCTGAAGGCGATGCTCTCCACGATCCGTCTCTCCCGCGAGCAGTACGGCGAGGTCTGGGAGGCGGTCGAGGAGATCCGCACCCACTTCGCCCGCGAGGTCGACTACGGGCAGGAGGCGGAGACGATCGACGAGTTCCGCCGCCTCCTCCGCGACCGCGACGACGTCCGCATCCCCCGCGTTTACCGCGACTTCTCCGCGCGGCGCGTCCTCACGATGGAACGGCTCGAGGGGAAGCACCTGCGCGACTGGCTTCGCGCGAAGCCCTCTCAGGAGGAGCGGGACGAAACCGCGACCCGGCTCCTCGACCTCTTCTTCCGGCAGGCGCTCGACTTCGCGCTCCTCCACGCCGACCCGCACCCGGGGAACTATCTCTTCATGGAAGGCGGCCGGATCGGGCTCCTCGATTTCGGCTGCTCGAAGAAATTCGAGCCCGCCTTCGTCGAGCAGCACAAGGAGCTCTTCCGGATCCCGGTCGGCGACATCGGGGCCCTCGAGCGCCACGCGCGGTTCTACGAGGACTCCGACCCGCGACGCGACGAGAAGCGGGCCGCGCTCGCCGAGATGCAGCGGGTGGACATCGCGAAGTACCACGAGGACCGCCCCTTTGACTTCGGCGATTCGATCCACCTGCGCGAGGTGATCGCGGGCCTCCAGAAGCTGGTCCGCCTGGGCCTGACCACGCCCGCCTTCGCCCTCTACGTCCGGGCCAAGATCGGCCTCTACAACCTCTTCCACCAGATGGGCGCGCGCGTGAACTGTCACAGAGTGCTCCGGAAGTACGTCTAAGAAGCGGAGGTAAAGATGAACAAGTTCATAAATAACCCGCAACCCCTCTTCCGGTGCTCCTGGGGGGAGACCGCCTTCCTCCACTTCGAGGTCGACCCGGCGGCGCTCCAGCCCCGCGTCCCCTTCGAGCTCGACCTGTTCGAGGGGCGGGCCTACGTCTCGGTCATCGCGATCACGATCCGCCCGCTCCTCGCCGCGCAGTCGTTCCTGAACGTCCGGACCTACGTGAAGGGCGGGATCACGTTCCTGGCGGGCTGGCTTCCCAACCCCGTCTGCGCGCTCCTGGGGCCGCGCGTCGTGGGGATCCCCTACCGCCTCGCCCGGATGACGCTCGGCTCCTCCGTGACCGGGTTCCACGCGCGGGTCCGGGCCGCGGCGGGCGCCTTCGAGTTCCGGGCCGAGATCGATCCGCGGCAGGCCTGGCGGAGGCCCGCCCCGGGAAGCCTCGACGAGTTCCTCCTCGAACGGTATCGGGCCTTCACGCGAGTCGGCCGCCGGACGATGACCTTCACCGTCACGCACGAGCCGTGGCGATTCGTCTCAATCGAGCCCGAGATCCTGGACGACCGCCTCCTCCGCGCCACGGGGGCGTGGCCCCGCGGCGCGCGGCTGGTTGCGGCGCACCTGTCGCCCGGCTTCGAGGAGGTCGGCATGGGCCGGCTCCAGGAGGTGCGGGCGTGACGACGCTCTTGTGGACGGCGGGAGTCCTGCAGGCCGTGGTCGCCGCGGCCAACCTCCCCGCCAAGCGGATCCTCTCCTTTGAATCGGACCTCGCGAAGCTCTCGCCGATCGTCCGGCAGATCTACCGCGTGCAACACGCGTTCATCGTGGGACTGCTCCTTTTCTTCGCCGGGATCAGCCCCCTTCTCGGCGCCGCGACTCCGCTCGCCGTCGCGCTCTCGGGGATGCTCTCCCTCTTCTGGGGCGCGCGGCTGGCCGTGCAGCGGTTGTACTACGACCCCGTCGTCCGTCGCCGCCACCGCGCCGCGGACGTCTTCTTCACGCTCTGCTTTGCCGCCCTTGCCGCCATCTTCGCGGCGGCCGCGGCCGGAGGCCTCCGATGACGACGCTCTGGCGCGCGCTCCGGCAGCCGCGGATGCAGCTCTACGCGTTCGAGGCCCGCGCGTCGCTCCGCCGCGAGATCGCGCTCGCGACGTGGGGCTGGCTCGCCGCGATCTCGGTCGCCGGAACGCTCCTCTACGGCGCGACCCTCCCGCGCGTCTCCGCGCTCCGTCTCCTCGCGGCGACGGGTCTGTCGTGGTGCCTCTTCGGACCGGCGCTCGTCCTCGTCACCCGACGACGGATGTCCACGTGCGCCCACGCTTGCCTGGTCACGATGGCGCACGGCATCGGCGTGCTCGCCGTGGGGGCCGGGATCAATTCCCTCCTTCATCCCGGCCCCCTCCTTATCGCCCTCTGGATCGGACTCTCCAATGCAGTCATGGCGGCGACGCTCGTTCGCCTGCTCGCGGCCGTCGGCGTCCGGTGGTGGAAGACGCTCGCGGCGTGGATCGTGGTCCTGGATGGCGGCGGGCTCGCGCTCTTCCGGCTCCTGGGAGGTTTCCGATGAGAAAGAATCCGCTGACGATGAAGGGGACGATCGAGAAGTGCTGGCTCTTCGCGTTCCGCACGCCGGTTGCCGAGGCGCGGGCGCGACTGCCGGCGCCGCTGGAGCCGGTGACACGCGGCGGCTTCGCCTTCTGGAACGTCGTCGTCTGCCGTATCGGCGCGATGCGCCCGCGGTTCGCGCCGCGGCTCCTCGGCATGAGCTACTGGCACGTCGCGTACCGGCTCTACGCGCGGCACCGCTCGCTCGAGGGGCTGCACTTCGTCCGGAGCGACTGCGACAGCGCGGTGATGTCGTGGATGGGGAACGTGACGACCGACTTCAACTTCCACCCCGCGGGCGTGCGGGTGGAGGAGGAGCCGGCGCGGGTGCGGATCGCGATCGACTCGCCCGACGCGCCCGCGACGGCCGAGCTCGACCGCCGCGCCATCCCGGCGCTCGGGGCCGGCTCGCCCTTTGGATCGGTCGGCGAGGCGTCGGAGTTCCTCAAGTACAAGCCGTGCGGCCTCTCGGTCGGGAGCGACGGCACGGTGAACGTCGTGAGGATCGTGCGCGACGAGGCCGCGTGGCATGGGCGCGCGGTGGCGGTCGCGTCGCAGCGGTGGTCGTTCTTCGGCGGGCTCGAGGCCGTGCCCGAACTCTGCACGGAGGTCCAGCCGATCGAGTACCGGTGGAACCGGGGACAGAAGGTATGCTGATCGCGGTGACGGGGGCATCGGGATTCCTCGGCCGTCCGCTGTGCCGCCGCCTTCGCGAGGCGGGTCACACGGTCGTCCCCGTCTCGCGCGAGCCCGGGCTGCTTCCCCACGTGGACGCGGTGGTCCACCTTGCCGGCGAATCGATCGCGGGGCGTTGGACGGCGCGGAGGCGGCGGGAAATCCTCGCGAGCCGGGTCGACGGGACGCGCCGGCTGGTCGACCGGATGCGCGACCAGGAGCAACGGCCGTCCGTGTTCCTCTGCGCGTCGGGCGCGGGGATCTACGGCGACCGGCCCGGCGAGACGCTGACGGAGGAGTCGGCGCCCGGACGAGGGTTCCGGTCGGAGGTCTGTCTCGCGTGGGAGGCGGAGGCGCGCCGGGCGGAGTCGCTCGGGATCCGGACGGCGAAGCTCCGGTTCGGGGCGATCCTCGATCCGGGGGGCGGGGTCCTTTCGAAGCTCCTTCCCTGGCATCGTCGCGGTCTCTGCTTCGTGCTGGGCGGGGCGGACGATCCGTTCCCGTGGATCGGGCTCGGGGACGCGCTCCGCCTGGTCGAGTTCTGCCTGGCAGAGCCGGTCTCGGGGCCGGTCAACGGGGTGTCGCCTGAAGGGGTGACGCAGGAGGAATTCGCGCGTTTCCTGTCGGCGACGACGGGCCATCGGCTGCTGGGCCGGATGCCGGGCTGGGCGCTCCGGCTGGGCCTGGGGGAGATGTCTCGAGCCCTGACCGACTGCCAGGACATTCGCCCCGCCAAGGCCTTGCGCCACGGCTTTCACTTCACCCAGGACCTTCTGACGGCCTGATGTCCAAAACCTGCCTCGCAGGTTTTGGACTCTACTCGATGCCGTATTCGCGGAGCTTGTTGTGGAGGGTACGGCGGGAGATGCCGAGCATCTTGGCCGCGTGGGTGCGGTTGCCGTCCCGGGCCTTGAGCGCCTCACGGATCGCCACCTTCTCGGCGTCGGCCACCGAGGCGCCTAGAGCGACCGGGCCACCGCCCCCGGCGGCCGGCGCCGCCGCCCTCGGCGTGATGCACGCCCGCGCGTCCTGCTCGAGGATCAGCCCCGACTGGTTGAGCACCACCAGCCGCTCGATCACGTTCTGGAGCTCGCGGACGTTCCCGGGCCAGTCGTGGCCCGCCAGCAGCTCGACCGCCTTCGCGTCGAGCTTCACGCTCGGCTTCCCGTGCTCCGCGCGGAACTTCTTCATCAGGTGATCGCAGAGGAGCGGGATGTCCTCCCTCCGCTCGCGAAGCGACGGCACGCGCACCGGCACCACGTTGATCCGGTAGAAGAGATCCTCGCGGAACTTCCCCTCCTTGACCAGGGCCTCGAGGTCGCGGTGCGTCGCCGCGAGGACGCGCACGTCCGCCCGCAGCGTCTGCGTCCCGCCCAGCCGCTCGAACTGCCGGTCCTGCAGGACGCGGAGCAGCTTGACCTGCGTCGCCTGCGTCAGCTCCCCGATCTCGTCGAGAAAGATCGTCCCGCCCTCGGCCAGCTCGAACCGCCCCGGCTTCGACGCCGCCGCGCCCGTGAAGGCGCCCTTCTCGTACCCGAAGAGCTCGCTCTCGATCAGCGTCTCCGGCAGCGCCGCGCAGATGACCTTGATGAAGGGCTTCCCCTTCCTCTTGGATTGGTCGTGGACCGCGCGGGCGACGAGCTCCTTCCCCGTCCCGCTCTCGCCGCGAATGAGCACCGTCGAGCTCGTCGGTGCGACCCTCGCGACCACCGAGAAGACCTCCTTCATCGGCGCCGCCTGCCCGACCATCTCGCCCGCCGACTCGCCGACTTCCGCCGTCGCCTGGAGCCGGTCGATCGCGCGCCGGATCTCGAAGAGGATCTCGTCGCGGTCGAACGGCTTGCGGACGTACCCCGCCGCGCCCATCTCCCACGCGCGCTGCCCGATCTCCGACGTCCCGTGCGCCGTGATCAGGATCACCTGGAGCGTCCGGTCGATGTTGAGCGCGTGCTCCAGGAGCTGGAGGCCGTCCATCCCCGTCATCTTGAGGTCGGTGACGATGACGCCCACGTCCTCCGCGTGGAGCACCCGGAGCGCCGCCTCGCCGTTGGGCGCCGAGACGCACGGGATCTTCTCCTGCGCGAGGAACCCCGTGAGCACCTTCACCATCGCGGGCTCGTCGTCGACGACCAGCACTTTCTGCATGACCGGCATTATAGGCTCCTCACGGGGAGGAGGAACGTAAACCTGCACCCGCGCGGGAGGACGTTCTCGACGCCGATTTCGCCGCCGTGCGACTCGATGATCCGCTGCGTGATCGCGAGACCGAGGCCCGTCCCCTTCGTCTTCGTCGTGAAGAACGGCTGGAAGATCCGCTCCATCACCTCGCGGGGAATCCCCGGACCCGTGTCGGCGACCTCGATCACCGCCCACGTACGGAGCGCCGTCGTCACCGTGCGCGTCGAGACCGTGATCGTGCCCCCGTCGGGCATCACCTCGACCGCGTTCCGGAGGACATTCGTGACCGCGTTCGTGAGCAGGTTCGGGTCGGCGGAGATCGGCGGGATCTCCGGGTCGAGGAACGTCTCGACCCGGACGTTCGGCGGGAGCGACGTCGACTGGAACTTGACGACGTCGGCCAGGAACGCGTG
Organism: Planctomycetota bacterium; assembly: GCA_041482015.1. Taxonomy (GTDB): domain Bacteria; phylum Planctomycetota; class MHYJ01; order MHYJ01; family JACPRB01; genus JACQFK01. The sequence continues at coordinate 41,077 of JBGPCZ010000020.1, read as the reverse complement.
GAGCGTCACGTCCTGTCTCTTCGGCTCCAGCGGCCGCGCGTACGCGAGGAACGACTCGATGACTCCGTTCAGTCGGTCGACCTCGCCGACGAGGAGCTTGAGATACTCCCGGGCCTCGTCCCTCCCCTCGAGCCCCTCGAGGTCCTTCTGGACGAACTGCGCGGAGCCCTTGATCGCGGCGAGCGGGTTCTTGATCTCGTGGGCGACGCCCGCCGCCATGGTCCCGATCAGCGCGAGCTGCTTGCGCCGCATCCCCTGCTCGTACAGACGGAGGAAGACCATGCGGTAGAGCGCGAGGAGGGTCACGATCGTCACGGCGCCGAAGACGAGGAGCGGGTAGTACCGCTCCGGGATCGACCGGCTCAGGACGACGTATACGACGACCGCCGAGGCGGCCAGGAGGAGGACGACGAAGAACCGCCGGAGCGGCGATTGCTGCTCGAGAAGCCGGTGGCGCAGGATCGCGATCGCGAGCACCGTCGTGCAGAGAACACTGCCGACGTACCCCATCCGGGGGATGGGCTCCCAGAGAATGTGGGTGAGGTCGGTGAACCCGGTCAGGGCGCCCATCGCGATCCCGACCGCGACGAATGCGAGCGCATTCCGCTCGACGGGCCGGTCGAGCTCCCGCATCCGCCCGCGGACCAGCAGGAAGGACCAGACCAGGAACGGGAAGAGGACCAGGAGGTACGTGAGGTTCCATTCGCGCCCGTCGACGAAGCGGCCGAGCCAGCCGATGAAGAGCGACCCCGCGGTCGAGAGCGTGAAGATCGCGGTCGCCGCGTAGAGAAAGATCATCCACTTCCGGTGCGAGATCTCGCGGCGGGCGAAGACGAGGACGAAGTGCCAGAGGAACGCGGGCGCCATGGAGGAGCCGATCAGGCGGATATGGTGCCAGCGCTTCTCCTCGGTCAGCAGGAAGATGCCCTCGCCCATGTCCCACAGGAACAGCGAGATGCAGAGGAAGGCGATCGGAAGCGCGCCACGGGCCCGCCGGGCGCGGAAGATGACGACGTTGGCCAGGAAAAGGTTGCCGATGCTGGCGAGAAAGTAGAGGATGCTCTCGGGCTTCACCGGCTGGATTCTAGCAGGAAAACCGCCGCTTGCCCTCCGAAGCGCCGCCCCAAGAGCGCGCGAAGGAGGGTCACTCCTTCTTCCTCGGCATCGCGGCGCCGACGTCGAGGCGCCAGGCGGCGAGCCTCCCGCGGAGCTCCCGCGCGCGGTCCGGCATCGCGGCCGCGAGGTCCCTCCTCTCCCCCAGATCGTCCTTGAGGTTGTAGAGCTCGACACGGCCGTCCTCGAAGAACTCAAGAAGCTTCCAGTCGCCCGCGCGGACCGTCCCGACCGGCGTCGTCCGCCAGTGGCTCCCGGTGCCCTCGAGATAGCCGGGGAAGTGATGGTAGATCGCCTCGCGGCCGAGCGTCGCCGACGGGTCGCGGAGGAGCGGGGCCAGGCTCACGCCGTCGAGCGCCTGCTTCTCCGGCTTCTTCGCACCCGCGATCTCGCAGAAGGTCGGGTAGAGGTCGACGTGCACGACCGGCTCGTCGCACGTCGTCCCGGCCTTGACGACGCCGGGCCAGCGGGCGATGAACGGGACCCGCACGCCACCCTCGTAGAGCATCCCCTTCCCGCCTCGGAGCGGGGCGTTGTCGGTGACGCCCCCGGCCTGGACGCCCGACTCCGCGTAGCCGCCCACGCCGCCATTGTCGCTCGAGAAGATCACGATCGTCCGCCCCGCGAGGTTGAGCTCGTCGAGCTTCGCGACGACGCGCGCGACGCTCTGGTCGATCGAGTCGATCATCGCGGCATAGGTCGGGTCATTGTGGCCTCCCGCGGGCGCCTTGCCCTTGCACTTCTCGATCAGCTCCGGCTTGGCCTGGTGCGGGACGTGGACGCCGAAGTGCGGGAGGTAGAGGAAGAAGGGCTTCTCTCGGTTCCTCTCGATGAACCCGACCGCGCGGTCGGTGAGGAAGTCGGCGAGGTACGCCCCTTTGGGCACGTCGACTTTCGGCGAGGTCACGAAGTCGAAGTGCTTTCCCATGGAGACGATCGCCTCGTCGAACCCGCGGCGCAACGGGTGGTAGTCGCCCTGCTCGCCAAGGTGCCACTTGCCGAACATCCCGGTGGCGTACCCGGCCGATTTCAGCGCCTGGGCGAGCGTGACGCGGTCGAGCGGCAGCTGCGCCTGGTTCTTCGGGACCTCCATCGCCCGGTCCTTCGCGGCGCCGCGCTCGAGGGAGCCGACGGTGTAGACGCCGGTGCGGGGCGCGTACTGCCCGCTCATGATCGCCGCGCGGGTGGGCGCGCAATTCTGGCACATCGCGAAGCTCGTGAAGCGGACGCCCTGCGCGGCGAGCCGGTCGATGGCGGGGGTCTCGTAGTACCTCGAGCCCTGGCAGCCGACGTCGGTCCAGCCCAGGTCGTCGGCGAGGATGAAGACGATGTTGGGCCTGCCCTCCGTAGCCTTGGCGAAGGAGGGGGGTCGCTCCGCGTCGGGGGCGGACCCCGGTGCGGCGCACGAAGCGAGCCACCCCGCCAGGAGCAGTCCGCCGGCCGTCCTCATCGTCACGAAGGATACAACCCCCGCGGCGACGCGGGGGTTGCTGGGCGCGACCGCCTCGAAAGCGGGGCGCCTGTTTATTTCGGGCTTCTTTATTCGTTCGAAAAGGCGTGAATCCCACCTTCAAGGCGTTATCCATGGGAGCGAGTCGATGGATGAGGTCGACCGAATTCGAATCCTGTGCGGAGGATGACGAGTGATCCATAAGTGTATGAGCAAGAGCGAACTCAAGGAATTCCAGGCGCTCCTTCACCAGCGAAGGAAGCTGCTGAAGGGGGATCTCGACGGTCTTGAGAACGAAACGAGAGGGAACGGTGCGGATCGGGCCGGGGACCAGTCGAGCATGCCCGGGCACATGGCCGAACTGGCGACCGATGCCTCGGAGAAGGCTTTCTCTTACGGCCGGATGGAAAGCCAGACCGAAGAGTTGAAAGAGATCGAGGATGCCTTGGAACGCATCAAGGACGGTTCGTTCGGGTCATGCGAGAACTGCCAGGGCGGGATCCCGAAAGAACGCCTGAAGGCCATCTCCTATGCCCGCCTCTGCGTCAAGTGCCAGGAGAAGGAAGAGAGCAAATAGGACTCTCGAGCCGGCGCCTTTACCCCTTGGAGTCGGACTCGTCGAAGAACTTCCGGGCGCTCTCCCAGAACAGGGTCAGCCTCTCCGGTGCACTCGCCTCGTTTTCCAGCGCGGATTTCGCGTAGACCAGCGAATCCTTGCCGGTATTGAGAAGCAGCTTGCGAATGGTGTGCTGGGTGCGCAGCCAAGCCGGGTCATCTGCTCGTGACATAGGTCAATTCCTCCTCGTTTCCTCGTTCCTCAGGCCGCTTCCGTCCTCAAGCCGCGCCCCGTCCGCCCGCGAAGCGCCCTATCCCCTCAGCCTCTCAAGAAACTCGGGGTCGAGCTTGCTCTTGAGGGTGCGGCGGTCGATCTTGAGGCGCTCAGCCGCCTTCACGTAGTCGCCGGTCTCGGAATAGATCAGCGTGCAGTAGCGGCGCTCCAGCTGCGGCAGATCGAGGGCGCCCTCCTGGACGGCGGAAGCCAACGCGCGGCGGGGGTCCTGATCCCCGACCTCCGACGCGGCGGCCGGATGATACTCCTTCCGGATCATCACGTTCCGCACGCACTGCTCCAGCTCCCGGAAATTGCCGGGCCACGGGTAGCCGCGGCCCAGGTCCGGATGCGCGCGGATCCACTGCTCGACCTCCCGGGCGATCCCCCCCGCTTCATGTTCGGGGATCCCCTTGATCCTCCGGGCGATGAACAGGATGAAGAGGTGGAGATCGCCGGGCGCTTCGCCGAGCTGCTCGCGGAGGGACGGAGTGACGATCATGTCCGCGCACAGGCGGAAATAGAGGTCGGGGCGGAATCGGCGGGCGCGCATCTCCGCGGCCAGGTCCCGGTGGGTGGCGGTGATGAACTTGCCTTCAAACCCGATGTCCCGGGACTCCCCGAGCCGCTGAAACGTGCGCTCCTGGAGCACCCGGAGGAGCTTGAGTTGAAGGGCCATGTCAAGGTCGCCGATCTCGTCGAGGAACACGGTGTCCAGGGGACCGCATTCCTGCAGCCAGCCCTTCCGGTCGGCGAGCGCTCCCGTGAAGGCCCCCTTCTTGTGCCCGAAGAGCTCCGATTCGATCAGCGTCGGTGCCAGCGCCGAGAGGTTGAGCGGATGGAAGGACGCGGCATGATTTCCGACGAACTCCTTCGTCTTGGGATCGAACGGGATGTATCGCGAAAGGGCCACCGCGCGCGCCACCAGCTCCTTCCCGGTGCCGGAAGGCCCGGTGATGAGCGTGGGGAGATCACCCATGCAACGGTAGAGCGAACGGCGGTACCGTCGCATGTCGTGGGTGAAAATGGACTCCCAGACCGTCGCCCGCAGCCGGGCCGACCGGCCCGACGTCCCGACGATGTTGTTGAAGATGTGCGCGAACGCGCGGCAGACTTGATACGAATCGGCGAGGAGATGCGCCGGCTCGCGCCCCGCAGGAAGGGTCCGGCCCGGCAGCACCAGGAAGTGCCTCGTGTCGTTGAGGAAACGGTCCCAGTAAGGGATGCGCACCCGCGCCGACCGGTTCCGAGTCGACTCGAGGATCGTCCCTTCCAAGTCGAGCCGGTAGCGCCGATAGAGCAGGTAGAGGACGAGGTCTTCGTAGATCGCCAGCTCGGGATCGCCCGCCCCGGCGCCCTCCACGAGACGCTGGCGCATCCGGGCGGTCTCCTCTTCGATCCGCACGCCCAGGATCTCGAGGTTGGGTTCCTTCGCGTAGTCCAGCTCGGTCCGCACCGCCGGGGCGTCCCGGAAATTCGCGCCCAGCGCCTCGCGCTCCCGCGCGATCCGCTCCTCCAGGAACGGGTTGGAATAATGCAGCTTCGCGAGCGCCTCGATCGACCGGCGCCGGGACGGCTCGACAAGCGGCAACATGCGGACCTCCGGATTTCATAAATTGTACACGTTATGGCAATATTTGTCCACAATTCGAGCCTGGTGAGAAACCCCTGGAACCGTAAGCTCTTGCGACCAAATATGTTGTGCTCACAATTCCCCTTGGCATGCGCCTTGCCCTCTACGGAGGCATGCCCGATGGGTCGTCTGGCCCTCTTCTTGAGGAGGCCCTGTGAAAAACGAAACGAATCCCCGGGAATTTTGGATCGACGTCGGCGGAACCTTCACGGACTGCCTGGCGCGCCGGCCTGACGGCCGCATCCTGACCCACAAGCTCCTCAGCACGAGCACCTACAAGGGCAAAGCCGCCCCGGGGTCCAAGAAGGACCTCCTTGTCGACCCCCAGCGCTCGGGCGATCCGGACGGGTTCTTCGAGGGCTTTCAACTGCGCTGCGGCGGGGAGACGGTCCGGGTGCATGCTTTCCAGTCCGACGGTGGGAAGCTTCTCCTCGATCGCCCCCTCAAGACCGAGGTCCGGCCCGGAATGACCTATGAGCTCCAGAGCGACGAGGAGGCACCCGTCACGGGCATCCGCTGGCTGCTCGGCCGACGCCTCGCGGACCCGATCGGCGCGGTCCGGGTCCGGCTCGGCACCACCCTGGGCACCAACGCCTTGCTGGAGCGCCGCGGGGCCCGGACCGCGTTCGTGACCACCCAGGGGTTCGGCGACGTCCTCCGCATCGCCTATCAGAATCGCCCCAAGCTCTTCCAGCTCAACATCCGGAAGCCGCGGGAGCTCTTTGAAGAGGTGGTCGAGCTGGACGAGCGGCTGGACAGGAACGGTCGGGTGATCCGACCGCTCGACGAACGCGAAACGCGCGCCAAGCTGTCCGCAGTCCGGGCCAAGGGCATCGCGTCGCTGGCCGTCTGCCTCATGAACGCCTACCGGAACGACGCGCACGAGCGGACCGTGGAACGCATCGGAACGGAGCTCGGGTTCGAATACGTCTCCTGCCAGGTCACGCGCCTCCAGAAGATCGTGTCGCGCGGCGATACGACGGTCGTGGACGCCTACCTCACGCCGGTCATCCGCGGCTACGTCCGCGCCATCCGACGCCGGATGCCCGAGGCGTCGATCCAACTTATGACGAGCGCGGGAGGGCTGGTGGATGCCGATCGCTTCGCCGGCGCGGAGAGCATCCTGTCGGGCCCGGCGGGCGGGGTCGTGGGGCAGGCCTGGGTCGCCCGGCAGGCCGGTTTCGGGAAATCGATCGGCTTCGACATGGGTGGCACGAGCACCGACGTGAGCCGCTTCGACGGCTACTACGAGCGCCGCTTCGAGATGGAGCTGCACGACGCGAAATCCGACACGGGCGTGCGGATCGTCGCGCCCATGCTGGCCGTCGAGACGGTCGCGGCCGGCGGCGGCTCGATCTGCTCGTTCGACGGCCAGAAACCGGTCGTGGGACCCGAGAGCGCGGGCGCCGATCCGGGGCCGGCCTGCTACGGCCGCGGCGGGCCGCTCTGCGTGACGGACGTGAACCTCCACCTCGGCCGGATCCTGCCCGACCGGTTCGCGTTTCCTTTGGATCGCGGGGCGGTGGAGACGCGCCTCGGGGAACTGATCGACCGGATCGCAGCGGCGACGGGACGGCAGTACCGTCCCGAGGAGCTGGCGGCCGGTTTCGTCGCGATCGCCAACGCCAACATGGCCGCTCCGATCAAGAAGGTCTCGGTCGCGCAGGGGTACGACGTGCGCGAGTACGTCCTGGTCAGCTTCGGCGGCGCGGGCGCCCAGCATGCGTGCGCGATCGCCCGCGAGCTCGGAATCCGCAGGATCCTCCAGCACCCGTACGCGAGCCTCCTGAGCGCGTACGGCATCGGGATGGCCGACGTGAAGAAGTTCGCCGCCCGGGACGTCTGCAGGCCTTATGACGAGGCGGAACTCGGAGCCTTGGAGCCTCTCTTCGCCGGGCTGGAGGCCGACCTCACCGAGCAGGTCCGGAAGGAGGGGGTTTCCAACGACCGGATTCGTCCGCCGCAACGGCTGCTCGAGATGCGCTACGCGGGGCAGGAGGCGCAGATCGGAGTGAAGCGGCCTCCCGACGGAAAGTATGGCGCCGAGTTCGAGCGGTTGCACCACGTACAGTTCGGGTTCACTCACAAGGGGCGGCCGATCGAGGTCTACGCCGCCCGCGTGGAGGTGACTGGAGAGACCGCCAAGCCCGATTGGCCGATCAAGCCCGCGAGCGGACACCGCCGTCCCCGTCCCGGGGAGGCCACCCGGACCTGGTTCCAGGCACGATGGCAGGAGACCGGCGTATTCCAGCGCGAAGACCTTCAGCCCGGCGACCGGATCTCCGGCCCCGCGATCATCGTGGAGCCGACCAGCACGATCGTCGTGGAACCCGGCTGGGAAGCCGAACTCACGGAGCGCGACGATCTTCTCCTGACCGATCAGGCCGAGCTCCCGAAGCCGGAGGCGTTCGGCACCGACGTCGACGCGATCCAGCTGGAACTCTTCAACAACCGCTTCGCGTCCATCGCCGAGCAGATGGGGGCGACGATGCAGAAGACGGCCCTCTCCACGAACGTGAAGGAGCGCCTCGACTTCAGCTGCGCGCTATTCGATCCCGCCGGGAACCTCGTGGTCAACGCGCCGCACATTCCCGTGCACCTGGGGGCGATGAGCGAATGCGTCAGGCGCATCATGGCGGAGGATTCCGATCTTCGCTCCGGCGACGTGATCGTCACGAACGACCCCTATCGCGGCGGGAGCCACCTGCCGGACGTAACGGTTATCACGCCGGTCTTCGACGCGGCGGGCTCGCGCATCCTCTTCTTCGTGGCGAGCCGCGCGCATCACGCGGAGATCGGGGGGATCACGCCCGGATCGATGCCACCCTCCTCGCGCACCCTCGAGGAGGAGGGCGTCGTGATCCGCAGCTTCCGCCTGGTCCGCGGCGGGCGGATGGACGAGGGCGGCCTGAAGGAGATCCTGTCACGGGGACCGTACCCGTCGCGCGCGGTCCGGGAGAATATCGCCGACATCAACGCCCAGCTCGCGGCCAACCGGATCGGCGTGGAGCAACTCGCGGCCTTGGTGGCGCGCCATGGGATCGAGGCGGTCCACGCCTACATGCGTCACATCCAGAGAGCGGCCGAGAACAAGATGCGGGCGGCCCTGCTCAAGATCCCCGAGGGAGAGCACCGCTATGTCGACCATCTGGACGACGGGTCGCCCATCGCCGTCACGATCACGGTCCGGCACGCGGCGGGCGGCGGCGAGGCCACGATCGATTTCACCGGGACGGGTCCCGTCCTCGCGGGCAACCTGAACGCGACCCCCCCCATCGTCGCCAGCGCGGTCCTTTACTCGTTCCGGTGCCTCATCGACGAGGACATCCCGCTCAACGCCGGGATCATGTCCCCCCTCACGATCCGGCTGCCGGAGAACTGCCTGCTCAACCCGCCGGCCGATGCCGACCCGGCGAAATGCGCCGCGGTGGTGGGCGGAAACGTCGAGACCTCGCAGCGGATCGTCGACACGATCCTCGGGGCCCTCGGGGTGGCGGCGGCCAGCCAGGGGACGATGAACAATCTGACCTTCGGCGACGCGACGTTCGGCTACTACGAGACCCTGTGCGGGGGGAGCGGCGCCACGGCGACCGGCGACGGCGCCCACGCGGTCCACACGCACATGACGAACACCCGGCTCACCGACCCGGAGGTCCTCGAGGACCGCTACCCGGTCCGCCTCGTCGAGTTCGCCATCCGTCGAGGCTCCGGCGGCGCGGGCCGGCGCCGGGGAGGCGACGGGGCCGTCCGCCGCATCGAGTTTCTCCGGCCGCTCCAGGTTTCCCTGCTCACCGAGCGGCGCGGACCTTATGCGCCGTTCGGGCTCGAGGGCGGCGCACCCGGCGCGCTCGGCCTGAACACCGTGTGGCGCCGGGGGAATTCAAAGGAAGAAGCGCTGCCCGGAAAGATACACGTCGAGGTCGAGGCGGGGGATGTGCTCACGATCCAGACTCCCGGCGGCGGGGGCTACGGCACGGCCGGCCGATAGGGAGCCTTTTTCCTTCTTTCTATCCTCATCCGCCACTCCGCCCTCACCCCGCCGGAACAACCGCCTCGTCGACGCTCGACGCCCTCCTGGGAAGATACAAGACCGGAATGACCCAGAAGACGGCCAGCAGGCGGGGGAACAGCCAGGCGAAGGCCGAGAATCCGTCCTTCGTTTTCCCTCCGGGAGTCACCAGGCGCACTGCGGAGTCTTCGCGACCCGCTTCGATCTCGACCCTCCCCAGGACGTCCAGGATGGGGATCAGCCGGCTCCACCGCGAGGCCGGGTCCAGGATCAATTTCGCGCGCCGACGGGCCACGCGCCGGCGCATCCGTGCGATCGCCCGGTCGAATTCCGCCTCGCCGGCGAAGGCGAGGTAGGTCGCGATCATGACGATGCCGAACACGGGAATGACCATGAACACGATGATCCACGCGTGGAGCGCCACGCCGAGGAGGGAGGCGTAGGGGCGCGTCGCCCGGAACCAGAGCAGGAAGGGCAGCGGGATCTCCATCGCGATCGCGGCCACGCTCATCGCCGTGTAGACCACCGGGTAATTCATGAGCTGCTCAAGGCCCGGCAGGTGCATGTCCAGGCGGCCGAGCATGTAGTACATCGCGCTCCCGTCGCGGTACCGCTCCCCCAGCATCTTCCCGCAGGTCGCCGCGAGGTAGATGATCGCGACCTGGATTTGCATCATCCGCTGGGCCCACGGCGAAAAGCGGGTCTCCGCGAGGTCGTTTCCCGGGGACCTGAGACGCCGGCCCAGGCGATCGACAGAAAAAGCCGCGCCGGCCGGGGAGAACATGAAGAAGAACAGCATGGTCCGGATCACCGTGTCGCCGCCCTGCAGAACGTAGCCGTTCCGGACATGGAAGGAAACCACCAGGATGTACAGGATCACCGCGCTCCACCGGGTATGAAAGCCGACGGTGAAAAGGGTGGCCGAGACAAAGACCGCCCCGAGCGCCGCGCGTACGCCCCAGGGCCCGCGGATCCAGTCCAATAGGGTCAGGTAATTCGGCCCGAACGCCTCGGCGCTCGCCTTGCTCGTGAGGAGCCCGTCGTCGGAAAAGAACATCGTGACGTCCTTCGCCGTGAGGGCGAAGCTGTACAGCACGATGAGCCCGAAGATGATCCGATAGAGTCCCAGCACCCGGGCCGTATCGGGCTTGAAGAAAAACCGGTCCCAGGCCTGCCACGCGCGCCTCACCGGAGATCCTCCGGCTTCACCGCGTAGTCCAGGAGCGGGTACCTGACGTAGAGGGCCGGGTCCCGGAGAAGCTTCGAGTAATCGACGTGCGGAGGAGGGTCCGACGCGCGAAGGTCGGGGCGATCGTGGGCCGGGATGTCGAGCTGGAGGGCATAGAGGTTCACGCGGACCGCCGGATTCGCCGGATCGTTCAGGGAACGCGCGATGAAGCGCGCCAGGTCCTCCTGCGCCGCGAGCGGTCCGATCAGTCCGACCTGGTACTCGCGGTATCTCGCCTCGAGGTTCGCGCCGACGACGTCGAGCTGGTCCACGCGCGGGAGCGTGACCTCCTTCCAATCGCCGGAGCGATACGTCACCCGGCCGGCCAGGTAGCGATTGAACGACAGCGGGTTGGGCGCGAAGAGCTTCCAGTTCTGCCACTGTCCCGACCTCTCGAGGTAGGAGGTGATGACGGGCAGGGGCTCGATGCGCCACTGCATCGAGTTCGTCGCCGGGTCCAGGCGGCGGGCGGGCAGCGGAAGGGAGCGGGAGCGAAGGAAACCGAGGCTCGAAGAGGTCCCGGGGGTCACCCACGCGATGACGCAGCCGAAATGGAACAGGATGAACCCGGTGATGATGATTTTTTTCCGGCGAGAAAGGGGGGGCGGTGGGCGATCGGGGTCCGGCGCGGCGCCGCACCTTCCGCGACGACCTCTGAAAGGGAAGGTCCACATCCCGTTATCCCGGGAATCGTACCTGAATTCCCGGGGGGTGGGACCAGGAAACTCTCACGCCCGCTTTCTCATCCTTCTCACCCGGTGCGGAATCGCCACCGCCCGGCCGGCGGATCGTGACGAGCCCGACGGGATGACCGCACTTCCGGAGGAGCCTCCAGGATTCGAGGGCGGATTCCTCCAGCAGCTCCGCCGAGGCGATGAACACCCCCTGTCGCCGCCGCAAGCCGGCGTCGATCCGGTACGATCCATCTCCGTTCCTCTGGGGGGGGGGGCTTGCCCTCCGGAGCGCGCCGTGCCCGCCTTCGCACGGTCTGACCCGTTGTGCTTCGGCGGGCGCCTCCGCTCCTGCCTCGCTTCGCTCGGCGAGCGGAGGCGGGAAAGCGGAGGCCCGGCCGGCCAGGGAGGAGAGACCGACCGGGGCCTCCGCGATGAGGACCGCTTACTTCGCGGTCCCCTTGGGGGTCCGTTCAAACCACTCGCGCGCCAGGATCGCGTAGTCGTGGACGTCCCACCAACGGCCGTCCCACCAGCGCGCCTGGCGCTTCACGCCCTCGCGCGTGAAGCCGCACTTCTCGTAGCACCGGATCGCGCGCGGATTGTTCGCGTACACCTGCAGCTCGATCCGGTGCAGGTTCAGCGTCGCGAACCCGTAGGCCAGGAGGAGCCCGATCGCCTCCGCGCCGTAGCCCTGGCCCAGGCTCGCCTCGCCGATCCCGATCCCGATATCGGCCGAGCGATGGGCCGCCGGCCCCATCCGGAGCTCGCAGCTCCCGATCAGCCGGTCGCCCTCCTTGAGCACGATCCCGAACGGAAACCTCTCGCGGTCCTTGTAGAGCGTCTCCAGCCACTCACGCTCGGCCTTCCGGTTGAGGGGCCAGTAGATGCCGACGAACGGGTGGATCTCCTCGCTCGAGATCATCCCCTGCAGGAACTCCCCGTCCTCCAGTTCGATGGGGCGGAGATAGATCCGCTCCCCGGTGCGAAAGGCGTTCTTCACGCCGGCCTCCTTTACCTGCCATCCCATGCCATGCCATGCCCGGTGCCCGGGAATTTTTGGGCCGCGAGCGCCATAGGCAGTACGACGATTGATCCCGGGGGACCCGCGTCCCTCGCGGCCGGTTTAATCTTAGTCTCTTCCGGCCCCGGGAAACAAAAAACCCCGGGGCTTGCGGCCCCGGGGTGTCATCGTCCGGCCCTTCCTAGATTACGTGTGGGCCTCCCCGGGGCGGTCATCGACCAGGTTCATCATTCGCACTCTCTAACCCGACCCGCGCGCGAAGGTTCGCGGAATAATCAAGCGATGCCGCCGATTCCCATGAACCCTGGCGCGGCGTGCCGGTTTGAGAAGTCATGAAGCGAATCCAAGCGGGATGCCCCCTTCACTCGCCTTCGAAGGGTGCGGCTCCCCCCTAGGCTCGCGTGGACCGATCCGCGGGCCCGAGGGACTCAACCCTCGGGCATTTTTGTTTACCGTCGCGCGTTGATGGGATGAGGCGCTCCCGGGGGTGAAGTTCAGTCCCCCGGGAACGCCCAGTTTGGCCCCATTTGGGATACACTAGTTTGAGCTAACTCCCCGGCGGGAGGCGTCGTCCTATCCATTAGCCATTGGGAACTGAAATGGCCGAACGCGACGGCGAAGTGACCCGGGTGCTCAGGCGCGTGGCGCAGACCCTCGGCAACGGCAAGTTCGACGAGGCCCTGCGCGACCTCCTGCACCTGTCGGAGAAATACCCCGATGCGGGGGAGATCCGCCCGCAGATCGCGGAGGTGTTCCTCCGGCGGGGCCAGTCGCGCGTCCGGAAGGGAAAGGTAAAGGAAGGGCGGGACGACATCGAGCGGTCGCTCCGCTGGCAGCAGAAGCCCGAGGCGATGGTGACCCTCGCGCGAAGCCTGATGGACGAGGGGAACCTGGACGCCGCCGACCGGCTGCTGAACGCGGCGCTCGAGACGGATGACGCCTTCGGCCCGACGCACGAGGCGATCGGGATGCTCTTTCTGAAATGGCAGGAATACGCCGAGGCGGCGCGGGCCTTCGAGCAGGCGCTCGGGCTGGGCCACGCGACGCCGGCGATGGTCGTCGCCGCGTGGGACGCGTACCTGCGCCTCGAGCGGTTCGACCGCGCGCACGACCTCGTCATGGAGGGGGTCGAGCGGTTCCCCGACAGCGACGTGGTCCAGGCGGCGGCGGGCGACTCGTACGTCTACGCGAAGGGCGAGAGCGCAGCGGCGCGGCCGTACTGGGCGAAGGCGGCGGAGCTGAACCCGAAGAATTTCGGCGCGATCTTCAACCTGGCCGCGGACGCGGCGGCCCGGGAGCAGCGCGCCGAGTCGCTGGAGTTCCTGAAGCGCGCGGCCGAGCTCGACCTCGAGCGGGCACGGCGCCTCTGGCACAGCGACATGGCGTCCCCGATGCGCAAGTTCGCCGCCTACGCGCGCGACGCGGAGTTCCGCCGCGCGCTCGGCTGGCAGAACGACTAGCACCCCATCCTTCGCGATACCCCATCGACCCAGGGACACTCTGTATGGACACGAAGAAGAACAAGACTCTCCGTCTCGACCGCCGCCTCGACGCGCCGGGCGACAACTGGCCGGCGCTCGACCTCAGGCTCCTGGCCGCGGCGCGGAAGGAGTCGCTCCTGGTCGCGCAGCTGAGGATCCGCAAGCCGCGGTGGCGGCTGCTCCCGGGGGGTAGGCGCTGAGAGATCGGCTAAGAGTAAGCCGCGGGACTTTGGACCCCGCTATGGAGGTGCGAGTCCTCCTCTCTCAACCAATCGCGGCTGTGGCGTAAGAGAAGCGCGCGACTATGCCAAGGTCGAGGTCGGAGTGCGATCCTCCGCAGCCGCACCACGCGCCTGTAGTTCAACAGGAGAATGGCCGCATGATAAGCGGCTGATGCAGGTGCAACTCCTGCCAGGCGCACCAAGGTTCGATACGGCGGCCGTGTTGTAAGAGCAGCATCGTCGACTGTGACTCGGCGGGTGCCGGTGCAAGTCCGGTCGGTCGCCCCACCAGGCAAAAACGGACGGTCCGTTTTTGCCGTCGCGAGGTGTCCCATGAAGAAGCTCCTGTGGATCTGTCCGAGGTGCGGCGGGAAGAACCGGCTGGTGCGCTGGGCGTGCCGCCGCCGCCGGGCGCGCTGCCCCCTCCCGCGCCGGATCGAGATGGCCCTCCTCTGGGCCGGCGCCCTGCGGTGATCGGACGGCAAAAACGGACCGTCTGTATTTGACCGTGTCACATCCTGACACAGGAAGGGGCGATACTGACCCTCGAAGGGTTCACTTAAACCCTCTTTCCTCTGGGCCGAATCAACTTCCCCCGATTCGGCCCTTTTTTATTGGAGATAAGCCTCGGCAACCCACACGGTCCCAGGGAATCAACCCAGTTCCCCACATTGCAGAGGCTCAGGAGATCGGGGGATGAAGAACCGAAAATAAAGATGTCATGCGGACCAGAGATGGGTCGTGCCCAGCCGGAAGGAGAGGCCGAAGAAGCACAGGAACCAAGCGTGGCCGCCCCCGCCGACCTCGCCCTCCTGGGCCCACCCGTATTCCACCCGCGCCAGGAAGGGGAGGATGACCTCGCCCGGCTTGTACTGGCGCCAGGGGAACCGCTCGGGCGTGGTCGGCGAGGCCTCGTACGCGACGAAGTTCGCACCGGTCTTCTTCCAGACCTTCAGCGTCCACTCGGACGTGTCCTTGACATAAAACACCGGCGTCGGCCGCACGTCCCGGGCCAGCCAGAGCGCCGTCCGCGCCTCGATGCCCGCGATCGTCAGCCACGCCGACAGTACGCCCGCGACGAACACCCCGACGACCCATAGGACGATCTTCCGCCGCCGATCCACGCGCGCCCTCCTAGTCCAGCTTCTGCCAGCCGTCAGCGTCCCCCGGCCATTCCAGCACCGGCTCGCCCCCCGTGTCCTTCCAGAAGATCGTGTTCATCTCGCTGATGATGTACGTCTTCCTCCCCGTGACTCCGTACTCCGCGGGAAAGCAGCAGAACCCGAAGCGCGAGGTGTTCCGCGTCTTCGACCCCTTCCCCGTCGTGTCCTTCGGGTACTCCTCCGCCGGCGTCACGGAAGCGTCCTTCTCCATCGCCTGGAAGCAGTAGCCCGCGCGGGGCTGCCGCTCCGCCAGCTTCTCAATCGCCGCCCCGTCCTCCAGCGGCGCCGCGTCCGCCGCCGCCACGGACAACTCGATCAGCTTGATCGCCTCCCGGCCGCCTTCGGGCACAAGCGTGTACAGGCTCGCCACGTCGCCGGTCCAGAAATCCTGGTGTTTGTTGTTGTCCCGGTCGTTGGCCCGGAAGTCCGCCTCCGCGGTAGCGATATTCTTCAGGCAGGCCGTCGCGTTCCGCTCGTTCGCCACGACGTCTCCCGCCGGCCCCAGGGCGTCGGGTCCCACCGAGAGAGCCAGGATTCCGAGCTCCGACTGCCAGGCCGGCTTCCGCGGTGGGACCGCCTTCCGCACCGACCGCAGCCGGCCCGCCACCTCCGCGTCCTTCTCCCCCGCCAGGCGCGCGTCGATCAACCCGAGCGCCGAAACGCCCCAGCCCTTGAGCGCCCCCTCGGCCTTCTCGCGCGCCTCCAGATCGTCCTCGCCCAGCTGGTCGAGCAGGCGCGCCACCGCGAGTCGATCCTCGTCCGACAGGCGCGGACGCGCGACCTCCTCGAGCGCCTGCCGCTCCCCCTCCGTCAACGCCTTCGCGCCGAGCACGTTCGCCCTGGGGTCACGCAGCTGGATCCGCACGCGCCCCGGCTCGCTGATGATCCGGTAGGCGTCGCCCCACGGGTCGACGGGCAGCGCGCCGCCGGGGATCCACCCGCCCTCCGGCCAGACCTCGGCCCACTCCGGCTTCTCCCAGAGGACCGACTTCTTCCGCGGGAGCTCCGCGTACGCGTCCCGGTACGCCCGCACCGCGGAGGCCAGGAGCGCCAGCTGCACCCTGGCGGTGTAGTGCTTTCGAAGCCGATCCGTCGGCGCGCCTACCGGCCGCCTCATCGCGGGCGGAAGCTCGATCGCGAGATCCGCGCACGAGAGCGTCGCCCGCGATTCCTTGATCGCCAGCTCGAACGGCGGGCCCCAGGCCCCGAGCGCGAACCCGCCCTCCGGCCAGAAGATCTCCGGCTCGAGGAACGCGGGGCGGCGGACGAGATCGTCGAGCGACGTCGGATAACGCCCCGTGAACTGCGCGTAGAGGCGGACCGAATCCGCGAGCTGTCCCAGCCTCGCGGCCGCGAGGCCCCGCTTGGTCTGGAGCGAGAACTCCGCATCCGGGATCTCCTCGTCGAGCGCGAACTTCAGGCGGCTCTTCACCCACGCCCCGCCGAAGTCGATGTCGCGCGCGACGGGAAGCCTCGTGGCGGGATCGACGTACAATTTCACCTTGAAGGGGCGGGCCGCCATCCCGCGCCGCGCGGCATCTTCAACGGCATACTCGATCAGGCGGGTCTCCCTCCCTCCCAGCGGCACCAGGCCGCCGTCCTTGAACCCCGAGACCGCCGGCTCGCGGCGCGGCTCGTCGTCCATGCCCGGCATGATCCAGATCCGGGTGTAGCCCCCGGCGACCGCCTGCTTTCGGAGCTCCGAAACCATCTGCCCGGGAGTCAGGGACGGGTCGAGCCGCTGCCGGTCGATCCCCTGGCCCGCCGCCTTGCGACCGTCGGAAGCGACCCGGCTGGTCTTCACCTCGCCGGAGTCCGTCTTCAAACGAAGCTCCAGGACAAACCGGTCCTCGCCCTTGATCTTGATCACGCCCGACGAGGTGTAGGCCTGCGACGTCCCTTCGAACTCGATCTTGAGCGTCTTCGCCTGGAGGCACCGCTCGCGGATCGACTCGAAGAGCTCCTTCGCGGCCGTGTCATCCGCGACCGGCGCGAGGAGAAGAAGGACGAGCGCCCCCCAGGCCTTCATCGTCAATCGAGCTTGGTCCAGTCGGCCTTGAGCTCGGCGTCGGTCGGCCACTCGAGGACCGGCTCGCCCTGCGTGTCCTTCCAGAAGATCGTGTACCCTTCGTTGATGATGTAGGTCTTCGTCCCCGTCGCGCCGTACTCCGCCGGGTAGGCGCAGAAGCCGAAGCACGACACGTGGTGCACCTTCCCCAGGTCGGGCGTGCCGCCCGTCGAGGTCGCATAGGGCTCGGACTTCCCGCTGGAGTTGTCGTGCGTCATGACGCGATAGTGGTACCCCGCCTTCGGCCCCGGGTTTCCGAGCGTCGACGGAGCCACGTACTGCCCGGCCGCCGCCCCCGCCTCGAGCGGCGCCGCGTCGGCGAGGGCGATCGACAGCTCGATCAGCTTGATGCTGTCTCCGCCCGACTTGAGCGTGTAGAGCCCCGCCACGTCGCCCGTCCAGAAATCGTTCAACTTGTTCCCGTCCCGGTCGTTGGCGCGGAAGTCCGCCTCCGCGGACGCCAGCGTCTTGAGACAGGCTGAGGCGTTCCGCTCGTTCGACGCCCCGCGGGCGCCGCCGCCCGTGCCGGCCCCCACGCCGACCGAGAGCGACGCCATCTCCGTCATCCACGGTGAGACGGCGGGAGGGATCGACTCGCGCGCGACCTCCAGCCGCGAGCGCGCCTCGCGGTCCTTCTCCGCCTTCGCCCGCGCCTCGAGCGGCGCCAGCGCCGCCGGACCCCACGTTGCGAGCCGGGCCTGCGCCTTCTCGCGCGTCTCGAGGTCGTCATCGCCCAGCTCGTCGAAGATCTTCGCGAGCTCCGCCCGCTCCGCCTCCGACAGCCGCGGCCGCGCGATCTCCTCGAGCTTCATCCGCTCCTCGGCCTTGAGCGACTTGATCGGGAGCAGACGCGCCTTCGGATCGTTCACCTGGACGCGCACGAACGCCGCGTCGGTGACGACGCGATAGGGCTCGCCCCACGGGTCGTTCGGGACCTGCGCGCCGGCGATCCAGCCCCCCTCGGGCCAGACCTCCGCCCACTCGGGCTTCTCCCAGAGCGCGGCCTTCTTTTTCGGAAGCTCGCCGTACGCCGCGGCGAAGGCGCGGACCGACGCGGCCAGCAGCTGGAGCTGGACGCGCGCGGTGAACTGCTTCTCGAGCCGCTCGTTCGCCGCACCCACCGCGCGGCGAGTGACGGCGGGAACCGGGAACGAGAGGTCCTCGTCGTCCCCCTTCCCGCCCGGCTTGCCGTCGGCCCCAAGCGAGGCGACGCGGACACCGTCCACCCCCATGCGGAGCTCAAAAGGACGGCCCCACGGGTCGACCGGCACCGCGCTGCCGAGGACGAACCCGCCCGGCGGGAAGAAGACCTCGGGCTCGAGGAACGCCGGCCGCTTCGCCAGGTCGTCGAGCGTCCTGGGGTGGCGCCCCGTGTAATGACCGTAGAGACGGACGGACTCGGCCACCTGCGCCGCACGCGCCGCCGCGAGCCGGCGTTTCGACTGGAACGTGAACGCGGAGTCGGGGATCTCCTCGTCGAGCACGAGGGCCGTGAACGTCTCCGCCCAGGTCACGCCCTGGAAGCCGACCTCGCGCTTCAAGGGAAGCTTGGTCGCGGCGTCCACCCAGAGCTTGACGGCCATCGCCTCGCCCCCGAACTCGCCCCCCTCGAACTTGAGCGTGTACTCGAGGACGAGCGCGTCGCGCTCCCCCACCTTATCCTTGCCGCCGGACTTCACGGGCCCCACGACGGGAGGCTTGTGACGGTTCTCGTCCCGCTCGCCCCCGCTGGGCTCGATGTACATCGCCTGCCCGATCATCGCGGTCGCGAGGCACTGGCGGATCTCCGCGCCCACCGTCTCGGGCTTGAGCGTTTCCGCGGGGTACCGTTCCGCGCCCCCCGTGGCGATGACCTTGCGGCCGTCCGAGAGGAGCGTCAACGACTGCTCGACTCCCCGGCGCCTCCGCTCCTCCTTGACCTTGAACTCCATCGTCCAGCGGTCCTTCCCCCTGGCCTGGAGGACGCACGAGAGCACGACGAACGCGCGACCGACCTCCCCGACGGTGACGCCGTACTCCGCGCGCACCGTCTTCGCGGTCTCGATCTTCGCGCACATCGCCCGGTAGACGAGGTCCGCGCCCTTGTCTTCCTGAACGGGAAGCAACAGGAGCAGCGCCAGGAACCTCACGGGTCACCTCCGGTCACGGTTTTGTTTTCTCGAGCGCCGCCTCGTAAAGCGGATCGCTCCGCGAAATCACGATCGCATCGCCGGACTTGCGGAGAATCACCGCGACGTCCCCGTGCGCCTCGTCGTCGCACATTCCGACGACGTCTCCGTCCGCGAGCTTCGCCACGTTCACCGCGGGTCCCCGGTACGTGCAACCGCCGTCCTTTGAATCCTTGCCCGAGGCGGGACAGATGAAAATATCCGCCACGGTCGGATCGATCAGGGGAGGCTGCGTCTTCGAGAGCGCGAGCCAGAACTCCTTCCCCGTCGCGTCGGGCATTCGCTTCATCCGCCCGCCGAACTGGGACATGTAGACGCACTGCATCTTCCAGAGCTGCGAGAGGTTGTTCTGGCAGGCGGTGAGCTGGGCCTGGTCGCCCTGGAGCTCGTCCGACCTCGTGATCGTCACGGCGAGCGTCGCGAGCTCCTTCGACCAGGCGGGACGGCCCGCGGGCACCGCCCGGCGCACCCCTTCCACGCGGAGCCGCGCTTCAGGATCCTTCTCGGTCTTCAGCCGTTCTTCGAGGATCGAGAGGACCGTGGGGCCCCAGGCCTTGAGGTCGTGCTCGGCTTTCTCGCGCGCGTCGAAGTCGTCCTCGCTCAGCCGGTCGAGGAGCGCGTTCATCGCGCGACGTTCCTCGTAGGACACGCGGACCCGTGCCGCCTCCTCGAGCTTCTTCGTCTCCTCCGCGGCGAGCCCCTTCTGGGAAAGCTTGCGCGCCTCGGGGTCCCGGACCTGGACGCGCACCCGGTCGGGATCGCTGATGATCCGGTAGGGCTCGCCCCACGGATCGAGCGGAACGCGGCCGCCGGGCAGGAATCCGCCCTCGGGCCACGCGACGGAATCGACGGGCTTCTCCCAGAGCGCCGACTTCCTCCTCGGCAGCTCGCCGGTCGAGTCGCGAAACGCGCGGAGCGCGAGGGCGAGAAGCTGGATCTGCACGCGCGCCGTGTACTGGTTCCGGAGCCGCTCCGTCGGCGCCCCGACCGGCCGGCGGGTCACCGGGGCGACCGCGACCTCCGTGTCCTCCGCGTCGCCCGAGCCGCCCGGCTTTCCGTCCGAGCCCAGGCCCACGACCCACGCGCGCGACCGTTCGACCTTGAGTTCAAAAGGGCGGCCCCACGGGTCCTTCGGCACGACCCCGCCCAGGACGAACCCGCCCTCGGGCCAGAAGACCTCGGGCTCCAGGTGCGACGGGCGCGCCGCGAGATCGTCGAGGGACCGCGGGTGGCGGCCGGTGAACGTCCCGTAGAGCGAGACGGAGCGGGCGATCTGCGCGGCGCGGACGCGCGCGAGCCGGCGGTTCGACTGGAACGAGAAGTCGGAATCGGGAAGGTCCTCGTCGAGCTCAAAGGCGGTGTAAGACTCGACGGACTTCCCTCCCTCGGTGGTGAATTCCTTCCGCAGGGGCCGCTTCGAGGCGGGGTCGATGAAGAGGCGGACCTTCGAGACCCTGCTGGAGAGCCGCGGGCCGCCGAACCGGATCGAGTACTCGACGACGCGCGCCTCGACGTCGCCGACCTTCTGGGTTCCACCGTCCTTCACGTCGGCGATGACGGGCGCGACGGGGGCCGCGGGCGGCTCATCGGGGTCGCGGTAGAGATACGACTCCAGGTCGGAGAGGCCGCCCACGGCGACGGACCACCGGAGGACCTGGCCGCCATCGTCGGGCTTGAGCGTCGGAAGCGAGGCGCCGGCGGGAGCGGCGGCGAGGATGATCTTGCGCCCGTCACAGAAGGCGGTGACGTTGCCGCCCTCGACGCTGTCCTTGGAAGCCTGCGCCTGGCGCACTTCGAGGGCCCAGCAGTCGCGGCCACGGAGGCGGAGGGAAACCGTCGCGTCCCAGATCGTCTCGATCCCATCCACCGTGCCGATCCGGGCCTCGATGCGGACGGATTTCGCCTGCTCGATGCGTTCGCGGACGGCCTTGAGGAGTTCCTGGGCGGCCTTGTCGTCGCCGGCCGGGAGGAGGACGACCGCCGCGAGCCACGTCAACCGCATGACACCCCACCCCTTTGAGTCACGACGACACCGAAGGAAATGGTACCCGCTGGCGTCCTCCGACGGGTGAAAAAGCTCCCACGGATCTCCCGGGGAGAGCAACTACCAACTACCGACTACCAACTACCGTGCCCGCGGGTTTCCCATCAGCGGTCGGGGTGGACAGGGAAACAATCGTCACAGGTTGGATCGGGAGGGTAGCGTGCGGCGACGAGCGGCTATTTCCTGACCGGCGTGACCTCGACCTATCTTCTGATTTCGATCCCATGCAAAGTACACCGATCCATTAGGGACAACCTCCCCCTGCCCCGGCACTTGGAGCAGGCCTCCCGCTCTGCCCTCATTCCAGCCTTTGGTGAATTCCGTTCGCATGAGGGACAGCTGGAGAGGGGGATGAAGGCAACCACCGCCGCAATCACGTCGAATGTGAAGACCAGAAGCCAGCGGGTGAGCATCGAAGTGAACTGCGGGTCGGGATCGGCCCGGAACATGGCTCCTTCGCAGTCATTGGAACTCACCCCCATTGGACGCCATGAGAGGGGCGGCGACCGGGGTCTACTTCCTGACCGGCGTGACCTCGACCTCAAGCGGGGCGGCGAGCTTCTTGAGCGTGTCCGTCGTGACCTTGCCTTTCAGCGCCAGGATCCGCACCGTCGATCCGGTGAGATCCGCGCGGAGCACGCCCCGGGTCTCCAGGAGGACCCTTTTGAGTTCCTCGCTCTTCTCGCCAACCTTGCCGGCAAGGGCGACTTCCAGGAGCTCGCAATTCACGAACGAGAACTTGTAGCCCGGGCCAAGGAGTGCATCGAGGTCGAGATCGGGGACGCTCGCCCAGAATTCCACCGCGCCCCCGGCCGCCTGGACCCGCTTCACGCCACGCACCTGCCGCAGCGCGTCGGGCAGCTTCTGGAGGCTGGCGGAGGAGGAGAGCGGCGTGACGTTCGCGGCGAAGTAGGCGGGGTCGATCACCACGCCTTGCGAGTTCAGCGCGGCCCCGATCTCACCGAGCCCCCTGTAGTCCCCCGTGTACGTGACGGTGGCAATCTTCGCGGCGTCGTCGATCGCGACGGCCGTGACACCGCGCACGCGGGCCAGGGCCTTCTGATGATTCGCGATCGAGACCTCGCGGTCCGCCCAGATCCGGACGCCGACACTGGCGTTGGCCAGCTCGGGCGCGGGGGGTGGCGGGGTCGGCTTTTTCTTCGTGGAGGAATCCAGGCCCGCGGCCATGTTGATCAAGCCCCCCTTCCCGAGGAGGCGGGCCGCGGTGGCTCACTGCGCGGCGGCGGGCCTGGCGAACGCAAGGAGGGCGAGGCCCGCCGCGAGGATGGTCGCTGTCCGCATGACTATAGGACGTATCGAAGGCGACGGACTTTTCATGCGGCAGAAAGGAATCGGGGATCGTGATCCTTTCCTCACCGGCCTGCCCCCGGTGGTTCCGCCCCGCGTACGCCTTCTTTTCTATTTGCAAAATTAATGATTTTTGCAAATAATGAAAGCCCTTATTTGCAGGGACGCAAATAGGAGTGAGCATGGTTCAGACTCCGCATCCCCCGGGCCGGAAGGTGCATTGCGAGGGCGGATACGAGGCGTTCATCCCGGCGCCTCTCCCCCCCAGGATCCAGTGGGTCCCCGAACTCGTTTGCGCGCTGTCGGAGGCCGACCGGAGCATCGGCCGCCTGGCGGGAGAAGGAGGAAGGCTGCCCAACCCTCATGTGCTCATCCGCCCCTTCGTCCGGAAGGAAGCCGTCCTTTCCAGCCGCATCGAGGGCACCCAGGCCACCCTGGGAGAACTGCTGGCCTCGGAAGCGGGAGCCGCGGTCGATCGCAGCCCCGACGACCTGCACGAAGTCGGCAATTATGTGATCGCCCTCGAATTGGGATCCCGGCGACTGAAGAGATCCCCCTTGTCGCTGGCGCTCGTCCAGGCGCTTCACGGACGCCTGATGTCCGGCGTCCGCGGGGGAGAGGCGACTCCCGGCCGATTCCGCCGGACCCAGAACTGGATCGGTGCCCCGGGATGCACACCGCGGACGGCCTCCTATGTTCCACCGCCGCCCGCGCAGCTCAGCCGGTGCCTCCGGGAATGGGAGTCGTTCCTGGAGGATCGCTCCCTTCCCCCGCTGGCCCATGTCGCCCTCCTGCACTATCAGTTCGAAGCCATCCATCCCTTCCTGGACGGGAACGGCCGCGTGGGACGGCTCCTGGTGATCCTCGCGCTCATCCAGCGGGGGATACTGCCGGCGCCCCTTCTTTACTTGAGCGCCTATTTCGAGGCCGATCGGATCGCCTATTACGCCCATCTGAGCGCGGTGACCGAGCGTGGTGCATGGGAAGCCTGGCTTGAGTACTTCCTCCGGGGTGTCGCTCGCCAGGCGGAGGACGCTCGTCTACGCGCCGAAAGGATCAACGAAGTGCGTTTGGGGTGGAGACGCAAGCTGGAAGGTCTCGCATCCAAGGTCCTGTTTGAGGTGGTGGAAGGGCTGGCCTCCAACCCGTACCTCATGGTCAAGAAGACGGCCGAGCGACTGAGGGTCGCGTTCAGCACCGTGCAGCGCGGGGTCGATCGATTGGTGAAGGCCGGCATTCTGAGCCAAGTCGGCGAGGCCCGTCGCGATCGTGTCTACTGTGCAAAGGAGCTGCTGACGATCCTCGAGGCTCCCTCCCCGCGTGAATCTCGATCTGGACGCGCACGCGCACACCGTCCCTGAATTCTCGGGACAACCGCGACACCTTGGATTATCGTAGGCTCCGATGAGAGCCGCGGTGCTGCAGGCGGTCGGGACGCCCATCGTCATCGAGGAGATTCCCACCCCGAAGCCGAAGTCAGAGGAGGTCCTCGTCAAGGTCGCCGCCTGCGGGGTCTGCCACTCCGACCTGCACGTCGCGAAGGGCGAACTCAAGTTCCCGCTGCCCTGCGTGCTCGGCCACGAGATCTCGGGCGTCATCGAGGAGCTGGGGCCGGGGGTCCGCGGACTCAAAAGGGGCGACCCGGTCGTCTCGAGCTTCATCCTCCCCTGCGGCCGCTGCCCCTCGTGCGCCCGCGGGCGCGACGACCTCTGCGAGACGTTCTTCGCGATGAACCGGCTCAAGGGGACGCTGTACGACGGCGAGTCGCGGCTCCGGCGCGCTGACGGGTCGTTCCTCGCGATGTACAGCATGGGCGGCCTGGCCGAGTACGCGGTCGTGCCGGTCACCGATGTCTTCGCGCTCCCCGCGAGCGTGCCGCTCGCCGAGGGCTGCATCCTGGGCTGCGCGGTCATGACCGCGTACGGCGCCGTGAAGCACCAGGCGGAGATCAAGCCGGGCGACACGGTCGGTGTGATCGGCACCGGCGGCGTCGGCTCGAACGTCGTCCAGCTCGCGCGACTGTTCGGGGCCGCGGAAGTGATCGCCGTCGACATCCGCGACGACAAGCTGGCCGAGGTTCAGAAGCTCGGCGCCACGAAGCTCGTGAACGGATCCAAAGGGGACGCCGTCGCGCAGGTGTTGGCGCTCACGGCCGGGCGCGGCGTCGACGTGGCGATCGAGGCGCTGGGGCGGCCCGAGACTGTCGGGCAGGCCTTCATGATGACGCGGGACGGCGGGCGGACCGTCGTGATCGGTCTCGGCTCGGGGCAGGCCGCGGCGTCAATCGAGGTGACGCGCCTGGTCCGCCGCAGCATCCGGCTAAGCGGCTCCTATGGCTGCCGCGTCCGGACCGACATGCCCGAGATCGTCAGCCTCGCCGCGCGCGGGCTGATCGACGTCTCGAAGCCGATCAGCCGGCGGTACCGTCTCGACGACTGCGCCTCCGCCTACGACGCCCTGAACCGCGGCGAGATCCTGGGTCGCGCGATCGTGACGATGTGAGCGAACCGGCCGCAGGATCGCTCCGCCGGGTCGTCCTCGCGAGCTTCATCGGCACCGCGATCGAGTGGTACGACTTCTTCCTCTACAACACCGCGGCCGCGTTGATCTTCGACCGCCTCTTCTTCCCCAAGTACGAGCCGGCGACGGCGACGATGCTGGCGTTCGCGACGTACTCGGTCGGCTTCTTCGCGCGGCCCGTGGGCGGCATCGTCTTCGGCCACTTCGGGGACCGGATCGGCCGGAAGTCGATGCTGGTCACGACGCTGATGCTCATGGGGATCGCGACCTTTCTCGTGGGCCTCGTGCCGACCTACGCAACGATCGGCGTCTGGGCGCCGGTGCTGCTCGTGGTGCTCCGCTTCGTCCAGGGCTTCGGCGTCGGCGGCGAGTGGGGCGGCGCGGTGCTGATGGCGGCGGAGCACAGCCCCCAGGGAAAGCGGGGTCTCTCGGCCAGCTGGCCGCAGGCCGGAGTGC
Source organism: Planctomycetota bacterium (assembly GCA_041482015.1). GTDB lineage: Bacteria > Planctomycetota > MHYJ01 > MHYJ01 > JACPRB01 > JACQFK01. The sequence goes on along the minus strand of JBGPCZ010000020.1, from coordinate 15,691 downwards.
CGGCGGGGCTGCTGCTCGCCAACGGCGTCTTCGCCGCGTTCAGCGCGATGCCCGAGTCGGCGTTCCTCTCCTGGGGCTGGCGCTGCCCCTTCCTCCTCGGCATCCTCCTCGTCGCGGTGGGCCTCTTCATCCGGCTGCAGGTGCTGGAGACGCCGGCCTTTTCGAAAGTCCAGAGCTCGGCGAAGGTGGCGAAGGTGCCGATTCTGGAGGTGTTGCGCACGCATCCACGGAACGTCGTGCTGGCGACGGGCGCGCGGTTCGCGGAGAACGTGTCCTTCTATATTTTCACGGCGTGGATCCTGACGTACGTCAAGGGGCCGCTCCACCTGCCCAAGAGTGTCGCGCTGCAGGGGCTGCTCGCGGCATCGGCGGTCGAGCTCTTCACGATCCCGCTCTTCGGGGCGCTCTCGGACCGGCTGGGGCGGAGACCCGTCTACATGCTCGGGGCGATCCTCACGGGGCTCTTCGCCTTCCCCTTCTTCTGGCTGGCGGACACGAAATCGCCGGCCGCGATCCTCCTCGGCTTGATGCTGGTCCTGCCGGTGGCGCACGCGGCGATGTACGGTCCGCAGGCGGCGTTCTTCTCGGAGCTCTTCGGGACCAACGTCCGCTACAGCGGGGCCTCCTTGGGGTACCAGCTCTCGTCGGCGCTGGCGGGCGGCCTGGCGCCGCTCATCGCGGCCGCGCTCCTCAAGGCCACGCACGACCGACCGTGGTCGGTCGCGTGCTACCTGATCGCCTCGGCGCTTATCACGCTGGTCTCGGTCTACCTGGCGGCGGAGACTTCACGGAACGATCTATCGTGAAGAGACTTTTGGGAGGGAAAGCCCGATGAAGAATGCGATTGTTCTGGTCCTGCCGTTGGTCGCGGCCTGCTCCAGCTCGTACATGCGTGAAGCGCAGACCAGCGGTCCTCCTGGAGAAGGTGAATCGAAGGTGATCTTCTGCCGGCCGAGCCGGTTCACCGGATCCGCGGTTACCTTCGACGTCTGGGACAGCCTCAAGCTCATCGGCTTCGCCGAGAACGGCAGCCATTTCGAGTATCGCTGCAGCCCCGGAAAGCACCTTTTCCTCGCGGAGGCGGAGAGCGACAAGGCCATCGATGCCGATCTGGCCTCCCGGAAGACCTACTACGTCTGGGTGACCCCGAGGATGGGCGTCTTCTCCGCGAACCTTGGACTGACCCCCGTGAACAAGGACTCCGAGCTGATGCCCAAGGTGGAGAAGGCGCTCGAAAAGAACAAATGTCGCGAGCTCATTCCGGACATTGGAGCGGAGTATCAAGATCGGTATCGGGAGAGAATGCAGAAGCTCAAGGAGACGTTTGAAGGGGAGCGGAAGGAGAAAACCCTGAAACTCCTGCCCGAAGACGGGCAATAGCCGGTGCGGGACGGGCCGGACCCCGGGGAGACCGATGCGCCTGGTGACTTCGGGGTGAATCCTTTTAGAATTTCCTCGACCACTCCGGCGGCCAGCGCTCGATGACGACCTTCTTGTCGGTGTAGAACTCGACCGAGTCGCGGCCCTGGCCGTGGAGGTCGCCGAAGAAGCTGCCCTTCCAGCCGCTAAAGGGGAAGGTCGCGATCGGCGCCGCGACGCCGAGGTTGATCCCGAGGTTCCCCACCTGCGCCTCGTAGCGGAACTTGCGCGCGGCCGCGCCGCTCCGCGTGAAGAGGCACGCCTGGTTCCCGAAGCTGGAGCGGTTCACCAGCGCGATCGCCTCGTCGATGTCCTTGACGTGCACCATCGAGAGCACCGGCCCGAAGATCTCCGTCCCCGCGAGCGCGCCCCCCGGCGGGACGCCGTCCAGGATCGTCGGGCGGACGAAGTGGCCGGGCCCACCCCGTTCGACCCGTCCGTCGACGAGGGCGGTGGCGCCCTCTTTGAGCCCCGCCTCGACCAGCCCCTCGACGCGCGCCCTGCTCTCGGCGCTGATCACCGGGCCCATCTGGACCCCGGCCTCGAGGCCGTTCCCGACCTTCCGCGAACGCGCGGCCTCCACCATGAGCTCGGTGAACTTCCCGCGCGCCTCCCCGACCGTGACGGCGACCGAGGTCGCCAGGCAGCGCTGCCCCGCGCAGCCGAACGCCGAGTCGGCAACGATCGTGCCCGTCATCTCCAGGTCGGCGTCGGGGAGCACGATCACCGGGTTCTTCGCGCCGCCCTGGCACTGCGCGCGCTTGCCGGCCGCCGCGGCGCGCGAGTAGACGTGGCGCGCGACCGGCGAGGAGCCGACGAAGCTCACCGCGCGGACGACCGGGTGGTCGAGCAGCGCTTCGACCGCCTCCCTTCCCCCGTGGACCAGGTTGACCACGCCCGGCGGAAGCCCCGACTGCTCGAGGAGGCGGACGAGCTTCACCGCCGTCATCGGAACCTTCTCGGACGGTTTCAGGAGGACGGTGTTCCCGCACGCGATCGCGTAGGGGAGGAACCAGAGCGGGATCATCGCGGGGAAGTTGAAGGGAGTGATGATCGCGACCACGCCGAGCGGCTGGCGGATCATCGTCTCGTCGATCCCGCGGGCGATGTCCTCGCTGTTGTACCCCTGCATGAGGAGCGGGATCCCGCACGCCGTCTCCACGTTCTCGATCCCGCGGCGGATCTCGCCCGTCGATTCCGCGAGCGTCTTCCCGCATTCCCGCGTGATCGTGCGGGAGAGGTCGTCGAGGTTCGCCTCGAGCAGGCCCTTCAGCTTGAAGAGGACCTGGACCCGGTCGCCGGGCGGCGTCCGGCGCCACTCCGGGAACGCCCGGGCGGCGGCCTGGACCGCGCGGTCGACCTCGGCCGCGCCCGAGAGCGGCGTCTCGGCGAGCGGCGTCCCCGTCGCGGGATCGACGACCGCAACCCGGCCGCCGGGCGGCGTCGACCACGACCCTCCGACCAGGTTCGCGAGGACGTCCATGCTTCCCTCGGTGAAACTCAGTTGCAGAACACCCGTACTGTATATAGAACATACGTCCCGGGTCAAGCCCGGGTGCACCCCGGCGGGAAAATAGGGGAGGTGGCTCATGCGGATCGCCCTCGCGCTGGCGCTTCTCCTGGGCCGGACCGGCCAGGAGTTCGATGCGGCCGCCCATCCCGAGAACACCTGGGTCCGGCAGAGCCCGCGGGAGGGGAAGCCCATCCCCAAGTTCGGATGGGAAGGGAGCGGCGCCTACGACCCCGTCCACCGGCTCTGGATCCACCAGGGCGGCCACGACGGGATCCCGCAGGGCTTCGCCCTCTTCACGTTCGACCTGAAGACCGGCGCGTGGGAGCAGAAGTTCCCCAACACCTCGCCCCCCGGGAGCTGCTGCGTGGACGGCGGGAACGTGTTCGACGTCGCGAACCGCCGCTTCGTCCGCTTCCCGGGCGCGCAGCTCGGCCACGGCTGGCAGTGGAGCCGCAAGGTCAAGATGAAGAACTCCGGCGCCTGGCTCTACGATCCCGCGGACGGGACGTGGACCAACATGAGGCCCCCTCCCTACAGGGAGCCGGAGAAGTATTCGAAGACCATCCTCGGATCTCTCAACCCCGGGGCGACCTACGACCCCGTCCACGAAGTCTCCCTCTCCTTCGGAGGGCAGACGAGCGGCGGGGACACGAACAGCCTCTTCGTCTACGACGCGTACTCCAACCAGCTGGAGCGGCTGCAGGGCAAGGGGCCGCCCTACCCGCGCGATGGACACGGGATCGTCTATGACCCAAAGTGCGACGCCCTCGTCGTCTTCGGCAGCCAGTACGCGAATGACGAGAAGACCTGGATCTACACGTACGAGAAAAACGCCTGGGAGGGCCTGGATCTCAACCCGCACCCGCCCGGCCTCAAGGGAAAGACCTACGCGACGATTCCCAAGATGGCCTACGACTCCGCGAACGGGGTCTGCCTTTGCGTCGCCTGGAATGACGAGACGGGCAAGCACCAGACGTGGTCCCTCGACGTCGCCGCGCGGAAGTGGACCGAGATGAAGCCGGCCGTCGAACCCGACACGAGCACCAGCCGCTCGCGCAACCTCTCCTACCTGCCCGAGCAGAACGTCTTCCTCCTCGAGCTCGTGGGCAAGGACCGTGGCCCGGAGATCTGGACCTATCGATACCGAAGGGCAGCGCCCCCCGCGGCCGGGCCGTCAGAGCTTTCGGTCGTGACCGAACTGGGCAAGGCGACGCTCGCGTGGACCGGCACGGGTGAGGCGACGATCTATCGCGCCCAGGCGGACAAGGCGTGGGAGGCGAAATACGCGAAGCTCGCCTCCACGAAGGAGTCCCGCTACGTGGACACGGGCCTCGAGGCCGGGAAGACCTACTTCTACCGGGTCGGCGGCGGGACCGCCCGCACCCAGCCGCGCGTCCTCCTCAAGCCCGTCGTCTCCGTCCTCGCGGCCGACAAGGTCGAGGTGGGCTGGAACGCCCATCCGGCGAAGGACCTCGCGGGCTACAACCTCTATCGCGGCGTTGTTTCGGTCGCCACCGTGAAGAAGGGGTCGCCGGGCGCGTGGAAGGATAACGACCCGGAGTACGCCGAGCCGCAAGTCGTGGCGGTCCGCGACATCACGGGCCTCGCGAAGCTCAACGACGCCCCCATCGCGGCGACGTCCTTCACCGACACGAAGGTCGATCTCTCCAAGAAGGGCCCGGAATCGGGCGACTATAAGCACGCCGTCTACGCCTACATCGTCCGGGCCGTAAACCGTCTGGGCGTCGAGAGCGGCCCCTCGCCTTACGCGCTCACGCTTCCCTCCGAGCCGGAGAACGTCCTCGTCCGCGAGAAGGACGGGAGCGCGGAAGTCAAATGGGACGCGAGCCGCGAAAAGGCGGTCGCGGGGTACCTCGTCTACGAGCTCACCGAACGGAACGTGACCCGCCTCACGCCGGAGCCGCTCAGGGGGACGACCTTCACCCATCCCGCGGGCAAGGAGATGAGGAGGTTCTGCGTCGTGGCCGTGGACACGCTCGGCCAGGAGGGTCAGCCTTCGTCGTCGGTCTGGTACAACAAGAGCTACAAGGGCTTCTTCAGCGGGGAGTGGCATCAATGATCGCGCTCATCGCGGCAATCGCTCTCGCCCAGGACGCGAGCCCGCTCGCCGGACTTCCGAGCACGCCGGGAGCGCACGTCGAGAAGATCAAGGCCCTCGGCGACAACGCGTGGCTGGAGCTCGGATCGCCGGCACCCGATCCCAAGTGGGGCCGCGCCCGCGGACGGAGCTGGAACACGCTCATGCCCTTCGCGCCCGGGCTCGAGGGCGCCTTCCTCTTCGGCGAAGGGGTCCATGGCTACGCGAAGCCCGACGGCCACTACATGGACGACCTCTGGTTCTACGACGTCCGTGGTCACCGCTGGATCTGCTGCTATCCCGGCGCCGACACGAAGACGCTCGACCTCACGCTGAACGCCGACGGGCTGGAGCCGGTCCCCGTGGCGACCCAGGTCCACGGATACCAGATGAACACGTACGACCCCGACCTCAAACGCTTCATGAGCATGCCCAACCCGCACGGCTACGAGAAGAAGGCGATCCCTCAGCGCGAGAAGTGGCTCAAGCCCGTCCCGACCGACGCGAGCCCGTGGACTTTTGAGTCGGTGACCGGGAAATGGTCGCGCACGAAGACGGGGACCACCGCCCCCGCGAGCGGCTTCGGCGACACCTTTCACTATCTTCCTTCGCTGAAGAAGGCGTTCTTCTCCCATCGCAGCCAGGACGCCTGGCTCTACGACCCCGCCGCCAACAAATGGGAGAAGGTCGACGCCAAGGGGACGCCGCCTCCCTTTGGGATCGATGCGGTCTCGTGCTTCGACTCCAAGCGCGAACGGATCTACATCGGCGGAGGCAGCTACCCGGTCGCGCCTGAAGGCACGCGAGCCTTCTGGGCCTACGACCTGAAGACGAATGCGTGGATCGACCCCGCGCCCAAAGGAGCGCCCTGCCGCGGCTCGAACAGTTTCCCGACCAAGAACGCGCTCATGGTCTACGACGCCGCGCACGACGTCGTCCTCCTCGTCTTCCACTCGCACCACGACGACAAGCCCGAGAAGCTCGGGATCTTCGTCTACGACCCGCAAGCCAACGCGTGGGCCGACGAGCCGCTCACGATCCCCGGGAAGCTCGGCGGCGATCGGAATCCAAAGAACGGCTTCTACGACCCGGGGCTGAACGCGATCTTCCTCCACTCGGCCGGCGACAGCCGGGACGACGGGGTGATCTGGGTCTACCGCTACAAAGGGAGATAGAGAGATGAGAGGAGATGAACTGATAAGACAAAGAAATCCCGGGGATCCCGACTCGTTCTCCCCTTCTTTCTTATCTCTCTATCTCCCTTATCTCTAAATCTCCTCATGGATGAACTCGACGTCGCTCCGCGCCTCCGGGCGCTCCGCGAGCGGAAGAAGTTCTCGCTCCGCGAGCTCTCCCGGCAAACGGGGATCGCCGTCAGCTTCCTCTCGGCCCTCGAGCGCGGCCGGAACAACGTCTCGGTCGCCAAGCTCAAGGCGATCGTGACCGCGTGCGGCGTGACGCTGGCCGACTTCTTCACCCAGGCGCCGCCGCCCCGCGAGAAGATCGTCTACCGGCGCCACGAGCTTCGCGAGATCTCCGGCCAGAAGGGGATCTCTTTCCGGGACGTCGCCTCCGGCCGCCGCGGCCGGGCGCTGCAGCTCCTCGTCGAGCGCTACGGGCCCGGCACCGACACGGGGGCCGAAAGCTATCACCACGACTCCGAGGAGGCCGGCGTCGTCCTCCGGGGGACGCTGGAGCTGACCGTCGACGACGAGGTCCACGTCCTCAAGCCCGGAGACGCGTACTACTTCGACAGCCGGCGGCCGCACCGCTTCAGAAACCGCGGGAAAACCGCCGTGGAGGCGATCTCGGTGAACACTCCCCCCAGCTTTTGAGGATCCATGGACACGCGAGAGCGGTATGCGAAGTACATCATGCCCGTGGTGGCCCAAGGCGTCGAACCCGTCGTCGTCGCAAGCGCGAAGGGGCGCACCGTCGTCGACGAGGACGGGAAGAGCTACCTCGACTGCTTCTCCGGGATCTCGGTCGTCAACGCGGGGCACAACCATCCGAAGATCCTCGCCGCCGCGCGGGAGCAGATGGAGAAGCTGGTCCACTGCTGCTCGTATGTCTACCACGTGCCCGTGGTCGGCCGGCTCGCCGAGGCGCTCGCTGGCATCGCGCCCGGCGGGCTCACCAAGAGCTTCTTCGCAGGCTCGGGGGCCGAAGCGATCGAAGGGGCGATGCGGCTCGCCAAGCAGGCGACCGGCCGCCGCGAGATCGTCGCGCTCGGCTTCGGCTTCCACGGCCGGACGATCGGGACGCTCTCGATCACGGGGAACCAGGTGCGCAAGAAGGGGAACGGCCCCTATCTTTCCGGCGTCGCGTTCGGCCCGGCCCCCTACTGCTACCGCTGCCCGCTCGGCCTGAAGTACCCCGAGTGCGACGTCGCCTGCGCCCACGCGCTCAAGGACGTCATCCGGCAACAGACCTCGGGCGACGTGGCGGCGTTCATTGCCGAGCCCGTCCTCGGCGAGGGCGGGATCGTCACGCCCCCACCTGAGTACTTCGACGTCGCGGCGCGGATCTTCCACGAGGACGGCGCGCTCTTCATAGTCGACGAGGTCCAGACGGGCTTCGGACGGACCGGGAAGATGTTCGGGATCGAGCACGCGCCCGGGGCGAAACCCGACATCGTGGCCATGGCCAAGGGGATCGCCGGCGGATTCCCGCTCGGCGCCTTCATGGCGCGCGAGCCCGTCTCGGAGGCGATGAAGCCCGGCGACCATCTCTCGACGTTCGGCGGGAACCCGATCTCGTGCGCCGCCGCGCTCGCCAACATCGCCGTCCTCCAGGAGGAGAAGCTCGTCGAGAATTCCGCGCGACGCGGCGGGGAACTCCTCACGCGGCTCCGGCGGCTCGAGGAGACCGCGCCGCAGGTGGGCGAGGTGCGCGGCCGCGGGCTCATGATCGGGATCGAGCTTGTCCGCGACAAGAAGTCAAAAGAGCCGGCCCCTCAGGAGGCGAAGGCGGTCCGCGCGACGATGCGGGAGCGCGGCATCCTGGTCGGCGTGGGCGGGGCGTACGGGAACGTCGTCCGCCTCCAGCCTCCCCTGTCGATCACCGCCGACGAGTGCGACCGCGCCGCCTCGGCCGTCGAGGAAGTGCTGGGGAAATCCAAATGAGACTGCGCGAATCCGGAATCAAGCTGGACGGACTCCTCGAGCCCGGCCCTTTGAATTCGATCACCGACGTCCCCGGCGTGCGGGTCGGCCACGCCCACCTTGTGAACCCGGACCCCGCGGCGCAGACCGGAGTCACGGTGGTCCTCCCCCACGGCCGGGATCTCTTCAAAGAGAACTGCCCGGCGGCGGTCTGGGCGCTCAACGGCGCCGGGGAATGCACCGGGTCGATGATGATCAACGAGTGGGGCTACGTCGACACGCCGCTCTTCCTCACCGGGACCAACAGCCTCGGCCGCGTCTACGACGCCGCGCTCGACTGGGTCTTCGAGCACAACGCGGAGCTCGCGACGGGCCTCAATTGGACATGGGTGATCCCCTGCGTCTCCGAATGCGACGACGGATGGCTGAACGACGCCCGCCGGTTCCGCGCGGGCAAGCCCGAGGTCGAGGCCGCGCTCGCCGCCGCAAAGGAAGGTGCGGTCGCGGAAGGATGCGTCGGCGCGGGACGCGGGATGGTCTGCTACGACCTGAAGGGCGGCGTGGGCACCTCCTCGCGCCGGATTCCCGGAACGCCGTGGCACGTGGGCGTCCTCGCGCTCTGCAATTTCGGGCGGCGGGCCGAGCTGACGCTGGGCGGCGTACGGATCGGGAAGGCGCTCGCCGACGTTCCGATCCCGGCCCATCACCTCCCGAAGGGGTCGCAGGACGAGGGGTCGGTCATCGGCGTGATCGCGACCGACGCGCCGATCGACCACCGGGAACTCAAAAGGCTCTGCAAGCGGGCGGGCCTGGGCATCGGCCGGACCGGCACGGCGGCGCGCCACGGGAGCGGCGACATCTTCATCGCCTTCTCGACCGGCCGCGGGACCGCCGCGCTTCCCGACGTGAACGACGCCTTCCACGCGACGATCGAGGCGACCGAGGAGTCGGTCTACAACGCGCTCTCCGCCGCGACGACGACGACGGGGCGCGAGGGTCGGATCGTGCACGCGCTCCCGGTCGAGAAGGTGCTCTCCAGCCTGAGGAATCGAAAACCATGATGAGATCCGCGCGCGCCCTCCTCCTCCTGTCCGTCGGTTGCGCCTCCGCGAGCGCCGGCGGCCCCGCCGACCTGATCGTCCACCACGCGAAGGTGATCACGGTCGACGCCCGCTTCTCGATCGCCGAGGCAGTCGCGATCAGGGACGGGCGGATCGTCGCCGTCGGCGACGACGAGGAGGTCTTCAAATGGGCCGGGCCGGGCACCCGCGTCATCGACGCGGATGGCCACGCGATCCTGCCCGGCCTCTACGACAGCCACGTGCACATCACGAGCGCCGCGTGGAGCGAGCTCGCCGGGCCGCTCCCGCAACTGGTCTCGCTCCAGGACGCCTTTGACTACATCCGGAAGAAGGCCGCCACCCTTCCGGAGGGCCAGTGGATCGAACTCCCCTTTGCGTTCGCGACGCGGCTCAAGGAGGCGCGCTTCCCCACCAAGGCCGAGCTCGACGCGGCCGCTCCGAGGCACCCGGTGCGATACAACATGGGGCCGGCCGATCTCGTGAACTCAAAAGGGCTCGAGGTCTCCGGGATCACGAGGGAGACGAAGCACCCCGGCGTGGTCCGCGATCCCGCGACGGGAGAGCCCACCGGCCTCCTCCGCGGCGCGGACAAGCTGCTCAAGATCCCCCACGACGACGACCCGAAGATCACGCCGGGGCAGAAGCGCGACGCGGTGAAGAAGCTGCTCGCGCTTTACAACGCGGAAGGCCTGACGAGCGTCGCCGATCGCGACGCGAGCCCCGAGGATCTCGACCTCTTCCTCGATCTCGAGAAGAAGGACGAGCTCACCTGCCGGATCAACGTCGCCCGCGAGTTCGATCCGAGCGGCACGCGCGACGAGGTCATCCGGAAGCTCGAGGCGCTGCCCGGGACCCACAAGAGGGGCGGACCGACGGGCGTCGGCGACGAGTGGGTCCGCATCGGGCCGATCAAGCTCTACACCGACGGAGGCATGCTCCTCGGGACGGCCTACATGCGCGAGCCCTGGCCCAAGGGGCCGACCTACCAGAACACGGCGGACGACTGGCGCGGCCAGCTCAAGATCCAGCCGACCCAGCTCGAGATGGTCTGCGAGGAGGCCGCTCGACGCGGCTGGCAGATGACGTCGCACACCGCCGGCGAGGCGGCGATGGACGTCCTCCTGGACGCGTACGAGAAGGTCGACCAGAAGCTCTCCATCAAGGACAAACGCTGGTGCATCACGCACGCGAACTTCCCGTCGCCGCGGAACCTCGAGCGGTGCCGGACGCTCGGCGTCTGCGCCGACGTCCAGCCCGCGTGGCTCTACAAGGACGGGACCTCCCTTCTGAACCTCCTGGGCCCGGAGCGGATGCGCTGGTTCCAGCCGTACAAGTCGTGGATGGAGCACACGACGATCGGCGGCGGAAGCGATCACATGGTCAAGACCGATTCCGTCCGCGCGACCAACCCGTGGAACCCGTGGCTCGCGATCTGGACGACGCTCGCGCGCCGCACGGAGCGGGGGACGGTGCTCGTCCCCGAGGAGGCGCTCACCCGCGAGCAGGCGATCCGCCTCTACACGATCAACAACGCGTACCTGCACCACGAGGAACGCGCGAAGGGAAGCCTGGAGGTCGGCAAGCTCGCCGACCTGATCCTGATCGACCGCGACATCATGACCTGCCCCGTCGACGAGGTCCGCGCCATCCGGGTGCTCACCACGATCCTCGGCGGGAAGGTGATCTACGAGAGCGCCCGCTAGCGGGACATCGCGTCAACGGCCCGGAGCAGCGTCGGTTCGTCGGGGCCACGGACGAGGGCGATGCTGAAGCGGGCGGGAAGCTCGCGAAGCTGCGGCTGGTGCTGCCTGGAATCCTTCCAACCCAGCCTCCCCCAGCCGAAGACGGTCATCTGGCGGAAGCCGCCGTCGGGCTCGGGCGCGTAGGGCCACGCGACGCACGACGCCTGCCTCACGCGCGGCTCGTGGCTCACGCAGAGGAGCCCACAAGGGGACCGACCCGAGCCGAAGCAGGCCCACGGGACCTCGTCCTCCCAGGGCTCGGCGAGCGTCGTCCGCCGGCCCCCCGGCCGGATCGCAACGTCGTGCTCCGCGTCGAGCTCCCCGCCCGGGGTCCCTTCATAGAGAAACCAGAAGGTCGGCGACGCGATCTTCCGAAGCGTGAGCGTGGCGTGCGCGGGGAAAAAATCCCAGTCGCACGCGGAGCGGCCGTCTTTCGATTCTGAGACGATTCGGACATGATCCGCCGCGCTCTCCACAACACGGCTCGTGAACGGGTTGTCGTTCACATATTGACCGAACCCGTAGCCACAGTGGAAGTACTTCACCGGCTGGCCGGACTTCGGAAGACCCCGATACTCTCCGGCCGCCTTCCCGCCATGTCGATAGGAGATCCAGTCATGCCCGTCGGGATCCACGATGCTCGCGAACCCCGCGCCGCGCTTCCCATAAAGATAGGTCGCCGTCGGAGTCTCGATGCGAAAGCACTCGAGGTCGCCGAAGAGGGTGACCTCCGAGACGCGAACAGCGGGCCGGACCGGTTCCGCGGTCACGCATCCACCCAGGAGCCCGAGCAGGATCGCCGTCCGTTTCAGCACCCCTATGAAACGCCCCGTCCTTTGATCGAGCAGATATTCCGCCGATTCCTTGCTAAGTTTCTCCGATCCCGCCCCATTACCGTCCGGATCGGAGGATACTGGTGACAATGGGCGGCAGGGCGGTCGAGGAGGTGCAGCGGCTCTTCCTCCGCCATTCGAGCCTGCTCCGCGGATTCGTCGTGGGCCTCCTCCCGGACTACACCCGCGCCGAGGACGTCTTCCAGGAGGTCTTCCTCACCGTCACCCACAAGGCGGAGGAGTTCCGCCCCGACACGAACTTTCTCGCCTGGGCGCGCGCGATCGCGCGGCTCAAGGTGCTGGAACAATTCGAGCGCGACCGGAGCGCCCCCCGACCCCTGAGTCCCCAGGCCATCGAGGCGCTCGTCGCCTCGGCGCCCGACGTGGAGGATTTCGCCGACCCGCTCAGGAAGGCGCTGGGCACCTGCGTCGGGGAGGTCGCGCCGCGGGCGAGGGAGATCCTCCAGCTGCGCTACGACCGCGGGCTCCCGCCGCCGCAGATCGCCGCCCGGCTCTCCTGGACCGTGGACGCGGTCCACGTCTCGCTCGCGCGCGTCCGGAAATTCCTCCGCGAGTGCGTCCAGCGGAAGGCCGCCGTGAGGGGGGCCTGACATGGACGAAACCAAGCTCCTCGATCTCCTCGAGCGGTACATCGAGAACACCCTCTCCGACGCGGATCGGATACGCCTCGAGGAGCTCATCACCTCCTCGCCCGCGAATCGACGGACCTTCTGGGAATACATGCACTCGCACGCGCTGCTCTTCGAGCTCGCCGCCGAGGCCCGCGGCCAGCAGCTCGCCACGGAGACGACCCCCCGGCGCGGCCGGTTCTCCGGGAAATGGGCGCGCGTCGCGGCGGTCGTCGCGGCCGGCTGGGTCGTCGCCATCGTCGCGCTGATCGTCCTCCACCAGCCGCCGGCCATCCGCCTCGTCTCGGTCAGCCCCGACGTGAAAGTCGAGCGCCGCGCGGAATCGATCGCCGCCGAGACCGGGATGGCCCTCCACGTGGGCGAGACCGTGCGCGTGCCCGCCCAAGGATGGGCCTGGATCCGGTACCAGGATGGAACGCTCCTGCAGATGGGTTCCGGAAGCGAGCTGGCCATCGAGGGCAGCGACTTCTCGGCCGACCGCAAGCGCGTGCTCCTGACGCGCGGCGCCGTCACCGCCGACGTCGCGCCCCAGCCCGCGGGGAGCCCGATGATCCTCGCCACGCCCCTCGCGGAGGCGACGGTCCTTGGGACCAGCCTCGCGCTCGCCGTCTCCCCCGACTCCACGCGGCTCCTCGTGCGACACGGCCGGGTCGCCTTCTCGAAGGCCGAGGATCACGCCTCCCTCGACGTGACGGGCGGCCACGCCGCCACCGCGATGCTGGGGAAACCCCTCGTCGCCGAATCGATGACCGGGGAGGTCCTCAAGAGGCTCGGCAAGGATCACTTCATGCTGGGCGTGATGAGCGGCTGGGCCGAGAGCTGGGTCACCGACACGCGCGCCCAGGGCTGCCGCTGGGACCTCCGCTACCAGCACCTGACCTCGGGCTGGACGCAGTGGAATCCCAACGGGTCCTTCGTCTCGATGTACGCCGAGGAGTCGGACCGCCTCGGGATCCTCCCGGTCTTCACCTACTACGGCCTCGTGCGGCCCGCGAAGAACGAGGCCCCCGATCCCGCGACGGAGATCGCCCGGTGCTGCGGAGACCGGTCGACCATGAAGAAGTATTTCTCGGACCTCGCGCTCTTCATGCAGAAGGCGGGAAAGCACGGGAAGCCGGTGATCCTCCACGTCGAGCCGACCGCGTGGGGCCGCTTCCTGTCGGCGCCCGAGTTCCGCCCGAACGTCCCCGAAAAGGTGCGCGTGGAGGTGCAGTCGACGGGGCTGGCCGAGCTCGAGGGGCTCGACGATTCGCTCGCCTCCTTTGGAAAGGCCTTCGGCGTCCTGCGCGACCGGTACGCGCCGAACGTCCTCCTCGCCTGGCACGCCTCGAAGGCGGTCCCCGCGGCCGCGGCGGCCGACGCGATGGGCCGGTGCGGCGCGTGGGACCTCGTCTTCACCGACGTGGCGGACCGCGACGCCGGGTTCCAGGAGGCGCACGGGATCGCGAACGCCGGGTGGACCGAGAAGGACTTCACGGAGTTCCGCGACTGGGGCGCCGACCTCCACGCGCGAACGGGGCTGCCGCTCGTGGTCTGGCGCATCCCGCTCGGGAACACCCACATGGCGACGTGCAACAACACGCCCTGGCACTACATGGACAACCGCGTCGAGTACTGGCTCGAGGGCTATCCGTCGAACGCCCGGATCTCCGAGTGGGCGAAGGCCGGCTTCGTCGGCCTCCTCTTCGGCGGCGGCGCAATCGAGTGCACGGTCCACAAGGACAACGCGAAGGACGGCGTGACCAACCCGCCGGCCATCCCGGGCAACCGCGGCGAACGGTCCGCGTTTCCCGACGACGACGGCGGGTACCTTCGCCTGCGCGCCGGAAAATACTACGAGGCCGGCCCGCTGCGGCTCGACCGAAATTAACCTGGACCCGTGAGGGAACGAATGAGTGCACTCGCATATCTCCTGGGAGCGTGCTCCTTGCGGGTCCAGGCCAAAATCATCGCGTCCCTCCTCGTCCTCTCGCAGTTCGCAATCGCCGGTCCGGCGGAACCGTCGTCGTCAGCCTCCCTGCTCGGCTCGCCGGAGTTCCGCCCCTCGCCCGACCGGCCGATCGGCTGGCGCGGCGACTGGACGGGCCGCTTCGCCGGCGCGACGCCGCCCACGACCTGGAGCCGGCGCGTCCACGGGATCACGACGTCCCTCCGGTACCAGGCGGCGAAGCCCGCGGGCGATCCGGGCAAGGAGAGCAAGGCACTGGAGTACTTCACCCTGAAGGACTGGCTGATCGCCGGCCCCTTCGCGGTGCAGGACCCGGCGAAGGACATCGACCAGGATTTCCTGGGCGGCGAGGCGGCCGTCGCACCCGCCGACGGACAGAAGGGCTGGAAATACCTTCGCGCCGACATCGACACCCAAAGCCGGCACGATCACAACGAGGGCACCTGCGGCCAGAGTTACGTCGACTTTGTCTTCGCGTACGGGAAGTTCAGCGTCGAGGGGCCGGGCGTCAAGGTCGAGGGCGACTTCAACAACAAGGCCGCCTACGCCCACACGTACCTCTTCTCACCGGCCGAAGCGAAGATCCAGCTCCAGATCCCCTTCGACGGTGCCGCCGCCAAGTACTGGCTGAATGGAAAGCCCACCCTCTTGGACCCGAAGAACCGCGGGAAGGCGATCGAGACGACCCTGGCCGCGGGCTGGAACCGGCTCCTCGTCAAGGTCAGCGTGGCGGAGGGACTGGGCAAGCACTACAGCGGCCGATGGCTGAGCAAGTGGATGGTCGCGGCCTACATCACCCCCGTAGGCCCCGTGACCTACGAGACGAAGAACGTCACCTGGATGACCAAGCTGACCGGGCGGAGCATGTCGCAGCCGATCGTCGTCGGCGACAAGGTCTTCGTCGGATCCGGAATCTCCGATCTCCTCTGCCTCTCGAAGGCCGACGGCCGCGTCCTCTGGCTCCGGACCACGACGCCCTATGACGGAATCCCCGCGGCGGAGCGGGCCGGCCTGAAGGAGAAGATCGAGCCGCTCCTCGCCCAGCTCGCGAGGCTGAACGACGAGACGGTCGCGGCGATCAACGCCGCGGTCTCGCCTCAAGGCCTTTCCTCGGACAAGGCGGCCGAGCTCGACAAGAAGTTGAGAGCGAAGCGCGATCTCGAGACCGACCTCCACAAGACGCTCGAGCAGATCGACCGGAAGCGGTTCCCGCCCTACCCCGCGAACGAGGTATCGTCGAGCAACGCCACGCCGTGCAGCGACGGGGCGCGCGTCTACTGGGCGGCCGGCGGCGGCATGAAG
>JBGPCZ010000019.1:0-50509 GCA_041482015.1 Planctomycetota bacterium | reverse complement strand
CTTCCTGGGGGAGGCGAACACGACCAACGCCCGGGAGGTCAAGGGCTTCAGCGAGGAGGCCCGGACGGCGATGCAGGCGCACAAGTGGGACGGGAACATCCGGGAGCTGAAGCACCGGGTGGAGCAGGCGGTGATCCTGTCGAACAACGAGTACCTGTCGACCGACGACCTCAACCTGGCGTCGGGGGGCGGCGAGTTCCGGTCGCTGGAGTCGGCTCGGGACATGTTCGAGCGGTCCTACGTGGTGCAGGCCCTGTCGCGCCAGGAATTCAACGTGACCCACACGGCACGGGCGCTGGGCATCTCCCGCCAGCACCTGCAGAACCTCATCAAGAAGCACGGCATCACGAAGTTCACCGACACCGGCGAGTTCGAGATCGCCCGCTAGCCCTAATAGTCGGTGACCGAACCGTCGGGCTGGACCGGGTGGGGCCACTTGAAGAAGCGCTTGGGGTCGGCCGCCACCTGGGCCATCTTCTCCTCGTCGATCTCGACCCCCAGGCCCGGCCCCTCGGGCAGCGAGGCGTAGCCGTCCTTGTCCTGCGTCCACGTCTTCTTCGCCACCCCGGGCGGCATGAGGTGGCCGTCCAGGTAGCCCTCGTGGATCAGGAACATGGGGATCGACGCCGCGACGTGGAGGCTCGCCGTCAGTCCGAGCTCGGACATCGTGCAGTGCGGCGCAAGCGGAGTCATGTACGCCTCGCACAGGGTCGCGATCTTCTTCATCTGGCTGATCCCGCCCGTGTGGCCGCAGTCAGGCTGGAGGATGTCGATGCACTTCTCCTGCAGGTACGGCAGCATGCCCCAGATCGTCCGGTCCCGCTCGCCGGTCGCGAGCGGCACGCGGATCTGCTGCTTGAGCCGCTTGAAGACCTCGATGTTCCCCGGCACCGCCGGCTCCTCGATCCAAAGGACGTCCTGCGGCTGGATCGCGTTCGCGAACTGGATGAGCATCGGCGGCGGGACGGCGCAGTGGGCGTCGAACATGACCGACCCGTCCGGGCCGACCCGCTTGCGGGCGTCCTCGACCATCTTGACCAGGCGCTGGATGTCCGGGGGATCGCCGGACCAGGGGTGGGGCCCGCCCGTGCCGACCTTGGTCGCCTTCGCGCTCGGGTACATGCGGATCTTGTCGCGCGTGGGGCCGCCAAGCATGCGGTAGACCGGCACGCCCCAGAGCTTGCCCGTGATGTCCCAGAGGGCCATGTCGATCGCGGAGATCGTGTGGGTCATGAACGGCCCGCCCCGCATGTCGCGGTGGGCGCGGTAGAGTTTCTGCCAGAGGTGCTCGATCCGGGTGGGGTTCTCGCCGTTGAGGAGTTCAAAGAGGGATTCGGCCAGCGCCACGCCAACCTTGGGGTCGAGCCCCGTGATCTCGCCCCATCCCGTGACCTTAAGGTTGGTCTCCACCTTGAGGTAGGCCTTGGGGCCGATGACGATGCCCTTGAGGCTGGAGATCCGGATGCTGGTCGTGCGATCCTGCACCTGGCCGGCCGGATTATCCTGGGCCTTCACCGATTCAGCGAGGAACAGGCCGCCGGCGGCCAGCGCGGCGGAGTGGCCCAAGAGACTCCTGCGGCTAAGGTTGTGTTGGCTCATGATTCCCTCCCGTTACTCATCTCATGGTACGCCCCTACTGTTACAGGAAAGGGGAGCAAAGATGCCCAGAAGTGGTCGAAAGGCCGGTTCACCGCCAAGGAAATTTGACACCCCAAGGTGTTGGTAAGTAGCCCTTTAGGAAGAGAGGCCATTTAAGCCAACTCGAGTTGCCAGTTTGCCCCTATCGACCCTCAATTCTGACCGGATTTTGATGTTTATTGAGGGCTTTTTGTGGCATCGTCCTTGCTATATCAAGGCCGTAAGAAGAAATAAAAGAAGTAAAAATTAGATCCCGCTCCAACTGCCCCGACCTGTCGTCGGGGCGCTTTATTTTAAACCAGATTCATCGCTGACTCTAAGGCACTCCTCGGCCCACACCCAAAGGACGAAGCTCCCGGAAAGCTTGGAAAGCTTTGCCCCCTGTCCCATAGTATGTCCTATTAAGGCACATCAACCGGGGATACTCCCTTCGTGAAGAGCGAGGGCCGTGTTACCCCGTGTTACGAAACGTAACACGCGCCGGAGAGAGACGCGATTTGCCGCGAATGCAGGCGTTTTTTTACTGGCATGTGCTTTGCTTAATTCCTTGACGGTGTTTTTTGAGGAGAGTCTAATGATCGCAACCCCCGTTCTGGCAAAGGAAAAGGAGAGAGTGATGGCCATCCAGCAGCTTCCCCCCCAGCGCGACGAACGCCGCATCGAGGCCCTGAAGACCGCCCTCGCCCAGATCGAAAAGCAGTTCGGCAAGGGCTCCATCATGCGCCTCGGCGCCGACACCAAGCTCGACGTCGAGGGCATCACCACCGGCTCGCTCAACCTGGACCTCGCCCTGGGCGGCAAGGGCTTCCCGCGCGGCCGCGTCGTCGAGGTCTTCGGGCCGGAAGGCTCGGGCAAGACCACCCTCTGCCTCACCATCATCGCCAACGCCCAGAAGGCCGGGGGCTCCGCCCTCTTCATCGACGCGGAGCACGCGATCGACCCGACCTACGCCACGAAGCTCGGCGTCAATCTCGACGACCTCCTCCTCAACCAGCCCGACAGCGGCGAGCAGGCGCTCGAGATCGCCGACATGATGGTGCGCTCCGCCAGCCTCGACGTGATCGTGATCGATTCCGTCGCCGCGCTCGTGCCCAAGGCCGAGCTCGAGGGCGAGATGGGCGACATCCACGTCGGCCTCCAGGCGCGCCTCATGAGCCAGGCGCTCCGCAAGCTGACCGCGAGCGTCTCCAAGTCCCGCACCTGCCTGGTGTTCATCAACCAGATCCGCGAGAAGATCGGCGTCATGTTCGGGAACCCCGAGACGACCCCCGGCGGCCGCGCGCTCAAGTTCTACTCCAGCGTCCGGGTCGACATCCGCCGGATCGGCCACCTGAAGGACGGCGAGAACGAGGTCGGGACGCGCGTCAAGGCGAACATCGTCAAGAACAAGATCGCCCCGCCCTTCAAGAAGGCGGAGTTCGACATGCTCTTCGCCAGCGGCATCTCCTACGAGGGCGACATCCTCGACATGGGCGAGCTCAACGGCGTCCTGGAGCGCTCGGGCGGCTGGTACTCCTACAAGGGCGAGAAGCTCGACAACGGCCGCGAGAAGTGCCGCGGGATCCTGAAGACGAAGCCCGACCTCGCGCTGCGGATCGAGAACGACATCCGGGCGAAGCTGGGCATCGAGCCGCGCAAGGGCATGGCGACCCCGCCCGCGGCGGCCAAGCCCGCCGAGGCGAAGCTGGACAAGGCGGAGAAGCCCGAGAAGGGCGAGAAGTCCGACGACGACAAGAAGCCCGCGAAAAAGTAGCGGAAGCCTTCGGGGGGCGGGGTCCATCCCCGCCCCCCACCCCTCCCCTTGAACCTCTTCAAATCTGCTGTTAGGATGTTTTCCATGAGGTACGACGAATTCAAGAAGTTCTTCGAGGCCAGGCCGTTCAAACCCGTCCGATTGTTCTTCACCAGTGGCCATCCCCTGGACATTCGCCATCCGGAGCAGGTCATCGTCGCGCGGAGCCTGTTCATGTACGCATTCATTCGCAAAAATGGACTTCTCGAGCGCACCGGCTGGCACAGCCTGATTCACGTGGTGAAGGTCGTGGCGCTGGGCAGCCTGCGCCGGGGAAAGAAGCGCAAGCAGCGAAGCGCCTGACCGGCGTCTACTTCTTCCGCCTGACCCACCAGACGACGTCGTTGCCGGCCTGATCGGGACTGCCGCGGAACCGCTCGTCGCACACGCCCCCGTCGTCCTTCAGGTCGCCGCCGATCGACCAGACCTTCCCCGGGAGGTACCGAAGCGGCGTGCCCGTGTAGGGGCAATCGGGCACCTTCGAGATGTAGCGCGGGACGAGGTCGTTTAACGAGGCGGGCGGCTTCCCCTTGTCCGCCTCGTACCACGCCAGCGCCGTCGCCACCCGCAGCAGCGTGAGGTCCAGCGCTCGGGTCGCTTCAATCTTGAAGAACCTTTCATCGCCTCGATTGAAGTCCCGGATCAGGGGATTGTCGGATGGACGGGAACGGTTCGCCACCCGGGATACCGCCTCCGGCCGGGAGTACGCCGGACCGTCGCATACCGCCAGGAGATCATGGTAATAGGTGGCCACCTCGCTCAAAGCCGCCGCGCGGGTGAGCTTTTTCGAAAAGAGAAGCTTCCAAGAGGGCCACACCGGCGATTCGGGGGCGGAACCCAGGGAGACGAAGCCGGACTTCGTGAACTTCGACCAGTCCGCGTGGTGCAGATGCGCGCGCAACAGGACCTCCTCCACCTCCACGAATTCCTTGATCGGCAGGCGGGTGTTCTCCAGGCGGTCAAGCTGGACCGCAAACCGTTCGAGATCGGACGGTTGCAGGTCGACATCCTCAAAGAGCGGGCGGACCGATTCCACCACGATCCCCACCGAGGCCATCTCGACCAGGCGGCTGACGAGGGGGCCTCCCCTAGCCGTGTCCTGGCCCATCGCCAGCCCCACGCTCGCCAGGTCCAAGGCCTCGGCATCGTGCCCCGACCTGTACTTCAGGCTCATCGCACCTGCGAGGAATCGCGTGGACCGGATGACCCGCGAGAGGTGGGTCAGGTCCGAGTCGTATCCCTTCTCATAAGGGTAGGCGGGATCGACCCGACCAGATCCCACGGCCAGCCGGATTTCCTCCAGGAGCGGTTGATAGGCGGCATAAAAGGCCTCCAACACCTCATCCTCCGGCTCCTCTCCCTCGGGAGTATCACCGGCAATTTCGGGGACGAAGTCCGCCTCTTCCCGGGGAATGGCCTCTATCGAGGCGAACGCCTTCCGGTAGAGATCCCAAGCGTTGCCCGGCGAGGCGGTCCCGGGCACCGGCGGCCGCGTCCAGTCGCGCGCGCGGATCGCCGCGATCTTGTCCGCCACCTCGCGATCGTTCCAATCGAACGTCGCCGATGCCTTAAGATGCGCCTCGAGAACGATGACACACACGAGCGCGAGCATGCCGCCGAAGACGCCCACCGCCCATTTCCACGCGCGGCGCGACCTCACCGGTCCGTCTCGAGGACGATGTCCTTCCCCGCCGCGGGCTTCCAATCGCCGACGCCGCCGTCGTCGGTCCCGTTCCGGCCCACGCTCCAAGTCTTGAGGCGGTCGCCGGACTTCGACGTGACCAGCTTCTTCCCAAAGGGGTCGTCCAGCTCGAGGACCTCGCCCGTTGCGCGGTAGTGCGCCGCAACCCGCAGGAGCCGCAGCTGGGTCCGCCGCTCGCGGCCGGCGCGGCCGGAGCTGGTCAGCCCTGGGATCATGATTTTCGAGATGGGGTTCTTCAAGTGTTCGGCCTGGTCCCGGATCCCCTCCCCGATCCGCTCCACCTCCGGCCACGGCTTGTCGTCCGTGTCCGCGCACCGCTTCATCAACGCGAGATGGCTCTCAAACGCGTCCCCGAGGAGGAGATGGGACGGAAGCAGGAAGCTCCATCCGCGTGAGCCCTCGCCAAATACCTCTCCTTCGCCACCGCTAGCGCCCAATTTCAGGAATCCCATGCCTGCCGACATCGCCTCGTTCATCATCGACTGGCCGTTCCGCGGGAACGAACGGTCGAGCAGCTCCAGCTCGCGCGCCACCTCGACCAGGTCCTCCCTCGAAAGCTTCCCGGATAGGATGAGATCGCGCAGCTCATCCAACGCGATCGAGTACAACGCGATCCCGATCATCTCGCTGATCAGCACGCCGTTGAACCCGAAGTCGCGTCCGAACTGGCACGTGTCGAGGAGCAGCTCCGCCGCCTCGCGGAACTTCCCCTCCTCGACCAGGAATCGCGACCGGCAGGCCGCCAGGTTGGCGAGAGTCTGCGAGGAGAGCAATCCCGGGATGGGCTGCGAGAAGCCCTCCTCCCATTTGTAGGGATACTGGCCGTGCG
The DNA here is from genome assembly GCA_041482015.1 of Planctomycetota bacterium. Classification (GTDB taxonomy): domain Bacteria; phylum Planctomycetota; class MHYJ01; order MHYJ01; family JACPRB01; genus JACQFK01. The sequence continues at coordinate 44,548 of JBGPCZ010000019.1, read as the reverse complement.
AGCGCGCGGCGCCGCGCCGGAGATGTTCCAGCGCCACCCCATGGTCCGCGAGGAGCGCCTCGACCTTCGCCCGGTCCGCCTTCGGACCCCGGCTGAGGAAGTCATAAGGGACGGATCGCGACGCTTTGAACTTCTCCACCTCCTTGAGCGCGAGGTCGTAGTCGTCCCACGCGTTGCCGGCGACGGGCGTGCCGCGGAGCGCCGGTCTCGCGGAGCTCCGCCCGCGGGCCTCGACCAGCATTTCCTGGACCTTCGCCTCCATCGAGGCCCACTTGCGGCTCCCCACGCGGCTCAACCAGCCAAAGAAGAGGAGGAGGAGCAGCGCGATCGATCCGAGGACGACGGCCACGATCTTCCATGTGGGGACGCGCTTCGGGGCCAGGATCGCGGCTTCGATCATCGCGTCAGCGCTCCACGGCGATCCCAAGGTCATCCGCCGCGCCCATGGGGGGGCCGATGATGGTCGTCGACCCTGACGAGTTCCGCGGCCGCGCCGCCTCCCCTCCCCCCTCGTCGACGCCGTTCGGACCGCGGCTCCAGGCGCGGAAGAAGTTGCCGTCCACTTCGAACCTCAGGCCGCTCTCCGTCGCCCCAAAGGGGTCGACGTGCGAGATCGTCTCGCCGGTCCGGAGGAAGTGGACCGCCAGGAGGAGGAGACCCAGCTGGGACTCGCGTGTGCGATTCACCTCGAGCGACGGCGGCGAGAGCCGGTTCAGGATGAGGTTCTCCGGCGGGCTCTCGAGGAGGTTCGCGTTGCGGTCGAAGACGCCCCGCGCCTTCTCCCACGCGCTCGTCCCCGCCGCCGCGTGCGCGCGAGCCGCCGCGAGCCACCGGTTGAACGCGTCCGCCTTGAAGAGCCTCATTGAGAAGGCATGGTGCCATCCCGGCGCGACTGGCCGACGCTTGCGATAGGTCTCGTTCGCCTCGAGGAACGGATCCTCCCGGCGGAGCCACGCGCCGTGGTACGCAACGTCGTTCAGGAAGCAGCGGCCGTCCTTCAGAAAGGTCCGGTCGAGAGTTTCCAGCGCCCGCTCGAGAAGGTCGAGCTCGGCGGGCTTCAAGGCCTTCGAGAGGACCAGTCTCTCGAGCTCATCGAGAGCCAGCTCCAGCGCCTGGAGCCCCTCCCACTCGAACTCCGAGCAGGTGTTGCACGCGCCGTCCCGTCCAAGCTGCGCCGTGTCCAGGAGGAGACGGAGGGCGGCCGGCCCGTCGCCCGCCTCGCGGAGAAACCTCGACTTGCAGACCGCGATCTCGGCGAGCCTGCGAAGCGCGCCTTCGCCGGAGTGCGGAAGGATCGACTCCCCCTCCCAGCGGAACGGCGGCCGCGCCTCGGCCTTCCGCGCCCCGCGGGAGAGGCGCTCCAGCGCCTTCACGCGCACCGCCACGTCGCCCTCGACCATCGCCCGGTCCGCCCCCCGGAGCCGGCCGATGAACATCTTGAGATTGCCGGGCGCCGCCACCGGGTTGGACGCGATCTCCTCCAGCGCCGGCGAATACTCGTCCCACGCGTTTCCCGGCTCGGCCTCCCCGCCCGCGACCGGGCGCCGGGGATCGAGCGCGGCGGACTCCTCGACCAGAGCGCGGACCTGGCGCTCCATCGACGATTGCGCCCGCGTGGCGGCGGCGAGGATCCAGATCCCCGCACCCGCCGCGACGACCACGATTGCGGCGACGACGATCTTGAAGACCAGGGCAGCCCGGCTGCGGGGTCGTTCCGCCATGCCCTTATGGTATCCCAAACCCCCCGGCCATCGAGCAATTTGGAGATCGGCCAGCCTTGACACGCTCCCATGACCCGCCCATAATCCACGCCCCGATGATGAAAATCGACGAGATCCGCGAGCGCTATCTCGACTTCTTCAAGAAGCGCGGGCACACGGTCTACCCCAGCGACTCCCTGGTCCCCTCGAACGACCCCTCGCTCCTCTTCACGGGCGCGGGCATGAACCAGTTCAAGGACATGTTCCTGGGCCGCGGGACGCTCCCGTTCAAGCGCGCGACCACCGCCCAGAAGTGCCTCCGCACGGGCGACCTCGAGAGCGTCGGCCGCACCGCGCGCCACCACACGTTCTTCGAGATGCTCGGCAACTTCTCGTTCGGCGACTACTTCAAGCGCGAGGCGATCACCTGGGCGTGGCAGTTCGTGAACCAGGAGGTCAACATCCCGGCCGAACGGCTCACGATCTCGGTCTACAAGGACGACGACGAGGCGTTCGACATCTGGAACGACGAGATCGGCCTGCCCGCGGGCAAGATCCAGCGGCTGGGCGAGGCCGACAACTTCTGGCCCGCCAGCGCGCCCAGCCAGGGCCCCAACGGCCCCTGCGGGCCGTGCAGCGAGATCTACTACGACTTCGGCGCCCAGTACGGCTGCGGCTCCCCCGACTGCTCGATCACGTGCGGCTGCAACCGCTTCGTCGAGATCTGGAACCTCGTCTTCACGCAGTTCGACCGGCAGGACGGCGGCGTCCTCCAGCCGCTGCCGCAGAAGAACATCGACACGGGTGCCGGCCTCGAGCGCTTCGGCGCCGTCCTCCAGGGCGTCCACTCGAACTTCGAGACCGACATCTTCCAGACGATCATCGGCGCCGCCAGCCATCTCCTCCGGCTCACCTACACCCCGGGGACGGAGCAGTCCTCGAGGATGCGGCGGATCGCCGACCATGTCCGCGCGCTGACGTTCTGCATCGCCGACAACGCGCTCCCGGGCAACACGGGACGCAACTATGTCGTCCGTCGCATCCTGCGCACCGCGCTCCGCGACGGCGTCCAGCTGGGGAACAACGATGCCTTCCTTCACCGGATCGTCCCGTCCGTCGTCGAGGTGATGAAGAAGCAGTATCCCTACCTCGTCGAGCGGCAGAAAACCATCGAGCAGGTCATCAAGAGCGAGGAGGAGAAGTTCCTCGACACCCTCGAGAAGGGGAACGAGCTGATCAGCGAGGCCATGACGCGGCTCAAGCGCGACGGCAAGGACACGCTCCCGGGCGAGGAGGCCTTCAAGCTCTACGACACGTTCGGCTTCCCCATCGAGATGACCGAGCAGATCCTGCGCGACCACAAGATGAAGCTCGACCGGGTCCGCTTCGAGCAGATCATCGAGGCCCGGAGCGAGGGCGACAAGACCCAGAAGGACATCTTCGAGAAGGGCCCGTTCACCGACATCAAGGACCAAAAGACGCCGGCCACCGAGTTCCTGGGCTACGGCGTCGCGGTCGCGGATCTCGCGAAGCCGCACGACGCCACCGTCCTCAAGATCGTCAAGATCGGTGACCGGAAGAAGTACGACGAATCCAAAAGGGACATCACCGCCTTCACGACGATGCTCAACTCCAAGACCTCGTCGCTCGTCGAGAGCGCGAAGGAGGGGGACGTCGTCGCCGTCCTTCTCGACCGCTCGCCGTTCTACGGCGAGGGCGGCGGCCAGGCGGGCGACGGAGGGACGATCGTCGGCGAGGGCGTCTCGGCCATCGTCGACGACTGCCGGAAGCCGGACCACTACCACCTGCACTTCGGGCGCATCGCGAAAGGAACGCTCAAGGTCGGCCAGAAGGTCAAGGTCGCGATCGACCCTGCGCGCCGGCTCAACATCATGCGAAACCACACCGGGACACACGTCCTCCAGGCGGCGCTCCGCGCGGTGCTCGGCGCGCACGTCCAGCAGGCGGGCTCGGTCGTCGAGGCCGACCGACTCCGCTTCGATTTCTCGCACTTCCAGGCGGTGACGCCCGAGGAGATCCGGAAGATCGAGGACTGGGTGAACGGGGTCGTCTTCACCGACCATCCCGTCACCAAGGTCGAGATGTCGATGGACGAGGCGAAGTCAAAGGGGGCCATCGCCTTCTTCGGCGAGAAGTACGGCGAGCGCGTGCGCGTGGTCACCGTCGGGCCGGGCCTCTCGGTCGAGCTCTGCGGCGGCACGCACCTCGAGCACTCGGCGACGATCGGCGGCTTCCGGATCACGAGCGAATCGTCCATCGGAAGCGGCATCCGGCGAATCGAGGCGGTCACTGGCCCAAAGGTCGTCGAGATGACGCGCGAGCAGGACGCGGTGCTGAACGAGCTCTCGAGGCTCCTCAAGGCGCCGCGGCCCGACGTCCCCAAGAAGGTCCAGAAGCTGATCGACGAGGTCGGACGCCTTAGGTCGAACGTCGGCAAGGCGCCCGTTCAGACCGGCGACGCGGAGACGCGCGACGTGGGCACCGAGAAGATCGCCGTCCAGCACCTGCCCGATTCGACCGTCGACGAGCTCCGGAAGGTCATGGACGCGCTCATCCAGAAGAAGAAGTTCGCCGCGGCGATCCTCGCGGGCGGCGGCGAGAAGACGGCGTTCGTGATCGGCGTCCGCGAGGACCTGGTGAAGTCAAAAGGGCTGAAGGCCGGCGACCTCGCCAAGGAGGTCGGAAAGGCGTGCGGCGGCGGCGGCGGCGGACGCGAACTCCAGGCGCAGGCCGGCGCGAGCGACGCCTCGAAGGTCCCGCTCGGGTTCGAGACCTTCGAAAAGCTGGTGCGTTCGAAGTTGGAAGTTTGATCGGAAGTTCGAAATCCCTTTAAACTTCTCCCCCTCCCCCTCCCCCCGACTCTCCCTTCGTCCCGGTTTTAGCTTGAAAAGCGGGAGACCCTCCGCTAGACTCTGGGCCTCGAAACCGGGGGAGACGGGGTTTTCTGGAGCGACTATGCCCAATCCAAAGAGGAAGCTCGCGAAGTCGTGGCGCGGATGCCGCCGCTCCCACGATCACGTCCACGTCCCCAATCTCTCCTCCTGCCCCCGCTGCAACCAGTCGAAGATGGCGCACCGGGTGTGCGGCACCTGCGGCTACTACAACGGCGAGATGATCGTCGACATGAAGAAGCTGTAGGGTAGTTAGTTCCCCCTCGACGAACGAATGCGCATCGCGATTGACGGCATGGGCGGGGATCATGCGCCCGACGAGATCGTGCTGGGCGTGACCGAAGCCGCCAAGCTGAACCCCGACGCCACGCTCATCCTCGTCGGGCAGAAGGACCGTCTCTCCCGCCCCGGCCTCCCCCCGAACGTCCAGATCGTCCACGCCTCGCAGGTCGTGGAGATGAAGGAGGAGCCGGTCAAGGCGCTGCGAAGCAAGCGCGACTCGTCCCTCCGCGTGGCCATGACGCTCGTCAAGCAGGGCGGCGCGGACGCCGTCATCTCCGCGGGCAACACCGGCGCGATCGTGGCCGGCGCCCTCTTCCCCCTCTTCGGGCTGGGCAACCTCGAGGGGGTCAAGCGGCCCGGGATCACGATCCCGATGCCCGTCGACGGCGGCGCCTGCGCCATGATCGACGTGGGGGCGAACACGAACGCGAAGCCGCTCCACCTCATCCAGTACGCGGTGATGGGCTCGGTCTACATCAAGTACCTCAACCCCACCCTCAAGCTTCCCCGGGTGGGGATCCTGAACATCGGCGAGGAGTCCAAGAAGGGCACCGACCTCCAGAAGCAGGTCTATGCCTACCTGGACAAGGCGAGTCTCAACTTCGAGTTCGTCGGGAACATCGAGCCGCACCGGATGTACGCCGGCGAGGCCGACGTGGTCGTCTGCGACGGGTTCTCGGGCAACCTCACGCTGAAGACGGCGGAGGGGGTCAAGGATTTCATCGTCAAGCGGATCACCTCCAATGGCGCGACCGAGGAGGTGAAGGCGGCCACGCGCACGGCGACCGACAGCCTCGACCACTCGGAGTACGGGGGCGCGCCGATCCTCGGCGTGCGCGGGGTCGTCATCAAGTGCCACGGTCGCTCGAAAGCCCTTTCCATCACGAATGCCGTCAAGCTCGCCGCGGGGTTCATCCGCGGGGGGCTGAACGACCACATCGTGGAGGAACTCCGCAAGCTCTCCCGCTTCGGCGGCGCGTGGTATTCCAAGTGGTTCAGCTGGTCCAAGGAAGAGGAAGAATAGCCCGTTTATCGGGTCCACCCATGAGAGTCAAGATTCTCGGCACCGGTTCCTGCTCCCCTCCCCGCGCGGTCACGAACAAGGACCTCGAGAAGCTCGTCGACACCACCGACGAGTGGATCGTGGAGCGGACCGGGATCCGCCAGCGCCACGTCGCCGACCCTGAGGTCCCCACCTCGGAGATCGCCACGACGGCCGCGCGGCTGGCGCTCGAGGCCGCGAACGTCGGCCCCGAGGAGATCGACACGCTCATCGTCGCCACCTCGTCGCCCGACCGGATCGTCCCGCCGACCGCGGTGTACGTCCAGAGGAACCTCGGGTGCTGGAACGCCGGCTGCTACGACCTCGTCGCCGCGTGCACGGGCTTCGCCTACGGCCTCTCCTCGGGCCGCGCCTACATCTCGAGCGGGCAGTCCAAGCGCACCCTCGTCATCGGGGCCGAGATCCTCAGCAAGATCACCAACTTCAAGGACCGGACGACCTGCATCCTCTTCGGCGACGCCGCGGGCGCCGTGGTGCTCGGCCCGACCGAGGAGGAGAGCGACATCCTCTACTCGAAGATGGGCTGCGACGGCCGCGAGGCGGACCTCATCATCACGTGGGCCGGGGGCACCGCGATGCCGGTGACCGCGGAGGCGCTCGAGAAGCGGCTCCACATGATTCAAATGAAGGGCCGCGAGGTCTACAAGTTCGCCGTGCCCAAGTTCGTCGAGATCATCCGGGCGGCGCTGAAGGAGACGGACCTCGACCAGTCGGAAATCGACCACTTCATCCCGCACCAGATGAACGCGCGGATGATCGAGGCGGTGGCCGAGCGCCTGAACTTCCCGCGGGAGAAGATCGTCATCAACATCGAGAACTACGGGAACACCTCGGCGGCGTCGATCCCGGTCGCGCTCGACGAATCGGTCCGCTCGGGCCGCATCAAGCGGGGCGACCTCATCCTCATGAGCGCCATGGGCGCCGGCATCACCTGGGGGACGGTCATCCTGAGATGGTGACGACCGCCTACCTCTTCGCCGGCCAGGGCGCCCAGGCGGTCGGCATGGGGAAGGACCTCGCCGCCGCATTCCCGAAGGCGAAGGAGCTGTTCGACCGCGCGGGCGCGATCCTCGGCTTCGACCTCGCGAAGGTCTGCTTCGAGGGCCCCGCGGAGGAGCTCAACCGCACCGACCGCTGCCAGCCCGCGCTCCTCGTCCACGGGCTCGCGTGCCTCGAGGTCGCGGCCTCAAAGGGGCTCCCGGCAGGCGAGGCGGCTGCGGGCCTCTCGCTCGGCGAGTACACCGCGCACGTCTACGCGGGATCGCTCTCCTTTGAGGACGGCGTCCGTCTCCTCCAGCAACGCGGCCGGTTCATGCAGGAGGCGTGCGACAAGACTCCTTCGGGAATGGTCTCGATTCTGGGCCTCGAGCGCGCGAAGGTCGAGGAGGCGGTGAAGGGCCAGGGGGACGTCGGGATCGCGAACCTGAACGGCCCGGGACAGATCGTCATCAGCGGCGAGAACGGCGCGCTCGAAAAGGCGGTCGCCCGGTGCAAGGAGCTCGGGGCGAAGCGGGCCATCCCCCTCAAGGTCGCCGGCGCCTACCACTCGGTCGTCATGAAGCCGGCTCAGGAGAAGATGCAGAAGGAGCTCGCGGCGGTGACGATCGCCCGCCCGAGGATCCCGGTGTACGCGAATGTCAGCGCGAAGCCGCTGACCGACCCGGAGGAGATCCGGTCGGCGCTCGCGACCCAGATCTGCAGCCCCGTCCTCTGGGAGGAGACGATCCGCGCGATCGCGGCCCCGAAGTACGTCGAGCTCGGCCCCGGCCGGGTGCTGGCGGGCCTGGTGCGCAAGATCGACGACAAGGCCGAGGTGATCTCGATCGAAGGAGCCTCGTCATGAAGATCGACCTGACCGGACGGAGCGCGCTGGTCACCGGCGCGAGCCGCGGGATCGGACGCGAGATCGCGCTCGCGCTCGCCGGCGCGGGAGCGAAAGTCGCCTGCGTCGCCACGAACGAGGCGCTCCTGAACGAGCTCGCGGCGCAGATCGGCCCGAACGCCCTCGCGATCAAGTGCGACGTTTCGAAGTCGGCGGAGATCGACGCGGCGGTCGAGAAGGCGGGCGCGGCCTTCGGCGGGCTCGACATCCTGGTCAACAACGCGGGGGTCACCCGCGACAACCTGCTCCTGCGCATCAAGGAGGAGGACTGGGACACGGTGCTCGACACGAACCTGAAGGCACCCTACCTTTTCATCAAGGCGGCGGGGCGGCTCCTGATGCGCTCGAAGGCCGGCCGGATCATCAACATCTCGAGCGTCGCCGGGATCCTCGGGAACGCGGGCCAGGCGAACTACGCGTCGTCGAAGGCGGGCCTGATCGCGCTGACGAAGACGGCGGCGCGGGAGCTCGGCTCGCGCGCGGTCTGCGTGAACGCCGTCGCGCCCGGGTTCATCAAGACCGACATGGCGGCGAAGGTCGACCCCAAGGTGATCGAGGGGGTCGTGGCCAGCCTGCCCCTGAAGCGGATGGGCGAGGCGAAGGAGATCGCCGCCGCGGTGCTCTTCCTCGCGAGCGACCTCGCCGGCTACATCACGGGCCAGGTGCTCGTCGTCGACGGCGGGATGGCGATGTAGCCCAAAACCCAAGCGATTTCAAGGCTCCATTGTAGAATGGCGCCCATGCCCGAAGACCGCCGGAGCCAGCTCGACAAGCTCCGCAAGAAGGCGCTCGAGGGCGGCGGGGCCGAGAAGGTCGCCAAGCAGCACGCCGCCGGGAAGATGACCGCCCGCGAGCGGATCTCCCTCCTGGCGGACGAGGGCTCGTTCGACGAGATCGACGCGTTCGTCGAGCATTCCGCCACGCTCTTCGGCATGGCCTCGAAGAAGTTCCCCGGCGACGGCGTGGTCACGGGGTTCGCGCGCATCGACGGCCGGCCGGTCGGGCTGTTCTCGCAGGACTTCACCGTCCTCGGCGGCTCGCTCGGCCTCGCGCACGCCCGGAAGATCTGCAAGATCCAGGACCAGTGCCTCAAGCTCGGCATCCCGATCATCGGCCTGAACGACTCGGGCGGCGCGCGCATCCAGGAGGGCGTCGAGTCGCTCGGCGGGTACGCCGATATCTTCCTGCGGAACACGCTCGCGAGCGGCGTGATCCCGCAGATCTCCGCCATCCTCGGCCCCTGCGCGGGAGGCGCCGTCTACTCCCCCGCCATCACCGACTTCGTCTTCATGGTGCAGGGCACGAGCTACATGTTCGTGACCGGGCCCAACGTCATCAAGGAGGTCACCCGCGAGCAGGTCACGTTCGAGGACCTGGGGGGCGCCGCGGTCCACAACGAGCGGAGCGGCGTGGCCCACTTCGCCGCGAAGACCGAGGCCGACTGCCTCCAGCAGATCCGCGCGCTCCTCTCCTACATCCCGCAGAACAACATGGAGGAGCCGCCCCAGGTGCCCACGGGCGACGACCCGACGCGCCGCGACCGCCGGCTCAACGAGCTCGTGCCGGAGAACCCCCAGAAGCCCTACGACATGCACGAGGCGATCGCCACGATCGTCGACAACGGCGTCTTCCTCGAGGTCCACCGCGACTTCGCGAAGAACATCATCGCCGGCTTCGCGCGCCTGAACGGGCGTTCGATCGGGATCGTCGCCAACCAGCCCGCGCACCTCGCCGGCTGCCTGGACATCGACAGCTCCGTCAAGGCCGCGCGCTTCATCCGGTTCTGCGACGCGTTCAACATCCCGCTCGTCACGTTCGAGGATGTGCCGGGCTTCCTTCCCGGCGTGACCCAGGAGCACGGCGGGATCATCCGCAGCGGCGCGAAGCTCCTCTACGCCTACTGCGAGGCGACCGTGCCCAAGATCACCGTGATCACGCGCAAGGCCTACGGCGGCGCGTACGACGTCATGAACTCGAAGCACATCCGGGGCGACATGAACTTCGCCTGGCCCACCGCGGAGATCGCCGTCATGGGCCCCGAGGGCGCGGTGAACATCGTCTTCAAGGACGAGATCGAGCAGTCCAAGGACCCGAAGAAGACGCGCGAGCGCCTGATCGCCGAGTACCGCGCGAAGTTCGCCAACCCCTACATCGCCGCCCAGAAGGGCTACGTGGACGACGTCATCGAGCCCGCCGACACGCGGCGCCGCCTGATCAAGGCCCTCGAGCTCCTGAAGACCAAGCGCGACAAGAACCCGCCCCGGAAGCACGGGAACATTCCTCTCTGAAGCCTGGTAGGTGAAAAGCTGAAAGGGAGGGGCGTTTCCGGCGTACTTCAGGGTGGGGCCCGTTGGGGAGGGATCTGGTTCCGTGAAGGATTACGTCGTCCAGGCCGGACCGCTGCGCACGTTCGAGGCGCTTTTCGACGGGCGCTTCGAGAAATTCCGCGCGGTCGGCGACTACCACACCATCGAGATCACCGGCAAGCCCACGACCCAGCGCCGGTTCATGAACGACATCCGGCGCTCGGCCGAGCGCGAGGTCCTCTTCGTCTCCAGCCTCTTCCAGGCGCTCGCCAAGGGGCACAAGACGCTCTTCGGGATCCGCGACGTGACGCAGGGAAACGCCTACAAGCTCGGCGGCAAGCTCAAGGACCAGAAACTCAAGTGGTCCGAGATGGTCTACGGCGTCGTGGAGGACGACCTCGTCCTCTGCGAGCTCCGGGACTTCGCGGGTGATTTCGACCTCATCAAGGACTGCGTGCCCCCGACCGCGGGCGAGATGTTCTTCTACCTGAGCGCCTCCCCCTTCGACGTCTTCGACATCTACTGGCAGCGCGTCTGCCGCGACTCGACGAAGGCCAGGGAGGAGCGCTTCCGGCGCGACGTGGTCGGCCTCGCCAAGGAGTCGAAGCTCACGCTCCACCAGGACTCCGAGGGCTCGTTCACCGTGGTCGTCCATCCGCAGATCACGGACGTTTCGGAGGTCGAGAACGCGATCGCCGCCGCCGGCGAGAAGGCGGGCATGGGCATCTCCTTCGCCCCGGGTCTCTTCAGCTGAAGAGCCGCCCCTTCCCCTCCCCGTGAAAAAGAGATTCTCTTTGTGCTCTTTGTCCCTTTGTGTTTAAATCCTCGTCCTTGTTCAAGAAGATCCTCGTCGCCAACCGGGGGGAGATCGCGCTCCGCGTGATCCGGGCGTGCAAGGAGCTCGGGATCCGCACCGTCGCGGTCTACAGCGAGGCCGATCGCTGGTCCAACTACCTCTCCCACGCGGACGAGGCCTACGCGCTCGGCCCCGCGCCCGCCCGCGACAGCTACCTCCGAATGGACAAGATCCTGGACGTCGCCCGCCGCTCGGGCGCCCAGGCGATTCACCCCGGCTACGGCTTCCTTTCGGAGAACGCCGACTTTGCCGAGGCGTGCGGGAAGGCGAAAGTCGCGTTCATCGGGCCGAAGCCCGCGACGATGCGGGCGGTGGGCAACAAGATCGCCGCGCGGAAGACCGCCCAGAAGCTCGGCATCCCCGTCGTCCCGGGCATCTCGGGCCAGGTCGACGAGAAGCAGGTCCTCGCCTTCGGGAAGGAACACGGCTTCCCGATCCTCCTCAAGGCCGCCGGCGGCGGCGGCGGCAAGGGGCTCCGCGTCGTCCGCGAGGCCTCCGAGGCCGCCCGCGCGCTGAGAGAAGCCTCGAGCGAGGCGGGCCACGCGTTCGGGAACAGCACGGTCTTCGTCGAGAAGTACGTCTCCAAGCCGCGCCACGTCGAGATCCAGGTCTTCGGCGACTCGCGAAAGAACCTGATCCACCTGGGCGAGCGCGAATGCTCCGTCCAGCGGCGCCACCAGAAGCTCGTCGAGGAGAGCCCCTCGGTCGCCGTGGACGACGCGCTCCGCGAGCGGATGGGGGAGACGGCGAAGAAGGTCGTGAAGAGCGTCGGCTACGAGAACGCCGGGACCTGCGAATTCCTGCTCGACGACAAGGGGGCATTCTACTTCCTGGAGGTGAATTCGCGCCTCCAGGTGGAGCACCCGGTGACCGAGATGCTCACGGGACTCGATCTCGTCCAGATGCAGATCGCCGTCGCGGCGGGCGAGAAACTGCCGGTGAAGCAGGACGAGGTGCGCCGCCGGGGTCACGCGATCGAGGCGCGGATCTGCGCGGAGGACCCGTTCAACGGGTTCGCGCCCGCGACCGGCGAGGTGGCGGCCGTCCGCTTCCCCTCCGGCCCGTTCGTCCGCGTCGACAGCGACCTCCGCATCCGCTCGCAGGTCACGGTGTACTACGATTCGCTCGTCGCCAAGCTGATCGTCTGGGCGGAGAACCGCGCGGACGCGGTCGAGCGGATGCTCCGGGCGCTCCGCGAGTTCAAGATCGTGGGAGTCCAGACGACGATCCCGTTCCAGATCCAGCTCTTCCAGGACCGCAAGTTCCGCGCGGGGCGGATCCACACGCACTTCGTCGACAAGGAGTTCGACTTCAAGGACGTGAAGTCGGACCACCACGAGGAGGCGGCGGTGATCGCGGCGGCCCTCGAGTTCCTACGACGCGAGCAGATGACGCCCAAGTACGCGAGCCCGAGGCCCATCAGCCCCTGGAAGATGGCCTTCCGCGACGACGTATGAAATTCTTCGCCCACTCCAACGGCCACGACTTCGAGCTGGACATCCAGCCCGACCGCGACCGGCTGCTCGTGAAGTGCAACGGGAAGGACATCGTGGTCGCGTTCGACGACGAGAAGTGGAGCATCCGGACCGCGTTCCTCGGCGACCGCCGGCTCGATTTCGGCTGGGACCGGCGGGACGGGGCGTACGCCATCCACATCGAGGGGATCGAGTACGACATCGTCGTACGCGATCCGAAGACGGAGCTGCTCGCGAAGGTCGTGGGCGGCGGCGCGACCCAGGCCGCGACGGCCGAGGTGCGGGCGCCGATCCCGGGCCTCATCACGAAGGTGCTCGCGAAGGCCGGCGAGGCGGTGAAGGAAGGCCAGTCGGTCCTCTGCCTCGACGCGATGAAGCTCGAGAACGAGATCCGCTCGCCGCGCGACGGGGTGGTGCGGACGATCGAAGTCCAGCCCGGGCAGGCCGTCGAGAAGGGACAGGTCCTCTTCGTGGTGGGATGAAGAGACGAAGGGGGATGCTTCTTTTGACGCTTACAGAAGAAACGCCCTCACCGGATCTCCAACCATCAAGGTACCTCCCTTCGTCTTCTCGTTGTATAATCTCCTCATGAACTGCCCCGGATGCGGCCGGCCCCTGGCGTCGGGCGCGCAGAAGTGCGTCTACTGCGCCCACGGCACGAAGTTCCGCCCCAAGGAACAGCTCGCGATCCCCGCGGGGACGGTGCCCGAGCACAAGAACTCGATCGCGTGGGGACGCTGGTTCATGATCCTCCTGGTCGTGGGGGCCGCCGTCTGCTGGTTCACTCCGTCACTCCACCAGAAGATCCAGCCGCTGATCGACAAGATCAAGTCGATCTTCTAGGGTCGCCCACCGTCGATGGTCTACGGCGACCGGAAACCGATCGGCGCAACGCCTTGGATCCTGGGTCTTGTTGCGATCGCGCTCATCGGCGTGTTCATCGCTCCACTCCTGCTCCAGATGCACTGCATCGTCGAGGGGACGGAGATCGACACGCCGGGCGGCCCGGTGAGGATCGAGGCCCTCCAGACCGGACAGGGAGTGTGGACGCGGGGCACTTCCGGGACGCGTGAACAAGGTCGCGTCGTCACGAAGCAGGAGGCCCGCGCGTCCACCCATCTTGAAATCGCGCTCGAGGACGGCACCGTGCTCAAGGCGACCGCCCTGCACCCCATCGCGATCCCCGAAGGATGGAGGGAGGCGGACCGGCTGGTCGCCGGCGACCGCGTGGTGACCCGCGATGGGGATCGCAAGATCGCGACGATCGTGGAGCGGAAGGGCGAGGTGCGCGTATTCGACCTGGAAGTCGAGCCCAACCCGAACTTCTACGCCGCCGGCGTGCTCGTGCACAACAAGACCTCCATGCAGTCATCCAATCGGAGGAATGCCTCGGCCAGCCTCAAGACGATCTGTGCGGCGGAGGCGGACTTCAGGTCCAACGACCGGGATGGCAACAAGGTGAATGACTACTGGGTGGGCGACGTCAGCGGGCTCTACCGGATCATCGGGTCCGACGGGCAGGGCATCCGTCTGATCGAGAGGTCCATCGCCATCGCCGACGAGGCGCCCCGGCCCGGCAGGGGAGGGACCTCCTACGAGACCCTCGAGCCTTTCCAACCCAAGGCCACCTACATCTTCAAAGCGCTGACTTACTACGAAGACAAGCCCGGTCACCGGGTGCCGTACGATACGGGCAGCGGTCGGAACCCGGACAAGTTCGGCCTCATCTCCTTCCCCTCGCGGGACGGGGACACGATGCAAGCCTTCATCGTCGATGACGGGTACACGCTGTTCAAGAAGATCCTGAACGGGAAGGTCGTCGATACGTTTCCATTCGATCCCGCCGCCGACGGCTGGTCCAAGCTGGACTGATCTTCATCACCCTATCTCCGTTATCACTTCATCTCCTGATATAATCGTCCCCATATGGATTCCTCCCTCCCCGGTGAGTTCCCGTTCACCCGCGGGCTCCACGCCACGGGCTACCAGGAGCGCCCCTGGACGATGCGCCAGTACGCGGGCTACGCCACCGCCGAGGAGACCAACCGCCGCTACCGCTACCTCCTCGAAAAGGGCCAGACCGGCCTCTCCGTCGCGTTCGACCTCCCCACCCAGATGGGCTACGACCCCGACGCCCCGCAGGCGAGCGGCGAGATCGGCAAGGCCGGGGTGTCGATCGCGTCGCTCGAGGACATGGAAACCCTCTTCGCCGACATCCCCCTCGACCAGGTCACCGTCTCGATGACGATCAACGCCACCGCGATTGTCCTCCTCGCGCTCCACATCGCCGCCGCCGAGAAGCAGGGTATCGCGCCGGCGAACCTGGGCGGCACGGTGCAGAACGACGTCCTCAAGGAGTTCGTCGCGCGCGGCTGCTTCATCTACCCGCCGAAGCCGTCGATGAAGATCGCGGTCGACGTGATCGAGCACTGCTGCCGGCACCTGCCCGCGTGGAACTTCATCAGCGTCTCGGGCTACCACATCCGCGAGGCGGGATCGACGGCCGCGCAGGAGCTCGGCTTCACGATCGCGAACGGCATCGCCTACATGGAGGAGGCCCTCCGGCGCGGGCTCGACCCCGACCTGCTCGGCCGGCGGATCAGCTTCTTCTTCAACGCCCACAGCAATTTCATCGAGGAGATCGCGAAGTTCCGCGCGGCCCGGCGGCTCTGGGCCACGCTCATGCGCGACCGGTTCAAGGCGAAGGATCCGCGGGCGCAGATGCTCCGCTTCCACGCGCAGACGGCCGGATCGTCGCTCACCGCGCAGCAGCCGCCCAACAACGTCGTCCGCGTCGCTCTCCAGGCGATGGCGGCGGCGCTCGGAGGCGCGCAGTCGCTCCACACCAACGGCCGCGACGAGGCGCTCGCCCTCCCCACCGAGGAGGCCGCCAAGCTTGCCCTCCGCACCCAGCAGATCATCGCGAACGAGACCGAGATCCGCGACGTGGCCGACCCGTTCGGCGGCGCGTGGAAGATCGAGGAGGAGACCGACCGGCTCGAGGCCGAGGCGCGGACGCTCATCGCGGAGATCGACCGCCGCGGCGGCGCCGTGGAGGCGCTCGACTACGAGCAGCGGGAGATCGAGCGGAGCGCGCTCGCCGTCCAGAGGGAGATCGAGGCGGGCCGGCGCATCGTGGTCGGGGTCAACAAGTACCAGGAGCCCGAGGGGCCGCGGACCTTCCGCACGCTCAAGGTGGACGAGAAGGTCCAGGCGGACCGGATCGAGCGCACGGGCCGGCTCAAGGCGACGCGCGACGGCGGCCGGGCGGCGAAGGCGATCGACGGCCTCCGCCGGGCGGCCGGCGGGGAAGCCAACCTCGTCCCCGCGGTCCTCGACTGCGTCCGCTCCTCGGTCACGCTCGGCGAGATCTCCTCCGCGCTCGAGGAGCGGTACGGCCGCCACCGGCCGGGGGAGAGCCGCGGATGAAGCAGGTCCCGATCGCCCTGGCCTGCGCGGCGCTCGTCTCCGGCGGGCTCTACGGCCTCCTCACCGCCTTCGCCCGCCCCCCGTCGGAGCCCGAGGACCCGTGGCTGCTGGCCTGGTCGGCCGCGGGGCTCAAAGGGCAGCTCGTCGGGATCTCGAACGATCCCGCCCAGCACCTGATGTTCGGCGGCGACGGCCGCGAGATCGTGAAGGGGCGCGCGTTCCGGGACACGGTCCTGCGCCGCTACCTGGTCCAGGCGGTGCACGCGCAGGTGGTCGTGTTCCCGGGCGAGGGCCTCGCCGAGGCGTTGCCGGAGGGGCGCCACTTCGGCTTCCGCCTGAAACCCAAAGGGGGCGGGGCCGCCCACCTCTGCCGCGTCGGCCGGAACCTTCTCCTGGTCAAGACCCAGACGATCCGTATCGGGCTCTTCGAGGAAATGCCGACCCCGAAGCCGTTCGTCGAGAAGTTGTTCGACGTGTTCGAGAAGACCGCGGCGATCTACCCATGAAGATCCTGAAGATCGAGCACCTCGGGCTGGCGTGCCGCTCCGCCGACGCGTCGGCGACATTCTACGCCGACGTCCTGGGCCTCCCCGTCGTCGCGCGTGAGACGCTGGCGGACATGAAGCTCAAGGTGGTGAAGGTCCGCAGCGGCGAGTCGGTCCTCGAACTGCTGGAGCCGCTCGAGGGCGAGCCGGTGATCTCGAAGTTCCTCGCGTCCAGGGGCGAGGGGATCCACCACGTGTGCTTCGAGGTGGAGGACATCCGCGGGGCGATCCGCGAGCTCAAGGAGAAGGGCTACGCGCCCCTCTGGGAGGATCCGAAGGTGGGGGCCGGGGGAAAGTGGGTGACCTTTCTCCGGCCGAAGGAGACGTTCGGCGTGCTGATCGAGCTGAACCAGGAACGGGAGACCGAAATCCCCAAAATCCAAAAACCCAAATCCCAATGAAATCCCAAAACCCAAAAAACCAAGCGCACCTGGCGTTTTTGGAATTCGGGGGGAAGTTATCCTTGAAATGCCGATATCCCTCATATAGAATCCCGCCCCATTAACGGCCCCTTTGACGGAGGACCTATGGCGTCCACGGCTGAGATCGAGACGAAGGTCATCGAGATCGTGTCGAAGCAGCTCGGGGTGGCCAAGGACAAGATCACCCGGACGTCGTCCTTCGTGAACGACCTCGGGGCCGACTCCCTGGACACGGTCGAGCTCGTCATGGAGATCGAGGACGCGTTCGACCTCTCCATCCCCGACGACGCCGCCGAGAAGATCCAGACGGTGGGAGACGCGATCAGTTACATCGAGAAGAATGTCTCCGACAAGAAATAGGGTCGTCATCACCGGCCTCGGCGCCATCACCCCGGTTGGACACGACGTCGACACCTACTGGAACGCCCTCCTGGCGGGCAAGAGCGGGGCCGCGAAGATCGTCAAGTTCGACACCACGGGCCACTCCGTCACGTTCGGCGCGGAGGTGAAGGGCTTCGATGCGGCCGCCCACATCGACCCGAAAGAGGCGAAGCGGATGGACCCCTTCGCCCAGTACGCGGTGGCGGCGGCGAAGCAGGCGGTCAAGGACTCGGGAATCGACTTCCATAAGGAGGACCGCTTCCGCTGCGGCGCGATCATCGCCAGCGGCATCGGCGGCCTCAACGAGCTCCAGGAGCAGCACTCGAAATACCGCGAGAAGGGGCCCGGGCGCACCAGCCCGTTCTTCGTCCCGAAACTCATGCTCAACGCGGCCGCGGGCCACATCGCCATCGCCTTCGGGCTGGGCGGCCCCAACTGGGGCGTCGCGAGCGCCTGCGCCTCCGCCAACCACGCGATGGGCACGGCGCTCCGCACGATCCAGTACGGCGACGCGGACGTGATGCTCACGGGCGGGAGCGAGGCGGCGCTGACGTACCTCTCCCTCTCCGGCTTCGCCAACATGGGCGCTCTCTCCTCGCGCAACGACGCGCCCGAGAAGGCCTCGCGGCCCTTCGACAAGAACCGGGACGGCTTCGTCCTGGGCGAGGGGGCCGCAATCCTCGTCTTCGAGAAGCTCGAGCACGCCAGGGCGCGCGGCGCGAGGATCTACGCCGAGGTGCTGGGGATCGGCAACTCGGACGACGCCTACCACATCACGGCCCCCGACCCCGATGGCACGGGCGGCGCCTACGCGATGAGCCAGGCCCTCAAGGACTCGGGCCTGCGGCCCGAGCAGATCTCGTACATCAACGCCCACGGGACGTCGACACCGCTGAACGACAAGATCGAGACGGCGGCGATCAAGAAGACCTTCGGGGCCCACGCGCGGAAGATCCCGATCAGCTCGACCAAGTCGATGATCGGCCACCTCCTGGGCGCGGCCGCCGCCGTGGAGATGGTCGCCACGATCCTCTCGATCCGCGACGGCGTCGTCCACCCCACGATCAACTACGAGACGCCCGACCCCGAGTGCGACCTCGACTGCGTGCCCAACGAGAAGCGCCGGGTCGCCGTCGAGTACGCCATGTCCAACTCGCTCGGCTTCGGCGGGCACAACTCCGCCATCGTGGTCGGGCGCCCCGCGTAGCCCTCCCCCCGGAATCGTGGTTCAACGCTCGAGCAGGTGGTATACTCTGCTCGAGCGTTCCAGCAGGCGGGCAGGTGGAGAGGGGACATGGCGCGGTCGCTGGTCGGTTCGTGGAAGGCCTTCACCAGCCGGCTCTTCGACCTCGTCGGGCCGGAGCGCTTCGACGCCTTCGCCCGGAACGCCCGCCCCGTCACGCTGGACGAGGAGACCTTCCTCTTCCACTTCGAGAACACCTACGCGAGGGACAAGATCGAGACCCTCCTCCGCGACGCCGTCACCGCGACCGCCCAGAAGGTGACGAACCGCCGCGTGCGGGTGGTCTTCGCAGTCGACCCCGAGTCGTTCGCCACCCCGCGCACCGCGCCGCTCCGGGAGGCGCCCCGCCCGCGCGCGCCCCAGGGGACGTTCGGATCCTTCGTGGCCGGGCCGGGGAACCGCATGGCGCTCGAGGCCGCCCGCGCGTTCGCCCTCGGGGGCCCGCGCGCCCCGCGGGTGCTCCTCCTCGTCGCGCCCTCGGGCCTCGGGAAGAGCCACCTCCTCCGCGCCATCCACGCGGAGATCGCGCGGCGGCCCGCGCTGGGCGCGCTCCACTTCACCGGGGACCAGTTCCGCCGCCACTTCTCCTGGGCCTTCCACCGCGGCCATACCGAGGCGTTCCTGAAGAAATGCCGCGGCGCCGGCGCGCTTCTCTTCGACGACCTGCACCTCCTGTCCGGCAAGGCGGAGGCGCAGGACGCGCTGGCCGACGTCCTCGAGGCGCTCGACGCGCAGGGGTCCCGGGTCGCGATCGCGAGCCTGCGCCACCCGCGGCGCCTGGACGGCCTCTCGCCCGTCCTCCGCCGGCGCCTCCGCGCGGACGTCGAGGTGTCGATCGACCGGCCGGACCCGGCGACGGGTCTCGGCGTCCTCCGGGATTGCGCCCCGCCCGGCGTGCCCCCGCCCATCCTCGAGTGTCTCGCGCAGCAGGTCCGCACGAGCCACAAGGACCAGCTCCAGGTCCTGGCGCGGATCCTCGAGGCGCCCCCGGTCACGCTGGCGTCGGCCCGCGCGGCCGTCTCGGAGTTCCTCAACCAGTGGAGCCAGGGCCTGACCTACTCGGACATCGTCCGCGCGACCGCCGAGTCTTTCGGAGTCCGCGTGAGCGAGATCTATTCCCCCGGCCGGGCGCGCGTCGCTTCGGACGCGCGTCACGCCTGCTTCTACCTCGCCCGCAAGCTCCTCGGAGAGCCGTTCGCCCGGATCGGCGACCACTTCGGCGGCCGCGACCACGCGACGGTCCTGCAGGCCTGCCGGAAGGTCGAGCGGGACCGCGGATCCGGCCGCGACCGCCTCCGGCGCCTCGAGCGCTCCCTCCTCGACGCGTAACAAAAAAGACTGTCTTTTTTGTCACGGTCGTATAATCTCGCTTCTTTCCAGGATGAAATAAATCCGCGGGAAGGAAAGGGAAGAAGGAGAGCGAGCCATGCCCGAGATCAAGGTCCCCTTCTACGGTCACGTGCGGCAGTACCACTCGATCAAGAAGGAACTGGACGACGCGATCCTCAAGGTCCTCGAGAGCGGCGCGTACGTGATGGGGCCCGCCCTCAAGCAGTTCGAGACGGACCTCTCGAAGTACTTCGGGATGAAGCACGCCTGCGGGCTGAACTCGGGCACCGACGCGCTCTGGCTCGCGTTCATGGCCCTCGGCGTCAAGGCCGGCGACGAGATCATCACCCCCGCCAACACGTTCTTCGCGACGGCGGAGGGGATCTGGATCGCGGGCGCGAAGGCCGTGCTCATCGACTGCGACCCGAAGACGCGGAACATCGACCCCGCGAAGATCGAGGCCGCGATCACGCCGAGGACCGTCGGCATCGTCCCGGTCCACCTTTACGGCCTCAGCGCCGACATGGGGGCGATCAGCGCGATCGCGAAGAAGCGCAAGCTCTGGGTCGTCGAGGACAACGCGCAGGCGATCGACGGCGCCGGGCCCGGCTGGAAGCAGGGCGAGCTGAGCGACGCGGTCGCCACGAGCTTCATCATCCAGAAGAACCTCGGCACGTTCGGCGACGGCGGCGCGCTCGTCACCAACCGCGAGGACATCGATTCGACGGTGCGCCGGCTGCGGAACCACGGCTCGACTGTCCGCTCCGTCCACACCTTCGGGTTCAACAGCCGGCTCGACGACCTCCACGCGGCGATCCTCTCCGTGAAGCTCCGGCACATCACGAAGTGGACCGACCGGCGCCGCGAGATCGCAGCCCGCTACACGAAGGGACTCAAAGGGACGAGCTTCACGCTCCCCCATGAGCCCGAGGGCTACCGCCACGTCTTCCACCTGTACGTCATCGAGCACCCGAAGCGCGAAAAGCTCGAGAAGGACATGCTGAACGCCGGGGTCGACGTCAAGCTCCACTACCCGATCGCGATCCACCAGCAGCAGGGCTACCCGTGGGGCAAGCTGGCCGAGACGAAGGCCGTGCCGAACTGCGAGCAGAACGCCGCCCAGTGCCTCTCGCTCCCGATGTTCCCCGAGTTGACGAACGAGGAGGCCGACCTCGCGATCGCCGAGCTCGTCAAGTGGGACAAGGCGAACAAGTAGCCATGAGCAAAACCTACAAGGTCCTCATCGCCGGCATGGGCAAGCGCGGACAGCACCACGCCAGCGCCTTCAGCAAGAACCCGCGGTTCGAGGTCGCGGCGATCAGCGATCCCGTCCCGGCCCAACTCGAGAAGGTCAAGGCGCTTTATCCGAAGGCGAAGGCCGGCGCCGACGCGGCCGCGCTCGCGAAGGAAGTTCAGCCCGACATCTTCTGCTTCTGCACGCCGCCCCACATCCGGCTCCCGCTCATCCAGGCGGGGATCGCCTCGGGAGCGAAGCTCGTCGCCTATGAGAAGCCGATGGCGACCTCGATGAGCGAGGCGATCGAGATCCGGAAGGCCGTGCAGGCCGCGGGGATCAAGACGGTCGTCAGCCACCAGCACCGCTACGGGCCGCACTACAAGGCCGTCTACGACCTGATCCGCAGCGGCGCGATCGGCCGCGTCCACACGGTCTACGGGACGGCCGTCGGCTGGCTCATGCACCTGATCACTCACCTGGTCGACTACATGCGGAGCTACACGGGAAACGCCGAGGTCGAGTGGGTGATGGCGCAAGCCGCGGGGCGCGGCAAGTTCACCGACAACCACCCTTCCCCGGACTACATCGCGGGCGTGATCCACTTCGCCAACGGCGTCCGTGGCAACATCGAGTGCGGCGCGGGCGCGCCCGACGTCCCCGAGGTCGAGTACTGGTGGCGCAAGAACCGAGTCGGCGCCCAGGGCACGGAGGGCTTCGCCGAAGCGCTGACGGGAGGCGGATGGCGCGCGGTCACGAAGAGCGGCCCGAAGTCCGGCGGCGGCTCGATGGACTACGACCAGGACATGGCGCCCTACGTCGCCGACATCGCCGCGTGGCTCGACGACGACAAGCAGGTCCACCCCTGCGACGGAGAGCAGGCCTACAAGGGCATCGAGATCACGATGGCCCTCATCCGCTCGGTCGTCGAACGCGGCCAGGTGAAGCTCCCGCTCGGGCCCGGCGAGCCCGAGATGGAGGCGCTCAAGAAGATCGTCCCCGACCGTCCGGTGCTGCTGTCGTTCGAAGGGAGCCGGAAGGAATATCCGAAGTAGGAACAGGAAGCAGCCGGACCGGTCACTGCCCCACGCGCCACTTGTTCTCGAACACCCATTTGTAGTAGTCGCGGCGCTTGAGTTTCGAGGCGGCCGCTTCGTCGAGGACCACGACGGCGCGCGGATGCATCTGGAGCGCCGTGGCAGGCGCCTCCGAGGTGACCGGCCCCTCCGCCATCACGCGCACGATGTCCGCCTTCTCGGCCCCCGAGACGAGCATCAGGCACCGCTTCGCTTCCATGATCGTCCCCACGCCCATCGTGATCGCGAAATTCGAGAGCGGCGCGTGCGAGTCCAGGCTCTTCACGTAATGGGCCAGGGTCTCGGGCTCCAGCGTCTTGGGTCGCGTGCGCGAGCCCAGCGACGAGCCCGGCTCGTTGAAGCCGACGTGCCCGTTCCGTCCGATCCCGAGGATCTGGAGGTCGATCCCGCCGATGGCGCGGATCTCGTCCTCCACCTCCTCCGCCTGCGCCTCGAGGTCCTTCACGTCGCCGCGGAAGAGATGGACGTTCTTCGGGTCGTGCTTCACGTGGTCGACCAGGTGGTGGCGCAGGAACCAATGGAAGCTGTTCGGGTCCGAGGGCGCCAGGCCGTAGAACTCGTCGAGGTTGAAGAAGCGGACCTTCTGGAACGCCTCGGGCCGATTCCGCAGCCGCTCGTACATCCGGATCGGCGTCGAGCCGGTCGCGAGGCCGAGAACGAGGTCCGGCTTGCGCGCGAGCTCGTCGAAGACGATCGCCGCGCCGCGATCCGCGAGCGCGTCGACCGAGGATTCGATGATGATCTCCACCCGGCTACGCCTCGTAGAGCACGTTGCCGCCGACCATCGTCAGCTTGACGCGCATACCCTTGTCCAGGAGGATGAGATCCGCGTCGGCGCCGACGCGGAGGGTTCCCTTTCGATGCTCCAGCCCGAGGAGCCTCGCCGGGGCGCGGGTGGCGAGCTGGAGCACCATCGGCGGGGGCAGGTCGGTATCCGCGACCAGGCAGCGGACGCCGTCCAGGATCGAAAAGGCGCTCCCCGCCAGCCGGCCGGTGCTCTTGACGGTCACCATCCCGCGGGAGACGACGTACGTCTCGCCGTCGTGGCGGATCTCGCCCTCGGGCGCGCCGAGGGCAAAGACCGCGTCGCTGACCAGGACGAGCGAGCCGGGCTTGAGCTTGAGGAGGAGCATGGCCGTCCCGGCGCTAAGGTGCTGCCGGTCGTAGATGAACCCGCAGGAGAGCCGGTCGATGAGGAGCGCGGCGTTCAGGATCGACTCGTCGCGATGGTGGAGCGGCGCCATCCCGTTGAATACGTGGGTCACGTGGCGGAGCCCGCCCTCGATCACCGCGTTGGAGACGTCCGACGCGGTCGCGTTCGAATGGCCCGCGCTCATGATCACGCCGCGGCGCGTGCCCTCCTTGATCACGTCGAGCGCCCCGGGCAGCTCGGGCGCGATCGTCATCATCCGGAGGAGCCCTTTGGAATCCTTCCAGTACTGCCGGAACTCGGCGACACTGGGGCGGCGCAGGTGGTTCGCCCGGTGCGCCCCGCGCCGCTCCGGGCAGAGGAACGGCCCCTCCAGGTGGATGCCGAGGATCTGCGCGCCCCCTTTGAGTTTCGACGCCGCCACGAGGGCCGCGATGCCCCGGCGCGTGACCGCCTTCGGGAGCGAGATGAGCGTGGGCAGGTACCCGGTGACGCCCTGAGACAGCAGCTTCCGCCCCACCTCGTGGACCTCTTCGGGGGTCGTCTCGCTGAACGAGTGGCCGAAGCCGCCGTTGATCTGCGTGTCGATCAGCCCGGGCGACGCGAGCAGGCCCCGCGCGCGGATGACCCGGGCGCCGCGGGCGGAGAGCCCGGCGCCCACCTTGCGGATCCTCCCGCGCTCGACGAGGATGTCGCCTCTCCGGAGGAACGGCCCCTCGGCGAGAACCATCGCGTCCTGGATCAGCGTCGCCCCAACCATCGGGGGGCGACTATAATCCCTCCCGAGAGGAGCTGTCAAACCATTGATCAGAACCTTGAAGGTCCGGCGTACGTCTAACGGGGTATGAAAACGATGCTCATCCTCCTCGCCGGAGTGCTCATCACCCAGGACGGCTGGTGGGACAAGGAGTGGGCGTTCCGCCGGAAGGTCGCGGTCAGGAACAACCTCGACGTCGAGCTCAAGGCGGGCCACCCCGTGGAGATCAACATCGACGCGGGCTATCTCGGGATGCAGGAGAAGGCGAAGAAGGATTTCTCAGATGTCGCCGTGATCCACGGGGGGAAGCGCCTCCCCTGCGCGATCCTGCCGGGAGCCTCGCCGGCGTGCCGGCTGCTTTCTTTCCGCACGGCGGCCGACCTCCGGCCCGGCGCGCGCGACGAAGGCTACGCGCTCTACTACGGCAACGCCGCGGCGGCCGCCGCGCCCGACGGGCGCGAGTCGGTCTTCGACTTCTCGGAGGACTTCTCCGACCCGGCGTCGCTCGGCCGGAAATTCGCCGTCGACAAGGACTTGGCGGCGACGGTGCAGGACGGGGCGCTCGTCATCCGCGACGTGGCGGCGGGCCGGACGGAAAACACGCCCGCGCGGGTCCTCTTCAAAGGGGTCCCGGCGACGCCCGGCTTCTCGCTCTCGTTCGACCTCGAGGTCGACTCCGCGAACGCCTCGGCCCCCGGGTTCGCGGTGAACATCGACCTGAAGGAGCCCGGCACGGACGACGCGGCGGTGGCAAAGAAGGCGGACGCGCTGATCGAGAAGCTGGGCGAGCTCGAATGGGAGACCCGCGAGACCGCCACGAAGGAGCTGATCCGGCTGGGCCGTGCCGCCGTCGCGAAGCTCGTCGAGGCTACGCGCTCGGCCGATGCAGAGGTGAAATGGCGGGCCGAGCACATCCTCAAGGAGATCCGCGAGCGCTCGCCCTCCCCCACGATCTCGGCGGGGGTCATGGCGGGCGACACGAAGGTGGGGCCGGTGGCGCTCACGTCGACGATCGGGAAGACCCGCGGCAAGGTCCGCTACGGCGGCGGATGGCCCGCGCGGCTCACGATCACGGTGCTGCGCGAGCCCGACGGTGACGTCCAGGTCCTGTGGAACAGCGGGCAGCAGAAGGGCCACCTCGAGGGCGACGTGCGCGAGATCTCGTTCAGCGTCTGGAAGGGCTCGGCCGCGCCACTCGGCACGATCCGCGTGCGGAACGTCGTCCTCAAGCGGCACGTCGACGACGACCTCAAGCCGACGTACACCCTGCAGGTCGAGGAAAAGCGGCCTTAAGACAACCCCAGGGACACAGGGGCAGGGAGAAGAGTGCTCTCCGTCGTGTTCTTGCTTAGACGGCGAGCCTCGACGCGCCCGCCTTGAGGTACAGCTTGAGGAGCGCGCGGGCGTGCGCCGCCGCGCCGAACATCTCCTTCGCCTCGTCCCGCGCCTGGATGCCCATGAAGAGCGCCTCGCCCGGATGATTCCAGAGGTACTCCATGCTCGCCGCGAGGCCCGCGACGTCGCCGGGCGCGCAGAGGAACCCGCTCACCGCCTCGCCCACGTACTCGCCCGCGGCGCCGCCCCACGTCGCGATCACCGGGCGCCCCGCGGCCAGCGCCTCCGGGACCCCGGTGGGCCAGGCCTCGGGCTCCGAGGAGGCGTAGATGAGAAAGCGGGCCTCGCGGAGGTCGCCCTCGTCGCGCACCGGGACGTCGAGCGCGGCCTGCGCCGCCAGCTCCACCCAGCGGGCCGCGTCGCGGTCGCCGGGTTCGGTGCGAGCGAGCGCGTAGCTACCCGCGCCCACAGCCACTTCGCCCGGGTCGAGCGCAAAGGGGAGGCAGGCGACCCGGTAATCAAGCGCCGCGCCCGCCTTCCGCACGCGGCCGAACGCCTCGCGGCTCGGGGCGATGACCCAGTCGGAATCCGAGGGGCGGTCGAGCGTGGAGTGGACGACCGACGCGCCCGCACCCGAGAACGCTTCCGCGGCCGCGGGGTCGGGCGAGATCACGTGGACGAGGTCCGGCTCGTTCTCGGCGAGCATCCTCCGGGCCGCGGCGCCGAACCGGAGCCGCGAGGCCCACGAGCCCGTCTCGGGCAGCGGGCGGACGACCGCGTCGCAGTCGAACGTGCGAAGCTCGACCGCGAGGACGTCCGGGTACGTCGCGGGATGAGCGCCTGGACCGTGGACGATCAGGACCTTCATGGTTCCCTCCCTCTCCCCTTCGAAGCCGCGGACGCTCAGGCGCTCGCCTGCGCGAGCGTCTCGATCTGCCGCGCGAGCTCCACGTCGACGGGCTCCGAGCCGCTGCGCTCCTGGAGTCGCCGGCGCATCTCCTCGCGGAGGCGCCCGTAAAGCTGGAAGACCTCGCGCGAGACCTGGAAGAAGATCTCGTCGCGGCGGGCCTCTCCGTCGGGCGTGAGCCGGTAGCGGTAGGTGCGGTTGGTGTCGCCGGTGACCTCGAGCAGGCCGCGGCCGACGAGGTCGTCCACGTAGGCGTTGACCATCGTGGCGCTCACGCCGGCGGCGCGCGCGAGGCCGCGCTGGCTCACGTGATCGTTCCGGCCGATCTCGGCCAGGACCTCCATCTCGCGGTACTCGCGGGACGGCTTGATGTGGTTGAGCGAATGGGTCAGCATCGTCGTTTCCCCCTCTTGGACAGGCTCCTGCCGTCCGTAAACTTATCGGTCGGAGGGAACGCGGGACTTGAGGAGAAAATCGCACACCTCGCGGACCGCGGCATCGCCGCCCCGCCGCGAAGTGACCCAATGGGCCGCCTTCCGGACTTCGGGGACCGCGTCGGCCACGGCGATCGCGAGACCGACGCGGCGCATGGGCGGAAGATCGTTCACGTCGTCGCCCACGTAGGCGGCCTGCTCCGGGGCCAGGCCGCGCCTCGAAAGGAATTTTTCGAGCGCGCGAAGCTTGTCCTCCACGCCGAGGAACAGGTCGCGGACTCGCAGCTTCGCCGCGCGGCGCGCCACGGCCCCGCTCCTTTCCCCCGAGATGAACGCGACGGCGATCCCCGCCTCGCGGAGAAGGCGGAGTCCCATGCCGTCTTTCACGTTGAACTTCTTGAGCGGCTCGCCGGCCGGGCCATAGTACATTCCTCCGTCGGTAAGCACGCCGTCGACGTCGAGGATGAGGGCGCGGACCCGGCGGAGGCGGAGCCGGGCGGAGGACATCAGCGGGCGGCGCCCGAGAGGCGAGCGACGTGCTGGCTGAGCGCCTCGACGACGGCCTTCCAGTCCGCCAGCCGCGGCTTGAGCTCGTTCTGGACGATGTCGGCGACGCGCATCACGTCCTTGAACTCGAACGCGGCGCTGAAGCGCAGGAGCGCGTCCTGGAGGAGGCGGATCTGGTCCTGGACGAACGTGCCGCCCGCCTTCAGGGTGCGGAGATCGGCGGAGGAGAGGGAGGCGACGTCGCGGACGGCGCGGATGAGGATGTCCCATCCCTGGAAGCAGGCGTCGAACTTCTCGAGCGCCTTGGCGAACTCGCCGGAGCCGGCGAAGATCGCGGCCTCGTCATGGGTCTTGTCCATGTTGCGGAGGTGGCCCAGGAGGCCCGTGAGCGTGCCGACGGAGACCTCAAAGGGGTCGACGGTGCGGACCTCGAGGAGTCCGTAGGAGCCGGGGGGCTGGCCGGAAAGGTCGGCCTGGCGTTCGGAGGAAAGGGCCTCGCCGTCCAGGACGAAGGAGACGACGGCGCGGCGGCGCGAGGTGGCGGCCCTGCGTTGCTGCTCGAAGATGGACTGGAAGGTCGTGCCCGACTCGGGCGCGTTCATGCCCGACCGGCCGTCGACCACGACTTCCATTGGGATGGAATATAGGCGGTCCCTTCAGAAGGGTCAACGGTTTTGCCGATAGAAACCTTGGAGGCGGATCTTTCGCTTCCAGGAGAGGGACATGAGAATCCACGCCTCCGTTCTGCTGGCGCTCCTCGCGGGCTGCCAATCCCCGAGTCCGGTGAATCTCCCGCCCGAAGTGGAAAGGGAGTCGCCTGTCACCCAGGTCACTTCGGGCCGGCAGGGGGAGGACAAGGATCCCGAGATCTCGCCGGACGGGAGGTCTCTGTACTACGCCTCCTCCTCCCACGGGGAGACGCTGGATCTGTACATGAGGACGGTGGGTTCCAATACCTCCGTTCGCCTCACGACGTTTCCGGGGGACAAGCGCTTCCCCAAGGTGAACCCGATCAACCCGCGCATCCTGGCCTTCAGCACCAACACGAGGGGCGCGTGGGAGATCGGGATCCTCGACATCGCAGGCGACCCTGGAAAGGTCCAGTTCGTGAGCGAGCCGGGGATGCACTGCCTCCATCCCAGCTGGTCGCCCGATGGAAAAAAGCTCGTCTACTGCGCCACGGAAGATTTCGGTTCGGGCGATTGGATCCTGAAGGTGCTGGACTTCACCACCGGGAAGACCCATACGTTCGAGGAGGTGGACGGCCTCCTTCCCCAGTGGTCGCCGCGCGGCAACACCATCGTTTTCCAGCGGATGAAGCACCGGGACGGCTGGTTCGGGGCGATCTGGACGGCAGAGTACGAGTCGGGAAGCATGCGGAACCTGACGATGGTTTTCTCGAGCGACGACTGGGCCGTGATCAACCCCTCCTGGTCCCCGGACGGACGTCGCATCGTCTTTTCCTCGGTGGGAAAGAGCAGGGCTCACGCGGGCGTGCTGCACGAGGGGGACGACATCTGGACGATCGATGCCGACGGCTCCCACGCGACGCGGCTCACGACCCATCCCGCCGCGGAGTGGATGCCGGTCTGGTCGGGCGACGGAACCGTCTATTTCACTTCCAACCGCAGCGGGACCAACCGGATCTGGAGCCTCAAGCCTGCGCTGGATGGTGGGATCGGGCAGGGATCTAACCCTCGAGATTAAGCGGCGATCGGGAACCCCCGCCCCCGCTGCCGCTCGCCGCGGCGGGAGCCATTGATTCCAGGCGCTCCCGCCGATCCTTCTCGATCGAAAGCGACCATGTTTCCCGCAGGTGAGAGAGCAGCTTCACCGCGTCGTCAATCATCGAAGGATCGTGCCTGACGTTCGCCTTCATGAGGCGGTTGCTGATCGACTGGTAGAGCCCCACCAGGTTGTCGAAAATCCGGTCTCCGAGTTCCTCCCTCCGGAGGCCCGACATGAGCTCGACCATGATGTCCTGTCCGCGAATGAGCATCTGGCACGACGCTTCGTACTCGCGCGCCAGGAGTTTCTCCCGGGCGATCCCCGAAAATCGGATCGCACCATCGAAGAGCATGAGCATGAGCTCTTCCTTCGACGCGGTGAGTACCTTCCCGGCCAGGTACTTGTGCGAGGCGTCCATGGCGCTTCCTCAGACCGTGCCGTTCAGAAGGATCATTTTCCCTGGCCCGAGAGGCTCGCCAGGAGCTGTGACAGCCGCTGCTGGGTGTTCTGCGACTTCGCGATCGCCTGCTCCAGCGCCGTGAACCTCCGGACCAGGGTGGCCTGGAACTGCAAGACCCGTTTCTCGATCTGATCGATCGACTTGTTCCGCGCGCTGATCGACCGGTCCAGGTTGCCCGTTTGCGTGGCGATCAGGCCGTCACCGAACCCGGTGAAGGAATCGAGCCGGTCGCTCATCCGGGACGCGATGCCGGGACTTCCGGGGAGGCTGAGGACGTCGCCCGTGAGAACCGTGTCGGTCGGACCCGCCTGCTTGGCGATTTTGAGCTGTGACGCCGTCACCGCGCTCCCGATGTTCTGCACCTCGAGCGGGTTCGCCGACCCGCCGGTGGTGTCGATGAGCCGGATCGAAAAGCCGTTGGGAGCGATCTCCGCCGTGATCCTCCCTCCGTTCCCGGGGGCATTGTTGATCGCCAGGAGGAGCGAGCCCAGGGTCTTCGCGCCCGCGATATCGACATCGAACGGGGAGCCGTCCCGGACCAGGATACGGAGGTCCGCACCCGGGGCATCCGTCACCCCGGCCCCCCCGCTGAAGTCCTTGAGAGGAGTAGACACGTCCAGCGGCCGCGCCTTCGTGAAGAGGTTCTCGACCTGGTCGAAGCTGCTCTCCAGCTTCCCGGAAAAGAACGCGCTGTCGAAGGTGAGCGCGCCTTGGTCGCCGACCCGGATGCCCACCGACGCCAGGGTGTTGAGCTGTGAAGAGGGAATCCCAGCCACGGGGTCGACCACGAGCCGGCCCAAGTCGCGCTCCACGCGGCTCACCGTGGAGTCTCCGAACAGGACGCCCGTCTTGAACGTGGTCGGGTCGAACGACGTGAATTCCTTGATCTTCTGGATCACGGCGTTGTAGCTGTCGATAAAATGTTGGGCCTGGTCGACGACCGCCTGCGTGTCGCGCGAGACCGAGACCGTCACGGGTGTCGTGCTCGTACCCTTGAGCGACAACGTCAAACCCGGGACTGCCCCGCTCAACGTGTTCGTGGACGACGTCAGGGTCGCCGGCAGACCGCCGCCGATCGTGGAGCCCGCCAGCACGACGGCGTCCTGGGCCACGGTCGTGCTCGTGAAGGAGAGTGCGGGGACCGAGGAGGCGTCGATTGTCATCTGCCCCACCAGGCCGCTCTTCCGGCTGGTCAGCGTCAGGCGGTAAGGGCTGCCCGTCGATCCATCGTTGATCACCGCGGCCGAGACGTCAACCCCCGCGGCGTTGATGGCCGTCGCGATATCCTGGAGCTTCGACCCGGCGGCGATGGCGATGGAAACCGGGGCGCCGCCTCCCTGGCTGATCGAGATCGAGCCGTCGGCGGTCGCGACCGGCGTGGTCGTGGCGTCGGCGAATCCGTTGGAAATGATCTGATGCGATTGTGCGAGCTGCTGGACCGTGAAGGCGTACGTGCCCGGCGTCGCGCCGGCGTCGCTCGTCGCCCCGACGACCGATTCATTGTTCGACGAGGCCTTCGTGACGCTGAAAAAACTTGGACGGCGGAGGGCGTCGGTCGTCTGCTTGAGGGCGAGGAGGGAGATGTTCAGCTCCAAGAGGGCATTCTTCTTGTCGGTGGCGTTCTGGATCTGCGTCTTCAGGGTTGTTTCGGGCTGCCGCTGCAGCTCCAGCATCTTATTGATGATGGAGGTGTAGTCGATCCCCGAGACGGGGCCGCTGAAGCTGATGGGCCCTACCATGACGGTCCTTCCCGCTGGGGACTACGCGTGTTCATCGAGGAAGGCTCCCACCATCACGTAGAGGCGCCGGTGGAGTTCCAGGAGCTCCTCCGACGGGATCTGCCTCACGACCCCTCCCGTTCGAAGATCGGTCACGGTCGCGTAGAATTCCTCGGTTTCCTTGTAGAGACCATACTTCACTCCGTACCCCAGCTCCTCCAGCATCCGGTTCAGATGTTCCAGGTTGGGTTTCACCGGGTCCGGCTCCTGGGGCTTCTTGGAGGATTGCGAAACCCCCGTGAGATCCTGGGGCGCGTGATAGGGCATCAGGTCTTTCGGATCAGCGACCCGGGACCCCTCTGCCGGTGGATGTGGAGGGAGAGGCGGAGGGACGTACGCCCTCACGACCGGTCCCTGAAGGCTGACTTCCATGTGCGACACCCCACCCTGTCAATCGTCTATCGGCCAGGATCCCCGGCCGACTTGAGGCCCTGAAGGGGCCGCCCCGCATCCTTGCAGGGCGGCCCCCGCGGGTCAAACTCGCCCTAACGTCCGAGGAGCTGCAGGACCGCCTGCGGGATCGTCCGGGCCGATGCCAGGGCCGCGATGCCCGACTGGAAGAGGATCTGCGTCCGCGTGAAGTTCGCAGTCTCCTCGGCGAAGTCGAGGTCGCGCAGGCTCGACAGGGACGACGACAGGTTCTGCGTCGCCACTTCGATCGAATCGATGTTGGGCTGCAAGTTGAACGCGACGGCCGCGCCCAGGAAGCCGCGAGTCGTCGCGACCTTGCTGGCGGCCGCGTTCACGATGTTCAACGCGTTGGCCGCGTTCTGGGTGAGGTCATTTCCGGCCCCCGTCATCAAGGAGCTCAGGAACCCACCCTCATTGACGGGGGATCCTTGGAGAGCACTCGAGATGACGTCACCGAATCGGTCCAAGCCGAGACTGGCCGACGTCATGCTGTCGATGCCGATGGACATGCGGTCGGCGCTGGTCGCCTGTTCCCGAAGCTGGAACGCCAAGCCGGTGTTCTGGACGGTCAGGGCGGCCGGGGCCGCGATCGAAAGGGGAGCTACTGCGGTAATCGGAGTGAGGTCCGGATTCAGGTTGAACTCGAAGTTCGCATCCGGCGAGTTGATGCTGAAACTCAGGCCCTTCGCCGTATAGGTCACGCCTTCAAAGCTCAGAGTAGCGTCGGTCCCCACGCCGGAAGCGGCGGCTCCCACCGTCGTCAGCCCACCGCCGGTCAGGGCGCCGCCGATCACCTGCACGGAAGTAAACTCGGAGCTCCCGATATTAGCCGTCACCGCCGAGTTGCTGGCCGTGTCATAAACGACTCCGGTCCTGTCAGCGACCGTGTTGATGGCGGCTCCGATGGTGTCCGCGACGGCGGAGGCGGCCACCGTCACATCGGCTGTTCCGCGCGACCCGCTGATCCGCAGGGTCGTCGTGACGGCGGTATTATCGGTAATCAGCACGGAGCCACGGCCGGCATGGGCAACGGCCCCCGTCCCGAGCGCGATCGCGATGTTCGTGATTGCCAAGTTCCGGGATGTCGCGCCCGGCACGAAGCTGATGCTCTTCAGGTTCAGATCGTTGTAGAGCTGGAATCCACCGCTAACGGGGATTCCGGGCGACGCGACCTTGTACGCGGACGCGCCGTTCAGCAGCGCCCGGTCGCCGTAGCGGGTGGTCGCGGAAACCCGGTTGATGCCCTGGACCGCCTGGTCCACCGAGTCCTGCTCGGCGGCGATCTGCTCGGGGCTTGCGCCGCCCGTGTTCAGGGCGAACTGGACGGACCTCTGGATCTCGTTGAGGAGATCGCTCACCTTCTGGAGCGACGCGTCCGCCGTCGACACCAGGTTGGTCGCGTTCTGCGAATTCGCCGAGTCCTGCTTGAGGGCCGCGATCTGGGCGCGCAGCCGCTCCGAAATGACGAGACCCGACGGATCGTCGGCGCCACTGTTGATGCGGAGGCCGGACGAGAGCCGTAGCAAGGATTGCTGTTGTGCACGATCGCTGAGGTGCAGGTTGCGCAACGCCTCCAAGGAGGAGGTGTTGGTGTTGATTCTGAGACCCATCTGAATCCTCCATGATTCGAGCGGCGGCCATCCTTGGCCGCGCCCCTAACTTTTTCTCACAACTTCCCACAACGCAGCACGCCTTGGGGGCATGCCACGACACCCCGCTATTTCAAGCGGGCGGATCAATGCTGCATCGCACCTCCCCACCCCAAAGACTGGGAAAGTATAGCATTTAATATGTGCGGTGGGAGAAAATCGCGATCCCGGCGCAACAGATTCAGCTTGGACGGATTCATAGCCTCGCCCCTATCCTGCAAAGAGCGCGCCAATCCTGGATCCTGCAGGAATCAATGGGGTTGCAATGGGATGAACGGAGGGTGGGGACAAAAATGTCGGACGCCGACGATTGTGGGTGAGTGGGTGCCCCTCGACCCGGCCCTGGGTAATCCGGGAGCAACCCCGACCCGCCCTTTCGGAACGGATCGGGGTCTCCCGGGGGATCTCAATGAAGAGTGAACTTCATGCGAACCCAGAGGTGCCTATCGACGGGATCGCCCTGCGGGCTTGAGGAAATCCGTCAGGACAGCAGCTGCGCGCAGAGCGCGTTCCGCCGCTGCGTCAGCTCGTCCAGCGCCTGCACGAGCGCGTCCCCGGCATAGGCACCGTCGACCAGGTGGTCGCCGCGACCCGCCAGCACCGCGCCCAGCGTGGGACTCCACACGTCGGAGGAGACCAGCCCGCGCAGCTGGTCCAACGCGTTCTCGACCTTCACCCGCTTCAATGACCGGTCGTGGTCGCCGGCAATCGCCCGGTGCATCCCCAACAGCAGGTCCGCCGCGCAGCCCAGCGCGCGGTCCGTCTCCAGGAGCGCCATCCTCGAATGCTTCGTCGCTTTCACGTTCCTTCCCCCTTCTTCTTCTTCGGATCCCCGATCCTCTTCGCCAGGTCGTCCAGCGCGTCGGGCGCCGCCTGCGCGGCCTCGACGTTCGCCTGCTGAATCGCCAGGTAAACCTCCTTCCGGTGCACCCGCACCGACGGAGGCGCCGCAATGCCGATCCTCACCTTCCCCCCCTTCACCTCCACGATCGTGACCTCGATCTGGTCCCCGATCATGATGGCCTCGTTCACCGCCCGCGTGAGGACGAGCATCTACTTCGCCCCCACGAGGATCTTGTGCCGCGGCGTCAGCCCCGGATCGTTCAGCACGAGCTGTCGCCCCAACCGCGCCTCCGCGTTCATCACGAGCGGCCCCTGCAGGTTCGCCGTGATCTCCCCCGCGTCGCGGCGGATCGTCATGATCACCAGCACGCCCGCCGTCTCGACGCTCGCGAGCTTGACCGGCTCCAGGTCCTCGGGCCTCGCGTTCACCCGGTAGTCCGCGAAGAAAAGCCACGGATCTGCGACGACGAACGCCACGGATCCGTCGTCCATGCACTGCAGCCAGCGGAAGGGCCCGCCCTTGGCATGGTCCAGCAGCGCGTAGCGGTGGAAGCTCGGGAAACCCAGGATCCCTTCTGGAAAGGCGATCAGCCGGTCGTCGGCGACCTCGATCTCGCCGAACCGCGTCGTCTGGATCTTCATTGCAGCGGCAGGTAGTTGAGCAGCGTGGTCTGCAGGATCCGAGCCGCGGCCGCCAGCGACGCCTGCAGCACCGTCTGCTGGATCTGGAACTGCGTCGCCGCGGTGGCCATGTCGACGTCCTGGGTCGACGAGCGGAGCTTCTCGAGCTCGGTCTTCTCCAGGTCGAGCCGGTTCTGCGTCATCTCGAGGCTCGACGTCCGCGAGCCCACCTCGCCGCGAGCGTCCGAGAGCTTCTCGCGCGCGCTGTCCACCAGCCGCGAGGCCGTGTCCATCGCCCCGACATTGTCCGCCGCCAGCGCGTCGCGGAGCCGGATGAGCGCCGTGAAGATCCCGTCCGTCTGGACGCCCGCGAACGAAACGGGTGTCCCCGCGATCGTCGTCCCGGGCACGCTGCCGGCGATCCCGAGCTGCGTCGCCGCAAAGCCCGCTCCCACGTTCTCGATCGTGAGCGAGCCCGCCCCGCCGGTCGTGTCTGTGATCGTGATCGAGCTGCCTGAAATCGTGGCCGTCAGACCCGGATCCGCATCGATCGTCTTCACGAGGTCCTGCACCGTCTGCGCATTGTCCACGTCGAACAGCACTGTCGTCCCGTCCTTGCGTGTGATCTTGAGGTCCGCGCCCGCGATCGTGTCGACGCCGAGTCCGTTGTTCAAGTCGGCGATCCGCGCCCGGGCGAACGTCGAAAGGAGCCCGAGCTGCGTGGCCGTCGTGCCGCCGTTCTCCGCGATCGTGAGGCGTCCTCCCGAGAGGGTCGAGACGACGTCGATCCCCGTCCCCTGCGCGTTGAGCTGCGCGTGGACGTGCGTGCCCGAGGCGTTGATCGCATTCAGCACGTCCTCGACGGTGTTCGCAGCGCCGAACACGGAAGACCCGATCGTCGACGTGAACGTCTGGCCCGCGGTCTTGTTCGTGATCACGAGGCCGCTCGAATCCAGCGCCGGACTCCCCCCGAACAGATCGCCGAGCGCCGTGTCCTTCGCCAGCACCGGGTCAAAGGGGGCGCTCGACACCGCCGGGCCGCCGGGACCCGACACGTCGATCCCCAGGTCCTGCGCCGTCGTGCCGTTGGAGACGTCCTGGATCGAAAAAGGGGAAGCGGAAGTGAAGTCCAGGGTGTTCGTCGCGGCGTTGAAGGTCGCGGTCACTCCCGTTCCGGCGTCGGTGATCAGATCCCGGACGTCCCCAACCGTCTTCGCGGTCCGGAGATCGACGTTGGTGGTCACCGCGCCCACCGTGATCGAGATCGAGCCGAGCGCCACGCCGCGACCCGCGTTCAGGTCCGTGAGCCGCGTGTTGAGCGACGCGCGGGGATTGAGATCAATCGGCAGCATCGTGGCCGGGTCGAGGCCTCGGATCTCGTCGGAGAGCCCGCCCCACGCGTCCCCCGTGA
Source organism: Planctomycetota bacterium (assembly GCA_041482015.1). GTDB lineage: Bacteria > Planctomycetota > MHYJ01 > MHYJ01 > JACPRB01 > JACQFK01. The sequence continues at coordinate 8,401 of JBGPCZ010000019.1, read as the reverse complement.
CGTTCGTGACCATGCGGATGCCGTCGGAGATATCCGCCTGCAGCCGGTCGAGATTGCCGTTGAAGACGACCGCGTCCCCCTGGATCTGGAATGGATCGACGCCGGTCCGGCTCCCGCCGAAGAGGGAGCGGCCCTCGAAGCGGGCATTCGCCTGCCGCACCGCATCCTGGAGCAGCAGGTCCACCTGGGTCGCGGCCTGCGCGCGGGATTGCGCGTCGGCCGCCCCGCCCCGCTGGTCCTGGAAGATCTGCTGGGCCTGGACGAGGGCGTCGGTCGCGCTCGAAAGCGAGCCGTCGGACATCGCCAGCCGGCCCGTCGCCTCCTTGATGTTCTTCTGGAAGGTGTCGTTTCTCGAGAGGGAGGCGATGTAGCTCATGACCCGGCCGGCGCCCGTCGGGTCGTCGGAGGGGCGGTTGATGAGGAGGCCGCTCGAGAGCTCCTCCTGGAGCCTCAGCAGATCCTGCTGGTTGCGCGTCAGGTTCGCGAGGACGACGTTCCGCGCCAGGACCGACGAGACTCGCGAAAACGTGCTGCTCGCGAACGGAGAGCCGAAGTTCACCATATCATCCCCACCCCGTATTACCTCGGCGCGATCGCCGCGAAATCTTGACCCGGATCCGTCAGACCGCGCTGATCAGCGTGTTCAAAAGGTCGTCGATCACCCCGATGAACCGGGCGGAGGCCTGGAACGCCCTCTGAAACTCGATCATGCTCACGGCCTCCTCGTCGATGTTCACCCCGGAGATCCGCTCGCGCTGGTTCTGCAGCTGCTGGGCCAGGGACGACTGCGTGTCGAACCGGTCCTTGAACTCGCCGGCCTGGACGCCGATCCCGCCGACGATCCCCTGGTAGAAGTTCTCGAACGTCGAGCCGCCATCGATCGACGCCAGGTCGCGCAGCGCCGCGAATGCCAACGCGTTCGAGTTGTCGCCCGTCCGGTTCGTCTGGGCCCCCGAAAGGAGTTGGGGATTCACGTTGAGCGCGTCGTTGACCGCAACGTCCCCGGCGGTCGATCCCGTGAAGAAGGAGTTCAGCCCCGCCGCCGCCAGAAACCCGCTCGTGTCGGCGGCAAAGCTGAAGCGGATGTCGTTCGAGGCGCTTCGGATCTGGATGTGGTTGTCCGGCGTCAGCTGGGCCGACAGGTTCGGGATCGCGTTGAGCTGCGCGACGACGTCGTTCCACGTGGTGTCCGCGCCGATCCGGTCGAGGTCGATCGTCACGGTCGACGTCTGCTGGAGGCCGGTGACCTCGTTGGTCACGACGACGTCGAAGCTTCCGTTCACCACCGGGAAGGGCAGTTCCTTGATCTGGTAGCGGTCCCCAATCGCCAGAGGCTTGGGCATGGCCCGGTCTAGAAAGATCGTGCCGGTGACTCCATCGAACCCGGTGATCAGGCGCGTCTCGAGCGAGTTCTGCCCGGAAAGGACCTGGATCGAGCGCCCCGTCGGGTCGGCGGCGCCGACCAGCGACGAATCGGTCAGCGTGTCGGGCGTCGAGGCCGACGTGGCCTTCCCCTCGAGCGCCAGCTCGGTCGAGACGTCCTGGACCGACTGGAGGCTCGTGAGGTCGCTGAACCGCTGGAGACCCTGGCCGGTCGACTGCACGCGGTTGAACTCGAACGCGATCGCGTGGGCGAGGACGTTGAGGTCGCGGCCCGCCTGGCCGAGGACCCCGTCGCGGCCCTGGAGAAGCCCCTGGAGCTTTCCGCCCTCGACCGCGACGGGCGCCGCCTGGTTGGTGAAGACCGGAGTGTCGACGATGACCCCGTTGTCCGCCGACTCCTTCGTGGTGATGTCGAAGGCCTGCGAGCCGAACACGAGGAAGGCGCTGCCGGCGAGGACGTTCACGTCGCCGTTGGAGCTCTCGACGGCCGTCACCTTGACCAGGTTGCTCAGGTCTTGGAGGAGCTGGTCACGGCGGTCGCGGAGGTCGTTCGCAGCGCCGTTGTCGAGACCGGAGTGCTCCGCCGCGACGATCTGCTGGTTGATGTCGGCCAGCTCGTGGGCGATCTTGTTGATGTCGCCCACGGTGGTCTTCACGTCCTCGTTGAGCTGCGTCCGGGACGTGCGGATCCGCGTGTCGAGGAAGTTCAGGCTTTGGGCGAGCGTGGCGGCATTGCCCAGCACCTCGCGTCGCGTCGAGAGGTCCTCGGGATTGAGCGAGAAGTCCTGGATCGAGTTGAAGAGGCTGCTGAGCTGCGCGCCCAGGTCGCTCCCCGAGAGCGCGCCGAAGAGGGCTTCCAGCTGGTCGAGCGTGTCCTTCTGCGCGCCCAGGCTGGAGAGCGAGGCCTGCGAGTCGCGGAGCCGCTGCTCCACGCCCTGGTCGACGATCCGCTGGACTCCCTCAAGCGTCACGCCCCGGCCGACCTGGAAGCGGGGAAGGTTGAGGGGCTGCGAGGCCTGAAGATCCACGCGCTGCCTCGAGAACCCCGGCGTCGACGCGTTCGAGATGTTGTGCCCCGTGGTCTGGAGCGCCGACATCATGGCCTGGAGGCCGGTCAGCCCGGTGTTCAGCGATGAGAAGAGCGTCATAGGGAGAAGAGCCCCAACTAGACCACCTGGTCGATCATGATCTTCTGGATCTCCGGCCGCTGGCCCATCCCGCGGCGCGTATAGGTCACCTCGACCTCCTGCCCGCTGAGCACCTGGAAGAAGCGCCGGACATGGCCGATGGACTGCTCGGCCAGGCGGCGGTTCGTGGTGTTCACCCGCGACACGTCGCGAAGCGTGCGACGGAGCTCCTCCGCCAGGGAGAGGAGCGTCGCGCAGAAGGGCTCGCCCGCGCGGTGCGCCACGCGGGTGACGGACGCCTCCGCCTCCGTGAGCCCGAGGAGCCGGGCCGCGTCGGCGGTCCGCCTCATCCGGTTCTCGGCGGTCCCGGCGAGCGCCACCAGGAGGTTGTGCTCGCGCGACGTCGCCTGCTCCACCTCGCGCAGGTCGAGGGAGACGAGCGCGTCGCGCTTGCGCGCGCCGGTCTCCAGGAGCTCCCGCTCGAGGCGGACCTCGCCGGCCAGGGACTCCTCGAGGACCTTCAGGACCTCAATCATGGCGTTTCACCTCGGCCGCCGGCGTCACCGCGGCGGCACCCTTGACGGGCGACGCGCCCGTGTCGAGCTTCCGGCCTTTCTGGTCCTCCTGGGCCTTCACGTGCGCGGCATATTTTTTCACGATCATGTCCGCGATGCCAAGGCCCTTGCCCTTCTTCGAGACCGCCTCGGCGTAGTGGTTGTCGAGCAGCTCGGAGAACACCTCCTCGCCCCGCCCCGCGTGGAAGAGCGGGCTCTTCTGGACGGTCTTCCGCATCGATGACAGGAGCATCTGGGAGAAGAGCGACTCGAAGTCGGAGGCGATTTTCCGAAGCTCTGCCTCGCCCTTGACGGCCGTGCCCTCCGCGGCCTTGGCCGCCTGCGGGGACTTCGCGTCCGCGAGCCAGGACGGGGTGATGAGCGAGGTGTCGATCACTGCGACCTGACCTCCGCCTTGATGAGCCCCGCACCGTGGAGCGCCTTGATCGCGTCCACGAGCTGCTGGTCCGAAAGCGCCGCGGCATTCTTCTCCATGAACTCCGAGAGGCGCTGCCCGTCCTTCGCGTGGAAGACGCTCGGGCGTCCGCCCTGGACGGGGGGGGGCAGCAGGATCGTCCCCTCGCGGAGGCGCACGTCGCCGGTCCACGAGATCGCCTTGGTGGCGTCGTTGATGACGACCGCCGCCGACTCCACGCCGAGGAAGCTGACGGGCCTGTTCAGGATCTTCTCGAGCCAGCGGATGGGTTCCTGCTCGAAGTCCACGGGCGGGGCCGAGCCGGTCACCTCGCGGTACTCGGCCACCGTCGGGATGCGGACCTCGATTGAGCCGCCGTCGATCGCGCGGGCCACGTTGAGCCTCCGGCCTTCCGCGCTGACCACCGCGGTGGCGTTGACCTGCACGGTGAGCTCGCTGGCCACCGTGGCGTCGGGCTTCTTGAGGAGAAGCGTGAAGGCCTTGCGTGTCTCGGCCTTCTTCCCCGTCTCGATCTGGACGTCCTTGACGAACGCGTGGACGAGCTCCTTCTCGACGATCGCCGAGCCGGGGATCGTGGCCGTCGTGGGGTTGTTCTTCCGGGGATCGCCCTGGAGGATGAGCCGGCCGCTCGCGAGGGCGTAGATCACCGGATCCTGCCGCCCCATCGGACCGCGGAGGTCGGTCAGCTGGAGCTCGCCGCCCGAGAGCGACTTGCAGTCGCCCACGGCCGAGATGGTCACGTCCAGCCGTGTGCCCTTCTTTTGAAAGGGGGCGATCTCCGCCGTGACCATGACGATGGCGGCGTTGCGCGCGTTGATCTCCATCACGGCCGACTCGGGTGGGATCAGGTTCTGAAGCATGTTGCGGAGGACGCGCGCGGATTCGCCCTTGGGGCTGTCGCCGTTCCCGGCGAGCCCGGTGACGATGCCGTAGCCGCGGATCTTGTTGGCCCGCGCGCCCTCGACCTCAACGAAGTCCTTCATTGACTGCGCGAAGGCCGCCGCCGCGGCCATCATCGAGAACGCGACCACCAGGATCACCCTGCGGCCCATCACTTCATCTCCTCTGGATCTCCCCCTCTCCTTTTAAGTTCCCGGGAACCGGGTGGACATACGTCCACCCGGCCCCCAGGGCTCCGGAGAGGGGTTATGAAAGAGGTTGGGTCCCTCCGCTCTCGCGGGCCGGGACTTCACCCTTCTCAACTAGGGGGGCGCGAGCTCCATCGAACCATCCCCCGGGTGGAGGACTCGCGCCTGGTTTCCAGTTTCAAAAGAACAGGGACTGCGCCGGTCAGAAGGGCCAGAACTTCCCGAGGATCCACCCCAGGATGCCGGGCTTCGCCACGTCGCTCACCGAGCCGTCGCCTTCGTACACGATGCTCAGGTTCACCACGCTGTCGGAGCGCACCTTGTCGCCGACGATCGACTGCGGGGCGACCTCGCCCGTCAGCTTGATGATCTCCACGTCGGCGTTCACCTTGCGGCGCTTGGTCGACTGGATGACGAGCGTGCCGTTGGGCCGCACGTCGATCACCTCCGACATGATCGTGAAGGTGAGGTCGAACTCGCGGCCCGTACGGCCGAGGTTGTCCTCGCGGAACCGGGCGTCCAGGTTGATCGCCGGCTTGTTCGTCAGCCCGGCCGCGTCCAGCGTCGGGAGACCCTTGTTGCCGTTGAACTTGATCCAGTTCTGCAGTTCCGTGTCCCACCGCGAGCGGCGGTCGGTCTGCAGCTGCGTCGTGCTCAACGCGTGCGTCCTCTCCTGCACCACGATCTGGAGGTGGTCGTGCTTCTTGAACGGGAGCCGCTTGGGCGCGTCGTAGGGACCGGAGCCCGCGACCGTCCCCTGCGAGGTCTGCTCGAGGAGCGACTGCGCCCACGCGGCGCCGGCCGTCCCCAGGAGCGCGACGAGGATCGTCAGGAAACGCTTCACTTCCCCACCTCCACGACCTCCACGCGGGCCGAGCCGGCCACCTTCGCGCGGAGGCGGTTCTTCGACGTCACGAACTCCAGGGAAATCTCCTGCGCCGGGGCCCCGTCTTCCAGCGCGCGGGCGTCGACCTCGTACGTCGACGAGCACGCCCGGACAATATCGCCTTTTCGGACCACGGCCTTGAGCTTGAGATCGGAGAGCGAGACCTTCGCGCCCTTGCGGATGCGAACGGTGGCCGTTGCGCCGACGAGCGTGACAAGCTCGCCCGAGGCGGACTCGTCGTCGGAGCTCTCGACGCGCCGCAGCTCGAGGTCGGCGCGCTCGACCGTCTTTCCGGGGTTGATCTCGCGGGCGGCGAACGCGATGTCGCGCGTCCGCAGGACCCGCGCCACGACCTCGACCTCGATCCTCTTCTTCGAAGGGTCGACCAGGACGACGGTGAAGTCCGACGCGCCGCGCGCCCGGATCTCCGCGATGTCGCAATCCGGGGAGACGTTCTCGGGATGGAGGCTGAGGAGGCGGATCACCGTCTCGTCGGCGCGACCGCCGGCGTTCAGCTCGAGGACGTGCCTCTTGATCTCGAACGCGATCGCCCGGCGGAGCGCGTCCAGCGGCCCCTCGCCGCTGCGGGTCACCTCGACCTCGCGGCCGACGAACGTAAACGCGTCGGGGTCGACGCCGCGCCGCTCCAGCTCGCGGCGGATCTCGTCGAGCGTGACGACGCGCGCCTGGCCCTCCTCGGGCGAGCGGCCGAGGTAGATTTCCGCGGCCTGCGCCCGGGCGGCGTCGCCCGTGCGGTCGGCGTCCACGAGGTCGGCGAGGCGCACGTAGCGGCCGCTGACCTTCGCCTTCTCCTTGAGGACGACGGTGTCGCCGCCGGCGAGAATCGACAGGACGAGGATCGCGAGCGTCACGCTATCTCCTGAGGTTGTTGATGTTCTGGAGGATGTCGTCGGCCGTCTGGATGCTCTTCGAGTTCACCTCGAAGGCGCGCTGGGCGGTGATGAGGTCGACCAGTTCCTTGATGACGTCGACGTTCGACTCCTCGAGGAACCCCTGGCGGATCGAGCCGAGGCCCTGCCCCTGCGACGGCTGTCCGTCGATCCGGTCTCCCGCCGCGGGCGTCTCGCGATAAAGGTTCTGTCCCACCGCCTCGAGGCCCGACGGGTTGATGAAGCGGGTGATTTCAATCTGCCCGATCGACTGGAGGGTCTGGGGCTGCTGGGGATCGAATCCCTGGATGAGGCCGGTCTGGTCGATGAAGATGCGCGTGAAGTTCTGGGAAACCGTGATCTGGGGGTCGACGCGGAACCCGTCGGAAGTGACGAGGTTGCCCTGGGAGTCGACGTTCAGGTTGCCCGCGCGCGTGAAGGCGGTCGTGCTGTCGGGGAGGATGACCCGGAAGAACCCATCGCCGTCGATGGCCAGGTCGAGGTCACGCTGGGTGCTCTGGAGCGTGCCCTGGGAGAAGAGTTTCTCGGTCGACGCCAGGCGGACGCCCGAGCCGAAGAAGGTGCCCGTGGGGCTCTGGGAGCGGCCGGGTTCACCGAAGCCGGCGCGCTGGACCTGCTGGTAGAAGAGGTCGGCGAAGTTCGCGCGGGACTTCTTGAACGCGGTCGTGTTCACGTTCGCGAGGTTGTTTGCGATCGTGTCGATCTGGTTCATCAGGGCGTGACCGCCGGTCGCGGCGATCGAGAGGGCGCGGAGGGTCATCGTTCAGCTCCTACTTTTTTCTACCTTTTTCTACCTTTGAGGCCTGCCCAAGTCGTTCACGGAACGGTCCAGGACGCTGTCCTGGAACCGGATCATCTGCAGGTTGGACTCGAGGGAGCGGAGGGCCTTGATCATCTCCACCATCTCGGTGACGGGGTTGACGGAGGACTGCTCCAGAGTGCCCTGGGCGACCTGGAGGCCCGCGGGGGGCGCGGCGGAAGCGCCCGCGTTCTCGAACAGGTTGTCGCCGCGCTTGTGGAGCCGCGCGTAGTTGTCGAAGTCGACGACGCTCGCCTTGCCGATCTCGTTCTGCCCCTGGAAGAGTGTGCCGTCGTCGCGCACCCGGAGCTCCCCGCCGGCGCCGGGGTCCATGGCGAGCCCGCGTCCGTCGTCGGAAACGAGCTGGTAGCGTCCGTCGGCGGTGAGAATGCGGCCATCCCCACCCAGGCTGAAGTTCCCGGCGCGGGTGTAGTAGGTCGAGCCGGTCTTGAGGTCGCGGACGGCGAAGAAGCCCTGGCCGACGATGGCGAGATCGAGCGGACGGTGGGTCTGCGAGTACCCGCCCCCCTCGCGATCAAAGGTCACCTGGTCGATGAAAGGCGCGCCGCCGTTCCGGTGGACCTGCGCATTGTAGTACTGGAGATCCGGCTGGTCCTCGAGGGCCTCGACGAGCCGCTCGCGGAAGCTGAGGTGGTCGCGCCGGAAGCCGGGGGTCGCGACGTTGGCGAGGTTGTTGGCGATCTGGTCGATCTTGACGGACTGCCCCATCGCCCCGAGGCCGGAGGTGTAGATCCCGTAGCTCCCCATCAGAGGATCACTCCCGCAAGGACCGTGGCGAGCCGAAGCCACCAGGGACGGCGGTCGGCGATGCGGGGCGCGGCCTCGTCGACGACGGCGACGACGGCGGCCAGTTCGCTCCGGAGACACTCTTCGAGGCTCATGCGGGGGGCGGGAAAAGCAATCCCCGTGCCAAACGCGTTCCCCCGGGGGGAAACCGAGAATCGGCTGCCCCGGCTGGGAAGTTGCTTCCGATGGGGCGGAGGAAAGTTCCGGATTCCGGACAAAGCAGACGGTCTGTTTTGTCCGGTTTGACTTGCTCCGAGTCGGGCAGGTAGAATCCGGCGGACGTGATTGAAAACCCGGCGGCGTCCCCCCCCCCCTATACGCCCCCCCCCCCCCCCCCCCCCCCCCCCCCCCAAAACCCCGGGGGGGGGGGGACCCCGGGTTTTTGCCCAAAACCCCCCCAAATTTTTTTT
>JBGPCZ010000018.1:0-51463 GCA_041482015.1 Planctomycetota bacterium | reverse complement strand
CTCCTTCTGGCGCAGTACGCGATCGGGTCGCTCCGGAAGCGGAAGGGGGTCATCGTCAACATCGGGAGCGTGAACTCCTTCATGGGCGAGCCGAAGCTCCTGGTCTATGCCGCGACGAAAGGCGCGCTCCAGACCGCGTCGCGCAACCTCGCGCACACCCTGAAGTTCGACCGCGTCCGCGTCTACTGCCTGAACGTCGGCTGGATGGACTCGGAAGGCGAGCGCACGATGATGAAGCGGCTCGGCCATGCCGCGGACTTCATCGACCGGGAGGGGAAGGGCTGGCCGCTCGGGCGGATCCTCAAGCCTTCCGAGGTCGCGGAAGTCGCGCTTTTCCTCGCGTCCGACAAGGCCGCGGCGTTCAGCGGCCAGGTGATCGAGCTCGAACAGTTTCCGACCGGGCCGCTCGGCCCGCCTCAAAAGACGGGGGTGACCTAGTGGCGAGGAAGAACCTGCTCGACGGCGCGCCGAAGGTCCAGCTCTCGCTCGACCTGCAGACGATGGCCGATGCGCTGCCGACGGCCGAGATCGCGGTCAAGGCGGGCGTCGACTGGCTGGAGGTCGGGACGCCGCTGATTCTTGGAGAGGGCCTGCACGCCGTCGCCCAGCTCCACAAGAAGTACCCCGACCACCCGATCATCGCGGATCTCAAGACGATGGACGCCGGCTACCTCGAGGCCGAGATGATGTACCGGAACGGCGCGTCGTTCGTGGTCGTGATGGGCCAGGCGCACGAGCACACGATTCGCGAGGCGGTGCGGGCGGCGAAGGAGTTCGACCGCTACGTCATGGGCGACATCATGCTCTGCCCCGACAAGATCGCGATGGCGAAGAAGATGGAGGCGATGGGGGTCGACGTCGTCATCATCCACACGGGCCTCGACGAGCGTCACTGGGAGAAGGGGAAGTCGCCCCTCGACGACTTGAAAAAAGTCCGTGCGGCGGTCAAGATCCCCCTGCAGGCGGTGGGGGGGCTTTCGATCGACCAGGCGGCGCAGTGCCCCGCGCTTGGGGCGTCGCTGGTCGTGATCGGCGCGCCGCTCGCGGTGGCCGACTACGAGCTGAAGCCCGGCGCCGATGCCGACAAGCTGTTCGCGACCATCAAGAGCTTCGTGGATCGAGTGAAGGGACGATAGCCATGCCGACAAAGATGCCCGCGGTCGTGCAGTACGAGATGAAGAAGGGCGCGGTCGAGCTCCGGGACCTGCCCGTGCCGGAGATCGCGGACAACGAAGTCCTCCTCCGCGTCCGCGGCGTCGGCGTCTGCGGGAGCGACGTCCACCAGTACCACAACACGCAGTCCTGGTCCGTCCGCGTGCCCGTCATCCTCGGCCACGAGTTCTGCGGCGAAATCGCCGCGATCGGCCCGGCCGTCAAGGGGTTCAAAGAGGGCGACCGCGTGGCCAGCGAGACCGCGGCCGAGATCGACCTCGACTGCCCTCTCACGAGGCAGGGGATGTACAACCTCGACCCTTCCCGCCGCGGCTTCGGTTACGACCTGAACGGCGCGATGGCGGAATACGTCAAGGTGCCCTCGCGACTCCTCCACCGGATCCCGAAAAACGTCTCCTTTGAAATCGCCGCGATGACCGAGCCGTGCTGCGTGGCCTACCAGGCCACGGTCGTCAACGCGCGGATCCGGCCCGGTGACACTGCGATCGTCATCGGCCCCGGGCCGATCGGCCTCCTCTGCGCGACCATGGCCCGCCTCTCGGGCGCCGGCCGCGTCATCCTCGCCGGTATCACCCGCGACAAGGGGCGCATGGAGATCGGTCTCAAGGCCGGCGCCACCCACGCCGTCGACACCCAGAAGGAGGACATGAAGCAGATCCTCGCCGGGATGGGCGACGGGCTGGGCGCCGACGTGATCATCGACTCGACCGGCGCGTCGGTCTCGCTCAAGAACGCCCTCGACTGGGTCCGCCCGGCGGGCCACATCTCGAAGGTCGGCTGGGGCCCGCAGCCCATGGACTTCTCGATGGACCCGCTCGTCAAGAAGGCGGTGACGCTCCAGGGCAGCTTCAGCCACACGTGGGCCGTCTGGGAGCGCGTGCTCGCGATGCTTGGCTCTGGGCAGCTCGACCCACGGCCCTACCTGAGCAAGGTCTCCAAGATCGACGGCTGGAAGGACTGCTTCGACGGCATGCACGAGGGCGGCTACATCAAGGCGGTACTGACGCCGTGATCCACGACATCTCGATGCCGCTCCGCGAGGGGATGCCCGTCTATGCGGGCAACCCGCCGTTCCGGCGGCCCATCACCCACGAACTCGCCAAGGGCGCGCCGTGCAACCAGTCGCGCCTCGAGATGGGCGCCCACTGCGGGACCCACCTCGACGCGCCCGCGCACTTCGAGAAAGATGGCTTCACGGTCGACGTGATCCCGCTCGAGAACCTGGTCGGACCCGCCCGGCTCCTCCATTTCCCGGGCCTCGACCGCATCGACCGGCCCGACCTCGAGAAATTCGACTGGACGGGCGTCGAGCGCGTCCTCTTCCGCACCCGGAACTCCGAGCATTGGAAGACCTCGACGACGTTTGACGAGACGTACGTCTACCTGACCGGCCCCGGCGCGCAGTTCCTGGTCGAGAAGAAGATCCGCCTCGTCGGCACCGACGGCCTCGGCATCGAGCAGTTCGGGCACAAGACCCACCCCGCGCACCATGCGCTCCTCCAGGCGGGCATCACGATTCTCGAGGGGCTCTGGCTGGCCGACATCACGCCGGGCGACTATTTCCTCTTCTGCGGCCCGCTTCGGATGGTGGGCGCCGAGGGAGCCCCCGCCCGCGCTTTCCTCATGGACCGTGCCCCGGGCGCCTGACTTTCGTGCTATTGTTGGTCCGGGACGCGACCGCCGCGTCTTATAAATAGATGAACGTGCTACTCCCGCTTCTCCTCCTGCTCGCACCGGCGCAGGACGACGGACTCCAGAAACGCGTCCGCGCGTTCGTCGAGCAGCTCCAGTCCGACGAGATCCAGGCCGTCGACGACGCCGTCGCGGGCCTCATCGCGCTCGGCACCCCCGCGCTCGACGCGATCCGCGACGAGCTCAAGAAGGCGAACGGCGACGCCAAGCTCCGGCTCGACGAGGCGGTCAAGAAGATCGAGCGCAACGTGAAGCGCAGCCGCGCCGTCGGCCCGCCGGTCCTCGTCACGATCGACGCGAAGGAGAAGCCGCTCTCCGAAGTGCTCGAGGAGATCCGGATGTCGACCGGCCAGCCGATCGTCTTCAAGGACCTGCCCGCCGACAAGGTCACGCTCTCGCTCGACAAGACGGGATTCTGGGAGGCGCTCGACCGCCTCTGCAAGACCCACGGCGGTGTGATGTGGGAGGTGAAGGAGAAGGAGATCATCGTCTCCAAGCGGCCCTACCGCGACCTCCCCAAGGTCTTCCGCGGCAACCAGGTCGTCTACTTCGAGCGACTCACCTCGGAGCACCGGCACCAGGCCGGGCGGGCGATGCCCTCCGTGTCGCTCGAGGGCGGCGTTGCCTGGACAAAGGGCGCGTTCGTCCCGCGCCAGGCCCTCCTCGTCGACGAGTTCGTGGACGACCAGGGCACGAACCTCGTCGTCCGGGACGCGGGCGGGGGACCGACCTTCACCTTCAACGAGGAGGAGGCGATGGACCCCGAGCACCTCTTCAGGGCGATCGCCTTCTCGCAGAACGCGACGCTCCACGACAAGGCCGCGAAGCTCGATCGCCTCAAGGGCTCCGTCCAGCTGGAGTACGTGCTCGAATCCAAGCGGCTGGCGCTCTTCGAGAAGCCCGCGTCGCTGGTGGGCAAGCCTCAAAAGTCGGGCGCGCTCACCGTCATGATCAAGCGATTCAACAAGGGGGACGACGACGCCGAGGTCCGCGTCCACATCGAGTCGACGAGCCTGCGGGAGAAGCTGCCCATCCGCGCGAGCGGCTTCAGGCTCATCGATAGCAAGGGCGCGCTCCACCACGCCTCGGGCTGGGTCGAGGAGGACGTTGACGAGGACGCCGGCAAGGTCGAGTACGACTGCGACCTCGAGTTCGCCCTGCCGGAGGGACTCGAGATCGTCGCCCTCGAGTTCACGATCCCGACGGACCTCGAAACGGTCGCGATCCCCTTTGACTTCAAGGGACTCCCTCTCAAGTAGGCCACGATGCTGACGATCGCGCTCGCCGCCCTCCTTTCCCTGCAGGACGATGTCGCGAAGCAGGCCGCGCGGGTCGGCGAGAAGGATTCCCGCGCCTCGTTCGACGCAGTCTCGCGCCTCGCGGACCTCGCGGCGGCCTCCCGCCCCGCGGTCGAGGCCGCGGCCGCGAAGCTGCCCGACTTCTACCGCGACGTGCTCCTCGAAGAACTGCGGGCGCGCGAGCGGATGGGCGGCCGGTACCCGAAGGTCCGGCGCCTCTCGATCGACGCGAAGGACCAGCCGCCGCTGACGGTCTTCAGCGAGATCAACGCGAAGCACGGCGAGGCGCTGGAGCTGTCGTTCTTCAACCGCGGCGCCGCGGCCGGCGCCCCCGTCACGCTTCGGATCGAGGACGCCTCGTTCATGGAGGCGCTCGACGCGGCGTGCCGCCAGTGCAAGGCCGGGGTGATGCTCAACGGGACCCGCCTGGCCGTCAACCCGTTCCAGGCGAACGTGGGGATGTTCTCCTTCCGCCACTGCCTGGTGCAGGTCACGGCCGCGAGCCGGAGCCGGAAGATCGAGTTCGGCGCCGGAGAGACGCGCAGCTTCCGGCTCACGTTCCAGCTCCTGTGGGAATCGGACGCGGGGATTCTCCGCGTCGTGAAGGCCCGGGTCACCGACGCGGTCGATTCCGGTGGGAAGGCCGTGGCGGCGCTCCCCGAGCCGCCCGCCGAGCCGGCGCCGCCCCGCAAGGAGGGCGACCCGGTCGTCGTCACCAACGTCCTCCAGGGGTGGAACCAGGAGGAGGTCGCGCTCGAGGTGCCGCCCGGCGACACGCTCAAGCGCCTCCGCGGCTGGTACGACGTGCTCATGGTCAACGAGACGAGCTCCTTTGAATTCGCGTCCCTCGACAAGGAGGAGAAGAAGGGCGACGATCACTACGCGGTCGAGGCGGGACGGAAGAAGGAGGGGGACCAGCTGAAGCTCGTGATCCGGGTCACGCCCAAGGCCGGCGTCGAGGCCTTTCTCAAGTCGTCCGTGGAGGTCCGGGGCGTGTGGAGTGGCAGCGCCGACATGCCCCTCTACCTCCAGGGCAGGGTCGTCGAGAGCCGCGTCGAGTACACCCTGGCGCTCCCCACGAGCGAGCTGGCCCAGCAGGTCACGCCCGATCTCAAGTCGATAACCCTCCGCATCCACCGCGCCCCGTTCGAGCGGCGGATCCCCTTTGAGTTCATCGATCTCCCGGTGAAATAGGACGAGGCGAGCGGACAGCCGGGGGCGTATGAGTATTACACTCCGCAGAATGAGGGGAGCGCCAAGCCCGGCGACCTGCGGGTGTCGGAGGATTTCTAATGTATGATAAAGTAAACAGTTTACTTTATCATATCATCCTCCTGGCGTTGGCGTCGTGCGTCGGCGAGCCGACCCGGCCGAAGGACCCGGTCAACGAATGGCTCGAGGTCTGCGCCGACCACGGCTACACGCAGGCCGAGATGGCGATGGCGACGCGGCTCCAGGCGTCGGAGGTCGCGCAGCGGATCGCCGCGGCCAGCATCAAGGTCGAGGGCCGGCCCGCGCCGAAGCCCTTCACGATCCTCCCGTATCCCGGCGGCCGCCACCCCCGGATCGGCTTCCTGGACGGCGCGATCGACCCGCACCGCGACACGAAGTTCAGCCTCTTCCTTCCCGGGGGCGGGTACGCGGTCGTCGATTTCCCCGAGGCCGTGTGGCGCGAAAAGGACCTGATCTACCTCGCCCACACGCACATCAAGACCTACTGGGAAAAGAAGGGCGTGACGCTCGACCGGTTCGACTGGACGCGCCGCGCCGACGGCGGACTCGAATCGCGCCGCGTGCTGCCCGACGGCGTCGAGTTCCTCGCCCGCGTCCGCCCGGCGGCTGACGGCGCCGAGATGGAGCTGCGCCTCAAGAACGGCAGCCCGACGCCGATGCTCAACCCGTGGGCGCAGGTGTGCGTCATGCTCAAAGGGGCGCCCGGCTTCACCGCGCAGTCGAAGGAGAACAAGCTGCTGCTCGAGGCGGAAGGCGTTTGCGCGGCCCGTTCCGAGGACGGCAAGCGCTGGATCGCGACCGTCTTCGAGAAGCCGAAGAAGATCTGGCAGAACCCGCCGTGCCCCTGCATCCACTCCGACCCCTCGTGGCCCGACCTCGCGCCCGGCCAGGAGGCGGTCGTTCGCGGCCGCGTCTTCTATTGGGAAGGGGAGGACCTGCGGGCCGAGCTTGCCCGGCGCAGGTAAGTCGGGTAGTGTAACGAAATCGTGCGGCGATTTCGTTACACGCTCCTGTTCCTCCTGCCGCTGGGCGTCTCGGCGCAGGATCCGGCCGAGCTCGAGGCCGCGCGGAAGAAGCTGAAGCTCGCGCCCGACCTCCAGGCCTCCCTCTGGGCTTCCGAGCCGCTCCTCCAGAACCCCGTCGCGATCGCGTTCGACGAGCAGGGCCGTTGCTACGTCGCCGAGTGCCATCGCCGCCACACGTCGACCCTCGATATCCACATGCGCAAGGAATGGCTCGACGACGACCTCGCCTGCCGCCGCCACGAGGATCTCGTCGCCTACCACGAGAGGCGCCTCGGCGACAAGGCCAAGGACTGGAGGATCGAGTCGGAGCGCATCCGCATCCTGACCGACAAGGACGGCAAGGGGCGCGCGAACGACGCGATCACGTTCTCCGACGGTTACAAGGATCTCGGCGAAGGCATCGGCGCCGGGATCCTCGTCCGCGACGGCAGCGTCTGGTACACCTGCATCCCGAACCTCTGGCTGCTGAAAGACACGAAGGGCGCCGGCAAGGCGGACTTCAAGAAGGCGCTCCATACGGGATTCGGCGTCCACCTGGGCGCGAGCGGCCACGACATGCACGGCCTCCGCTTCGGCCCCGACGGAAAGATCTACTGGTCGCACGGCGACCGCGGGTTCCACGTCGAGGCGGAGGGGAAGACGTTCAGCTTCCCCGACGGCGGCGGCGTCCTCCGGTGCAACCCCGATGGCTCGGAGCTCGAGATCGTCTGCACCGGCCTCCGCAACCCGCAGGAGCTCGCCTTTGACGACTTCGGCAACCTCTTCACCGGCGACAACAACATCTCGATCGCGCCCGACGTCGGCGAGACGTGCCGCTGGACGTACGTCGTCGAGGGCGCCGACTACGGCTGGCGGATCGGCTACCAGTTCATGCCGACGGGCGGCGCGTGGTGCGGCGAGGAGCAGTGGCGGCTCGAGGCGGGCTTCCAGGTCCCGTACGTCGCGCGCCTTGGGCACGGACCCTCGGGAGTGACCCATCACCCGGGCGTCGCCGCGATCCCCGACCGCTACAAGGACCACTTCTTCATGTGCGACTACCCGGGCGGCGTCTGGAGCTTCGCGATGAAGCCCAAGGGGGCGTCGTTCGAGATGGTCGACCTCACGAAGCTCGTCTGGGACGTGAACGCGCCCGACGTCGAGTTCGGGAACGACGGCGCGGTCTACGTGGCCGACTGGGCGGGCATGTGGGACAAGGTCGACAAGGGCCGGATCTGGCGGCTCGCCGATCCGTCGAAGGAGAAGGACGCGGCGGTTGTCGAAGTCAGAAAGCTGATCGAGGGGGGTCTGTCGACCTGGACGGTCGACGAGCTGGCGACGCTCCTGTCGCACGCCGACCAGAGGATTCGCCAGAACGCGCAGTTCGAGCTCGTGGCGCGGAAGGCGCCGCTAGCGCTCTCGAAGACCACGACCTCCGGCCACCCGCAGATCGCGCGGATCCACGCCCTCTGGGGCCTCGCCCAACTCCGTCGGGCCGACGAGATCGAACCCTCCCTGGAGGACGCCGATCCGGAGATCCGCGCGCAGGCCGCGAAAGTCCTGGGGAGCCTGCGCCACGCGGAGGCCTCCGCGCGCCTGGTGGCGATGCTGAAGGACCCAAGCCCCCGCGTCCGTTTCTTCGCCGCGATGGGGCTCGGCAAGATCGGAAAGAAAGAGGCGATCGCGCCGGTCGTCGAATTCATAAGGGCGAACAACAACGAAGAGCGGATGCTCCAGCATGCCGGGATCATGGCCCTCGCGGGGATCGGCGACATCGACGCGATCGTGGCGCTCGCGAAGAACCCTTCGCTTTCGGTCCGCATGTCGGCGGTCGTGGCGCTCCGCAAGCTGAAGAACGTGGAAGTCTCGCGGTTCCTCGCCGACCCCGATCCGGGGATCGTGCTCGAGGCCGCGCGGGCGATCTACGACACGCCGCTCACCTACCGGATGCCGGCGCTGGCCGACCTTCTGAAGGACCCGAAGGCGCCCGAGCGCGCGCTCGTCCGCGCGGTGAACGCCGCGTTCCGGCTGGGCCGGGCCTCCGAGCTCGTCGCGTTCGCGCGGTCGGCCGCTCCCCTCGCGGCGCGCGTCGAGGCGCTCCAGGTGCTGGGCCTCTGGGACACGCCGCCGAACCGCGATCGCCTGATGGGCCTGTGGCGCCCGATCCCGCCCCGCGACCGCAAGGAGGTGGCCGACGTCCTGAAGGGGGAGATCGGCGCGTTCATGGAGGAGCCGGAGCTGGCGGCCGAGGCGGTGCGCCTGGCCGGGGTGCCGGTCGCCGGGATCTTCGGCGATCCAAAGGCGCCCCCCGCGGCGAGGGCCGGAGCGCTTCGGGCGATGGCGGAATCAAAGGACCCCGGCCTCGGCGCGGCGGCGAGGTTGGCGATCGAGGACAAGAACGAGCTCGTTGCGCGCGAAGGAGCCAGGCATCTCCAGGATCCGGCGATGCTGGAAAGGATCGCCTCGGGCGACCGTGCGATGTCGATCCGGCAGGCGGCCGTCGCGGCGCTTTCGGACGACGCGGCGCTCGGGCGGCTGCAGGACGCCGGACTCCCGGCGGCGCTCCAGCTGGAGTGGCTCGAGTCCGCCTCGAAACGTCCCGCCCTCAAGGCCCGCGTCGAGAAGCTGGAACCGTCGCTCCTGGAGGGAGGCGATGTGAAGGCGGGCCGGCGCATCTTCTTCGAGCGGACCGACGTTCAGTGCGTGCGGTGCCACAAGGTCTCCGGCACGGGCGGCGAGGTCGGGCCGGACCTCACGAAAGTCGATCCGAAGAAGGACGCCGCGTACCTTCTGGAGTCCATTGTTTATCCGAACAAGCAGATCGCCGAGGGGTGGGGTCAGACGGCGCTCCAGCTCGCGAACGACTTGGTCGAGGTCGGCCGGGTCGAGAAGGAGACGGAGAAGGAGATCGTGCTCGTGCTCACGGACGGCGTGCGAAAGACGATCGCGAAGGCGGACGTGAAGGCGCGGAAGGCGGCGCTCTCCGCAATGCCGGAAGATCTTGCGAAGGCGCTCTCGAAGCGCGACCTCCGCGACCTCGTGGCGTTCCTCGCGTCGCTCCGCTAAAGCTGCATGAACGCACGGACTGCAGGCACCGTCGCGGTCGCCGCGTTTGCGGCGGCGATCGTCGTCGGCGTCCTCGTCCTGCGGCGTCCCGCGGCACCGCTCCCCGCGCCGCTCCTCCTCTGGGCGGATCCCTCCGGACTGGCGGCCGAACCGGCCGCGGAAGCCCCCGCGCCCGCCCCGGTGAAGAAGGCCGCGTCGAGCCGGCCGCACACGGCGTTCGATCGCGTCGTCGCCGCACTGCGAGGCGGCGACCGGGCGAAGATCCGCGAGGCGCTCGAGGAGCTGAGGATCGAGCTCGTGCCGCCGGCCGTCCCCGATGCCGGGAACGCCGCGATTCTCTATCGCCAGGCGTTCAAGCTCTACCCGGACGGGATGAACGACGAGGAGACGGAGCTCTTCGGCCGGCTCGGCGACGGGGGCGCGCTCACCGCGGACGAGCGGGCGAAGCTGGAGGCCGTTCTCGATCGCAGCCGCGAGGTGCGGAAGCTCCTCCACGAGGCGGGTGACCGGCCCGGCTGCAATTTCAACCTCGACTACACGCAGGGCCCGGCGATGCTCATGGACCACATCACGGGGCTCATCGGTTCCGCCCGGCTGCTGGCCCTCGAGTCGCTGATGTCGGAGGGGCCGGCGGTGACCGACACGGCGCGCGCGTTGTTCCGCCTCTCGGAGGCGGTGGCCGACGAGCCCGTCCTGGTCTCCCAGCTCGTCCGCTCCGTCTGCCACGAGATCGCGATCGACTCGAGGCAGCGTGAGTTCGAGGGGGAGATGTCGCCGGACCGGCTCCGGTCGCTCGTCGCGTCGCTCGCCCCCGAAAGCGTGCGGAAAGGCTACGAGAAGACGCTGCTCTTCGAGCTCTACTCGATCACGAAGCACGTCCTCGACGGCGGGGGCGTGCAACCGCCCGAGAGCCCGCTGACGGCCCACGATCTCGCGTACTTTGCGGAGACGCTCTCGGAGTACGCGGGGCTGGTGGGGCGGCCGTACTACGAGGTGCGGGACGACCTCCAGCGCCTCCAGGCCGCGCGCCTCGACGGCGCTCCCGCCTGGGCGGAGATCACGCGGCAGGTGATGCCCGCGATGGCCCGGGTGAGCGAGCGGCAGGCGCGGGCGGAGGCGACCCTCGGAACCGCGCAGGTCGCCGCGGCGCTCCGGCTCTTCCGCGACGCGCAGGGCGCGTACCCCGCGGCGCTTGACGAGCTCCGCGGGATCCTCCCGGGCTCGCCGGTCGATCCGTTCACCGGGAAGCCCTATCTCTATCGCCGGGAAGGGTCGGGCTTCGTGGTCTACTCCGTGGGCTCGGACGGCCAGGACGGCGGCGGCGTCTCGTCGGAGAACGACGTCCTCTTCAAGAGCCCGCGCTAGCCGCTTACTTTGCCGTATCGACGGCGATCACGGTGAAGGCCTCGTCGAGCAGGGCGGGGGCGGGGATCCACTCCGCGCCGACGCTCGACTTCACCGCGAGCGGGTCGCCCGTGCCGAGGATATGGGCCGCGAGAACACGGCCCTTCAGGCCGGGGAACTCGATCTTCACGTCCTTCGGATTCTCGTCGAGGAACACGTAGAGGCGGTCGCCCTTCGCCGTGACGCGGCCCGCGGGGATCGGGCCGCCGAACGGGCCCGGCCCGGCGCCGAAGATCGCCTCGCCGTTCCACCGTAGCCACTGGCCGATGATCCTGAGCCGCGACTGGAACGGTTCGGGGATCGTTCCGTCCGCGCGCGGGCCGACGTCGAGGACCAGGCCCCCGCCGTTCGAGACCGCGTCGACCAGCTGGCCGATGACGCGCTCGGCGCTCTTGAGCGGGTCGGGGCTCTCGCTGTACCCGCGGCTCGTCCCGAACGCCCCATGGATGACGCGGTCGCTCACGATCGCCCTCGGCTGGAGCCGCCGGATCGTCGAAAAGAGCTCGTCGGCGCGCCACTCGCGCCCGGGCGGGGCGCCGTCGCGGTCGATCCAGAAGGCGGCGGCGGGAAACCTCGTGGCCAGCTCCTCGACGTGCCGGTGCATCCAGTCGACGTAGACCGGGAAGTCCTTCGTGTACGCCGGATGGTGGCCGTCGACGATCGAGTAGGAGAGGCCGAAGGCGAGCCCGCCGCGCTCGCAGGCCGCCGCCAGCTCCTGGAGCAGGTCGCGCTTCGCCTCGCTCGCCTGGACCGCGGTGAAGTCGGTCCGCTTCGAGTCCCACAGGCAGAAGCCGTCGCGGCCCTTCGCGGTCACGACGAGGAGCCTCGCGCCCGCGTCCTTCGCGATCCGGACCCACTCGTCCGCGTCGAACTTCGACGCGGTGAACCCCGCGCCGAAGATCTCGTAGTCCGAGGTGGAGATCTTCTCGTTTTCCATGACGCGTTCGGCGGACATCCCCGGCGGCGCTCGGTGGGGGACGCTGAAGAGGCCCCAGTGGAGGAAGAGGGCGAACGTCGCATCGAGCTTTTCCGGGGCGGAGGGGCCGCTCTCGATCTCGCGGATTGACGCCGCGGCCCAATAGCGGACCTCGGGGTCGGGATCGGAGGCGGCCTCGCGGAGCGCGGGGATCGCCGACTTCGCGCGCGGTCCGAACGAGCCCAGGACGTACGCTGCCGCCGCGCGCTCGGGTCCTTTGAGCGCGGCCGCGAGCGCGGGGAGGCCGTTCGGGCGGATGCGGCCGAGCGCGAACTCGGCGCGCCAGCGGACCTGGGCGTCGACATCCTTCATCGCGCGGAGGAGCTGGGGGATCGCCTCGCGCGCGAGCTCCGGATCGTCGCCCATCATGGCGGCGGCCTCGCGGCGCTTGTGGAGGTTGGTCTGGTCGAGGGGATGGGGCGACGAGCAGGAGGCGAGCGCGAGAACGGCGAGGGCGAGTGGGCGCATGACGCAGCCCTTGTAGCAAAGGGGGAGGCGTCGACGCAAGCCGCGCCGACTTACGCCGCCGCCTTTTTCTTCCGGAACCGGCGCCAGACGAGCCAGCCGGCGAGCGCCAGGACGAGCCACGGGCCGGCGAGCGCGAGGCCGACGAAGAGCTTCTCGAACGACCAGAGGATGCCCTTCCAACTGCCCGCGAAGGTGTCGCGGACCGTCTTTCCGATCCCGTGCTCGTCGTCGATGAGCTGCGGCGGCGGGACGAGGACGAGCTCGATCTCGGCCCGCTCGCGGAGGAGCGCCGGCGCGCCGTCGGGCGTCGCGGCCGGGAGGTCCAGCCGGACCCGGGAGTCCTTGAGCTTGCCGGTATTCTTAAGCGTCTCGACGAGGGCGTTGAACTTCTCCGCGTCGATCTGCGCGACGAGCCCCGCGGTCGCGCCGTTCTCGCGCCCGGTGAGCGACCCGTTCACGATCTTCCCGCCCGCGGCCTCGATGGTCTTCCGCGCGTCGGGGTAGGCATCCTGGACCCGGGCGAACTCGACGAGGAGCGACGCGCGGCGCGTGACGACGATGGGCGGCGTGCTGATCGAGAGCTCGACCACGGCCTGCTCCTTCTTGAGCGGCGCGTCGGGCTTGGGCGTGCCCTCCTGGCCGCCGCGGGCGGTCTTCTGCTGGTTGACGGTATCGTTGGTCACGTGGCCGAGCTTCTTGAGCGCCTCGCGGAGCGCGGGGAACTTCTCGGCGTCGACGCGCGCGCGGATCGTGCCGGTCGCTGACCCGTCGTTCTGCCGGTTCATCCTGGAGTCGACGACCTGCCCGCCGGCGTCGGCGATCTCCTTCTGCGCCTTCGCGTAGACGTCGTCCGCGTCGCGCGCGGTGAGGCCGATGTTCGACTGGAGCGTCTGGACGTACTCAAAGGGGAGGCCGAGGTCCTTCTCGGAGACGGTGAGGACGAGGGTGGAGAGGCCGACCTGGTTGTCGTAGAACTTGAGTTCGCCCTTGATCGACTCGATCTCCTCGATGGTTTTTCCCATCTGGACTTCGACTTCGAGGAGCTCCTTCAGCGTTCCCTTGGCCTCGGCGAGGAGCTTTTTCAGCCGCTCGAGGAGGGCCTGCTTGGCGTCGCGCCGGGTTTCGAGGTCGAGGTAGGCCTTGGTGATGTCCTGCGAGCCGACGTTCTGGTTCCGGACGGTACCGAGGTCCTTGAGCTTCGCGATCACGGCCTCGAACCGTTCGGGGGGGATGCGGACGGTGACGGTGGCTTTGATCTTTCCGTTGGCGAGCTTCTGGACGTTGGCGCTCGCGACGAATCCCTTCTCGAGCCGGACCATCTCGGTGATCTTGGTGGACGTCGCATCGTACGAGTCGACCTCGAGGTCGACGTCGGCGGTGCGGATGATCTTGCGGGCGTCCTGGACGAGGGCCGGGTTTGCCGGAGAGGGTTCCGGTTTTGGGGGCGGCTTGATGAGGTTGAGGTCGACGCCCGGGAACTCGTTGAGCTTCCCGCGAGCTTCGGTGGCCTTCGTGGCGAGTTCCTGTTGCTGCGCCAGCTGGACTTCGAGCTGACGAGTGAAGACCTGCATGTCCGCCTCGCTTTTAGTTGTAAGGCTGTTGGCGGAATTCAGTTGCCTTTGGAGGTCGTTGATCCGGCCTTCCTTGCCAGAGTTCTCGGGCTGCAGCTTGGCCAGCTTTTCGGACTCGCCTCCCATGTCCTTGCCCTTGCCCGCCACCTTTGATGACGGGTAATTGTGAACGGCCTCGTCTTCGATGGCAAAGGAAGGCTTTGAGGTGTCCTCAAGCTTGTCCTTGAATCTTGGGCCTGCCCAACCCAGGTGGCTCAACGAACCCGTCCGATCGTCACCCCAGTAGGCCCAGTTCCTGGGCGCGTTCTGCCTCTCGCTGTACGCGCCGTCGCTGCGGAGGTCCGAGGGGGCGTAGGCAAAGTAATTCGATTCCTTCGGGCCACCTTTCCCGTCCTTGAAGCTCAGATAGCCGTCCCAGCCGTTGTGAATTTCCCGGAAGTCCCCGTCGTGAAGCTTATCCACGGTGTTGCCGGAGCGATCGTTGGAGCGGAAGTCGGCTTCGGCGGTTTCAAGGTCCTTCAAGTTCGGCGCTCCCTGGGAGAAAGCGTTGCCCAGGAAGACGAATCCCGCCGCGGCG
Organism: Planctomycetota bacterium; assembly: GCA_041482015.1. GTDB lineage: Bacteria > Planctomycetota > MHYJ01 > MHYJ01 > JACPRB01 > JACQFK01. Next base: position 37,004 of record JBGPCZ010000018.1, on the reverse strand, counting down.
GCGAGGCCGCCGGCTACCTTCAGGAGACGCTTGCCCGGCAGGAAGCGTCGGGTCTTGAGCGCGGCCGAGACGCGGAGCTGCGCGATCACGCGCTCCTCGAGGTCGGCGGGCGGGGCGTCGGGGGCGATCGTTCCCGTGATCCAGCGGCGGAAGTCGGTCGCCTCGTGGATCATCGCGGCACACGAAGCGCACGAGGCGACGTGCACGTCCACCTCGCACCGCTCGTCGGGGTTCAGGCCGCCGGCTGCGTAGAGGTCGGCCAGCGACTCCATCTTCTCATGCATGCTCATCCTTCTTTCTCCACCAGGGCGCGAGCTCCGCCCGCAGCTTCGCCGCGCCGCGGGCGATGAGCCCGCGCAGGGACCCGTTCGCCAGTCCCGTCAGCTTCGAGATCGCGCCGTATTCCATCCCGTTCAAAAAGTGAAGCGTCACCGGTACCCGGTAGCGCTCCGGCAGCCGCCCCAGCGCCTCCTGCACCCGCTCGCGCGCCTCCTCCGGATCGGTCGCGTCCATCGGCGCCGTCGTCTCCGGCGCCTCGGGCACGAGGTCGTCCCGGCCCGTGAGCTCCGCCCGCCGCCACGCGAGCCGCCGCGCGATCGTCAGCAGCCACCCGCGGAACGCGCCGGGCTCCTTCAGCTCCCCTATAGATTCCCACGCGCGGAGAAACGTCTCCTGCACGAGGTCCTCCGTCCACGCCGGGTCGCGGACGAGACCGTAGACGGACGCCCAGACGAGTCGTGCGTGTCCGCGCACGATCTCCTCGAACGCCGTCCGGTCGCCCCCCTGGGCGCGCCGGACGAGGGTCAATTCGGCGACGGGGTCCATCGGATCTCTATCTAACTAGAGGGGGATCGGGAGGGGATAGCACGGAAATACCTGAAGAAAGTCAGCGCCGCTTCAGGACCGAGAAGAGATCGCTCCGGTCGTCGGTCCAGACCGTCTCCCGCGAGTCGTCGCTCTTCGTCGCGAAGCCGCCCAGCTCCCGCATGGCCGCCTCGCTCCGCGTGCAGAGGATCCAGCGGCTCGGCGCCGAGACCACACCGTCCGCGTTCGTGAAGTCGATGTCGATCGTGCCAAGTCCTGATTGGCGCGACACGCCGCGCACCAGAGGCGCCAGGTCGAGCGAGCGGTTGCTGATGTGGATCGCGATCACCCCGTCGGGCTCCAGGTGCCGGAGGTAGATCCCCATCGCCTCGGTGGTCAGAAGGTGCGTCGGGATCGCGTCGCCGCTGAACGCGTCGAGCGCCAGGACGTGGAACCGCTGCGGCGCTTCGTGCTCCATCGACCGGCGCGCGTCGCCGATCACCACCTCGACGCGCGCGGGGCAGTCCTGCAGATACAGGAAGTGCTTTCGCGCCATCCGCTCCACGTCGGGATTGATCTCGTAGAAGCGGAACGACTGCGACGGGAACTTCCCATAGACTGCGAGTGACCCGGCGCCGAGACCCACGACGCCCACGCGCAGGTCCTTCCGCTCCCGGAAGAACGTCATCAGGCGCCCGATCCCCGAGGCCTCCACGTAGTACGTCGTCGGCCGCTTCCGCAGGCTCTCCTGCATGAACTGCCGGCCGTGCAGGATGCGGCCGTTGACCATGTCGTGCGCGCCGCGGTTGTCCTCGACGGCCACCACGCCGTAGAAGTTGCGGGCGACGTCCAGCCGCGCGCGGTAGCTTCCGAAGAAGGCGCCGATGAACGCCAGGCCGAGGATGGCGACCACGAAGAGCACGGCGGCGACGTTCAGGTGCGCGCGGATGCGGCCGCGAAAGAGTCCCGCGAACCGCGCCCACGCGGCGACGTAGGCGATCCCCATCCCGACCTTCCATTCGAGGAACGTGGAGAAGACCTGCGGTGCGACCAGCGCGACGAAGAGCCCTCCGAGGGCTCCTCCGCCCGAGATCGCCAGGTAGTAGGAGGTCAAATGGCGCGACGCGGGCTTCAGGCGCGCCAGCTCGCCGTGGCAGAGCATGCAGAGGCCGAAAAGCGCGGCCAGCGTCACGAGGATCCCCAGCGCGATCAGCCAGAGCCGGGCCGGCTGGACCACGAAGAGGATCGCGGCGGCGAGGACCAGCGCCGCCGTGCACGGGGCGATGATGCGGGGCGAGTACCAGCCAGGTCGGTCGAACGCGAGAATGAAGGAGACCAGGTAGACCGCGAGCGGCAGGATCCAGAGGAACGGGATCACCGCGACGTCCTGGCACAGCTGCTGGGTCGTGGCCAGCAGCATCCCGGAGGCGAACGCGGGGAGGATGATCCAGAGAGCCTTCCGTCGCCGGGAGGGCGCGGGCTCATCGGTCGCGCCGCCCGTCACCTCCGCGCGCCCGATCCCCGCCACGGAGATCGCCCCCGCGGCGTAGAGCACGGCGAACGCGAGGAACATCCCCATCCACGCGGTCGATTGTGTCCGCAGTCCCCAGAGAGGCTCGACCACGAACGGATACGTGAGCAGCGCGGCGAGCGAGCCCACGTTCGAGAGCGCGTAGAGCCGGTAAGGGGACCGGTCCGGGTAGGCGCGCGCGAACCACGCCTGGACGAGCGGTCCCGTGGAGGAGAGCAGGACGTACGGCGCGCCGACGGTCACGGTCAGCAGCAGCAGGATGCGCCCGGTCGGATCGCCGGAACCTTCCGGTTTCCAGCGATCGCCCGGCGCGATGGGCAGGAGCCACGCGGCCGCGAGGATCAGCGCGAGGTGCACCGCGATCCCGACCCGGACCGGCAGGCAGCGCTCGCTGACGTGGGCGTAGGCGTAGCCGGCGAAGAGGGCCGTCTGGAAAAACAGCACGCAGGTTGTCCAGACCGCCGGCCCGCCGCCGAACCAGGGAAGGATCCACTTGCTCAGGAGGGGCTGGACCTGGAAAAGCAGGAAGGCGCTGAGCAGGATCGTGAGCGCGTGGATCCGTCCCAGCCAGGGTCCGCGCGAGGGGCTCACGCCAGGATGGAGCCCACCACCTTCGCCTCCTCCTCGACGCCCGTCAGCCGCTGGTCGAGCCCCTGGAACTTGTAGGTCAGGCGCTTGTGGTCCATCCCGAGGAGGTGGAGGATCGTCGCGTTGATGTCCCGGATGTGGACCGGGTCCTTCACGATGTTGTAGCTGAAGTCGTCGGTCTCGCCGTGCGTGACGCCCGGCTTGATCCCCGCCCCCGCGAACCAGTGGACGAAGCAGCGCGGATGGTGGTCGCGGCCGTAGTCGTTCCGCGTCAGCTTCCCCTGGCAGTAGGTCGTCCGGCCGAACTCGCTGCCCCAGACGACGAGCGTCTCGTCGAGGAGGCCGCGCCGCTCGAGGTCGGTCAGCAGCGCGCCGATCGGCTGGTCGACGTCGCTGCACTGGTGGCGGAGGTCGACCGGCAGGTTTCCGTGATGGTCCCACTCGCGGTGGAAGATCTGGACCTGGCGCACGCCGCGCTCGATCATCCGGCGCGCGAGGATCGCCGACTGCGCGAACGTGCCGGGCTTCAGGATGTCCGGCCCGTACAGGTCGAGGATGTGCTTCGGTTCTTTCGAGAAGTCGACGAGGTCCGGCACCGACTCCTGCATCTTGAAGGCCATCTCGTACTGCGCGATCCGCCCCTGCGTCTCGGGGTCGCCATCCTGCTCGAACTCGCGCGTGTTGAGGCGCACCAGCGCCTCCAGCATCTGCCTCCGCGACTCGCGGCTCACGCCCGGCGGGTCGGAGAGATAGAGCACCGGGTCGCCTTTGAGCCGGAACCAGACGCCCTGGTAGCGCGTCGGGAGGAAGCCCGAACCCCAAAGCCGGTTGTAGAGCGCCTGCGCCTCGCGCTTCGCGCTCCACGACGGCGTCATCACGATGAACGACGGCAGGTTGTCGTTCTCGCTTCCGAGTCCATAGGAGAGCCACGAGCCTAGGCTCGCCTTGCCGGGGATCTGCGCGCCCGTGCAGATGTAGGTGACGGCGGGGTCGTGGTTGATCGCCTCCGTATAGACGGACTTGACAAACGAGATCTTGTCGACGTGCTGCGCGATGTGGGGAAGGAGCTCGCTCACCCACGCGCCCGACTGCCCGTGCTGCTTGAACTTGAACATCGACGGCGCGACGGGGAAGCGCGACTGGCCCGACGTCATCGTCGTCAGCCGCTGACCGTTGATGATCGACGGCGGCAGGTCCTTGTCGAAGAGGTCGTTCAGCTTCGGCTTGTAGTCGTAGAGGTCCATCTGCGACGCGCCGCCGTTCATGAACAGGTAGATCAGGTGCTTCGCCTTCGGGGCGAAGTGGGGGGCGAGCGACGCGCCCTGGGCTCTTGCGTCGCGGGCCATGAGCGAGGCGAGCGCGGCCGAGCCGATGCCGGCCGTCGACATCTTGAAGAAGCGGCGGCGCGTGATGTTCTCGATGGGCTCCATGGCTACCTCTTGGTGACGAACTCGTCGAGATTCAAGACCACGTTCGCGACGATCGTCCAGGCCGCGAGCTCCGGCGTCTCGATCGACGCGTCCGGCGGCAGGTCGCCGAACGTGACGGCCTTCTTCGCGGCCTCGGGGTCCTTCGTGTACGTCTCCTTCTGGGTCCGGTAGACCGTGACGAGGTCCGCCACGTCCTGGGTCGAGGGCGCGCGGAGCAGGCAGCGGCGGAGCATCCAGGCCGCGCGGTCCTCGGGCGAGCCGCCGCCCTCCTTGATCGCCTTCTGGGCCAGGTGGCGCGCGGCCTCGAAGCACTGCGGCTCGTTCATCAGGAAGAGCGCCTGGAGCGGCGTGTTCGTCCGTTCGCGCCGCGCGGTGCACGCCTCGCGCGACGGCGCGTCGAAGAGCGTCATCTGCGGCGGTGCCGACGTGCGCTTCCAGAAGATGTACATGCTTCGGCGGAAGACCTTCTGCGGTTCGGGGTCGCGGGCGAAGCGGTAGGTGTTCGACCCCGTGTATCCCACCGCCTCCCAGAGGCCCTCGGGCTGCGGCGGCTTCACGCTCGGGCCGCCCAGCTGCTCGACGAGCAGGCCGCTCACGAAGAGGATCTGGTCGCGGACCATTTCGGCATCGAGGCGGAAGCGCGGGCCGCGCGCGTACAGGCGGTTGTCCGGGTCGCGACGGACGAGGTCGGGCGTGACCTTCGAGCTCTGCCGGTACGCGGCGGAAGTCACGAGCCGCTTCATGAACTTCTTCACGTCCCAGCCGTCCTCGACGAACTGCAACGACAGGTGGTCGAGCAGCTCGGGGTGCGAGGGCGGCTGGCTCTGGAGGCCGAAGTCCTCCGACGTCTTGACGATCCCCGTCCCGAAGCACTGCTGCCAGAAGCGGTTGACGGCGACGCGCGCGGTGAGCGGGTGGGTCGGCTGGAGGAGCCACGACGCGATCCCCAGCCGGTTCATCGGCAGGTCCTTCGCCGGGGCGGGGAGCGCCGCGGGCAGCACCCGCGCGACCTTGTCGCCCCGCTTGTCGTACTCGCCGCGCTTGAGGATGTACGAGTCGCGCGGCGTCGCGCGCTCCTTGAAGACGAGCGTCGTGGGGACCTGGTCCATGATGACCCGGTCCTTGCCGCGCAGCTCCGCGAGCTCGCGCGAGAGCGGCTTCCACTCGGGCCAGTGGTCGCGCCGGTAACGCGCGCGGAGCGCCGCCTTCTGGGCGTCGGTCCGCTTGTCGAGCGGCTGCGCCAGCGCCTCGGCCGCGTCGCGGACGAGGTCGTTCGCCTGCTCCTCGAGGACCTCCCAGGAGAACTTGTGGTCGCGCGACGTCCCGTAGTTCGAGAACTTCAGGAGCACCCGGTTCTCGCCCGCCTCGAGGTCGATCGTCAGCTTGTTCGCGTCGTACTTCCGGAACGTGCGCTTGACGTTCCGCGCCAGGACGACGGCGCCGTTCACCCAGAGCTGGATCGCGTCGTCGGAGCTGACGTTGAGCGTGAGCTTGCGGGCGGTGGGCGACGCGAGCGTGCGGTAGGCGAACGACGCGCCGATGCCCTCGGGATATCCGTGGTCCTTGCCCTCGAGGTACTCCTCGTGCTTCGCCCATTTGAGCTCGCCGTACGCCTTCGCGAGGTCGACGCCCTTCTCCGGCCCGAACTCGGTCGTGAATGCGACGTTGCCGTCGGCGGTGGGGAAGCGGCCCAGCGTGTGCCACGGCCCGGGCGTCGCGGGCGCCGCGCCCTTGAGGAGTTCCGCGTCGGAGGTTGTCGAGAGCCGGAACCGCTGGACGGGCTGGCGCGAGTGGGCGCCCTGGTGGACGAGGCGGACGCGGAGGTCGCCGCCTTCCTTGATCCCGAAGGGCTTCGAGGGGATGAGGACGATCGCAGGGCGCTTGCGCGCGTCGCCGGTCCACCCTGTGCCGGGCTTGCCGTCGACGACGTTCCTCGCGGCGGGATCGGCGGTGGCGCTCCACGCGTGGGCGGAGGCGAACGCGATCTTCTCCCCTTTGAAGTCGGCCTCGATGCGGCTCAGCGCGAACGTGAGCGGCACTTCCGCGGCGGGCTCGGGGTCGGGCGGGAGGATCTCGAGGAGAAGGGCCTGGACGTTCTCCGTCGCGATCCGCGAGGTGACCTCGTATTCGAGCTTGACGTCGCCGGCCTGGACGGACTTGTCGGGCTTCTCGCGGAGGGCGGCGTCGCTGGCGACCTTGAAGCCCTCGGGGTCGAGGGGCGTCCACTGCGCGGCGAGCCGGGTCGCGAGGTCCTTCTCCCACGCGACCTGCGCGGCGTCGAGTTCGGGCTGGGGACCGTCGAGCTTCGCCTCGATCTTCGCGGCCGCCTCGCGGAGCGCGGCGAGTTCGCCCGCCTGGGTTGGCGAGGGAACCTTGGCGACGGGCACGGGGTCCTTCTTGTTGCCGTCGAGCTCCTGGCCGTCGAGGCTGTTGAAGAATGCGAAGAGGCCGTAGTACTCCTTCTGGGTGACGGGGTCGAACTTGTGGTCGTGGCAGCGTGCGCACGTGAACGTGAGGGCAAGGAAGACCTGCGCGAAGGTCTCGGTGCGGTCGAAGACGTTGCGGCAGTAGACCTCCTCCTCGATCGAGCCTCCCTCGCTCGTCGTCACGTGGCAGCGGTTGAAGCCGCTGGCGATCTGCTGGTCGAGCGTGGGGTTCTCGAGGAGGTCGCCGGCGAGCTGCTCGGTGACGAAGCGGTTGAAGGGCATGTTCGCGTTGAACGAGCGGATGACCCACTCGCGGAAGGGCCAGATCTCGCGGTAGTTGTCGAGGTGGAGGCCGTGGGTGTCGCCGTAGCGGGCGAGGTCCAGCCAGAAGCGGGTCATGTGCTCGCCATAGCGGGGCGAGGCGAGGAGCCGGTCGACGAGCTTTTCGTAGGCGTCCGCCGAGGCGTCCTTGACGAAGGCGTCGACCTCGGCGGGCGTCGGGGGGAGGCCGGTGAGGTCGAGCGTCACGCGGCGCGCGAGGGTGGCCCGGTCGGCCTCGGGCGAGGGCTTGAGGCCCTCTTCCTCGAGGCGCGCGAGGATGTACGAGTCGATCGAGCTCCGGGCCCACGCGGCGTCGCGGGTCTTCGGGACGGCGGGCTTCTCGACGGGGATGAACGCCCAGTGGCCCTGCCAGGGGGCGCCCTGCTCGATCCAGCGCTTGAGGAGGGCGACCTCGCGCGGCGTGAGCTTCTTCCCCGACTTCCGCGGGGGCATCTTTTCCTCGGGATCGTTCGTGGAGATGCGGCTCCAGAGTTCGCTCTTGTGGAGGTCCCCGGGGACGACGGCGGTCTTGCCCGACTCGGCGGGGGCGAAGGCGCTCTCCCGGCTGTCGAGGCGCAGGTTGCCCTTGCGCGCCTGGGCGTTGGGCCCGTGGCACTTCATGCAATTGTCGGAGAGGATGGGGCGGATGTCTCGGTTGAACTGGACGCGCTCGGGGAGGGGGGCGTCTTTTTCCTGCGCCTGGGCGCCGAGGAAAAGGGAGCCGAAGAGAAGGAAGGCGAGGAATTTCATGCAGGTGTACCCGGCGTCCCCAGAGCCGCTCCGACTTCTATACACCTATAGTTGGCCCCCCGGCGGGGTTCGGGTAGGGAAAGTGTTAACGAAATCGCGGCGCGATTTCGTTAACAGTCATTTGCCGGTGGCCGTCGCCGGGGCGGCGGGGAGCCAGGTGATGTCCTTCAGGATGTCGAAGATCTTGTATTCGGCCCCCGTCTTGGCGCAGACCTTCTTGATGATCGTGACCACGTCGACGGGCGACTTGACCGTGCCCTCGTAGTCGTTGCCGTTCTCGGTCACGTCTTTGAAGCCCAGATCCTTGAGCGCGTCCTTCACCTTCTCGGGGTTCTTGTCGACGTGCAGGTTGAGCGTGACGTGGCCCTCGATCTTGATCGTGTTGAAGACCATCACCGGCTTCCCGCCGTCGTACGTCAGCGTCTTCTTGCCCGTCGCCCGCAGCTCCGAGAGCTTGAGCGCCGCGTCGGGCTTGATCGTGATCGTCGCCTGCGACTCGGTGCAGCTCGCGTCCTGCACACCCGCCAGCTCCTTGAGCTCCGCCGCGAACGACTTCGCCTCCTCGGGCTTGAGCGGCACCGCCTGCTTCAGGTCGATCTTGAAGTGCTCGACGGTGATCTTGAGCTTCCGGGGCGCCGGGGTGCCCTCCGTCGCGGTCTGGGCCAGCAGGGCGATGACGATCGCGATCACTTCGTCCTCCACCCGGCCGGGAGGACGAGCTCCGCCTCGACCTTCGCACCGCCGCGCACGACGTCCGCTTTCACGGGGCCGGTGTCCGGGCCGCTCCAGAGGACCCACTGGACGTCGGCGCTCGAGATCGCCGGCTGTCCGCCGAAGCGGACGACCCGGTCGCCGACCTTGAGGCCCGCCTTGTCCGCGGGCGAGCCCGTGGTCACGTCGATGACCTTCGTCGGGTCGGCGAAGTCGAGCATGAATCCCGCGCGCTGCGTCGTGGGCCACGGGGCGGTGAAGCGTTCGGGCGCCGGCTGGCCGGTCGCGCGGAACGACTTGGCCGCGCCGTCCTGCACGTTGTGGCAGTGGATGCAGCCCTTCCGGCCGTCGGCGGGGTGGAACTTCCCCCTCTCCACGATCGCGGGCATCTCCTCGGGGACCTTCCAGGGGAACGCGATCCCCTTCTTGCCCGCGAGATCCTCCTTGTTGCCCGGGTAGTTCTTGTGGAGCTCCAGCGCCCCCTCGAGCGCCTTCTTGAGTCCCTCGAGGTCCTCCTGGAAGCGCGCGCCGAAGCGGCCGTAGATCGCCTTGTCGCCGTTCATGAGGAAGACCGTCCAGGTGGACCGCCAGTCGAACTGGAAGAGGGAGAGATCCAGGCCCCACGCCTGCACCACGCGGACGCAGACGAACTGGTCCATGAGCTTCGCCAACCCCGCGTCCTCGCGACGGGCAACCTGCCCGTCGATCTTCCTGCAGCTTTTTCAGGGGACGCAGCGGATGACGGCCATGAGCGGCTTGCCGCTCTTCTTCGCCTCGGCGTACCCGGCGGGCAGGTCGTCGTAGATCCACGTCCCGACCAGGTCGTTGTCGCCGAGCGCCTGGCGCAGCCGGTCCTTCTCCGGGTCCTGCGGGGCCGCCGCCACGAGGCAGGCGAGGGCGGCGAGGGAGATTGCTTTCATCTTCCTAGTCTAACGTCCGGAAGCCGGGATTCTCTCTTCTACGCGAGGATTTTCCGGATGACCTTCCCGTGGACGTCGGTCAGCCGGAAGTCGCGGCCCTGGAACTTGAACGTCAGCTTGGCGTGGTCGATGCCCAGCTGGTGGAGCATCGTCGCGTGCAGGTCGTGGACGTGGCAGACGTCCTCGACCGCGTGGTAGCCGAAATCGTCGGTCGATCCGTACATCATCCCGCCCTTGAAGCCGCCGCCGGCGACCCACATCGAGAAGCCCTTGATGTGGTGGTCGCGGCCGTCGCCCTGCGACATCGGCGTCCGCCCGAACTCGCCGCCGTAGACGACGATCGTCTCCTCGAGCATGCCCCTCGACTTGAGGTCGTGGAGGAGCGCCATCGCCGGGCGGTCGACCTCCTGGCACTTCTGCTTGACGCCCGCCTTCACGCCGCCGTGGTGGTCCCAGTCGCGGTTGTAAATCTGGATGAAGCGGACGCCGCGCTCCGCAAGTCGGCGCGCGAGGAGGCAATTCGCCGCGAACGATCCGTCCGCGCCTTTCGTGCCGTAGAGATCGAGGACCGACTTCGGCTCCCCCGAGAGATCCATGACCGACGGGACGCTCGACTGCATCTTGAAGGCCATCTCGTACTGGCTGATCCGGGTCGCGATCTCCGGGTCGTCCACCGCCTGGTTCTCGATCCCGTTAAGCTGCTGGACCGCGTCCACCACGTCCCGCTGGCGGGCCGACGTCACGCCGGCGGGATTCCCCAGGTAGAGCACGGGCTCGCCCTGGGATCGGAAGTGGACGCCCTGATACTTGGAAGGAATGAAGCCGCTCGACCACTGGCGCGTGGCGATGGGCTGGCTCTGCCCCCCCAGCGAGGACGTGAGGACGACGAAGCCCGGAAGATTGTCGCACTCGGCGCCGAGGCCGTACCAGAGCCAGGACCCCATGCTCGGACGGCCGCTGATCGACGTCCCCGTGTTCATGAACGTGTGGGCGGGGTCGTGGTTGATCTGCTCCGTGACCATCGAGCGGATGATGCAAATATCGTCGGCCATGGAGCCGAGGTGCGGGAAGAGCTCCGACATCTCGATCCCCGATGTCCCGCATTTCATGAAGTTCCACTGGGGCGCGAAGCAGGTGAGCTTGGCGCCCTGGAGCTGCGCGATCGGCTGTCCCTTGGTGATCGACTCGGGCATGGGCTGGCCGTGCCGCTCCTTCAGTACCGGCCGGTAGTCGAAGGTCTCCAGGTGCGAGGGCCCGCCCGCCTGGTAGAGCCAGATGACCCTTTTGGCCTTCGCGGGCACGTGGAAGGGCTGGACCACGCCCTTGCCGAGGGCGTCCTTCTCCTGCGCGCGGAGGATCTTCGGGTCCAGGAGCGCCGCGAGCGCGACGCCGCCGAGGCCCGTCGCCTTTGCCAGGAACGAACGGCGGTTGCAGGCGGTCTTCGCCTTCTCGTAGAAGTCCATCAATTCCTCGTGATCGTTTCGTGCAGGTTGAGCAGCGTCCGCGCGACCGACGTCCACGCCGCGAGCTCGGCCGCGTCCACGTCTTTCGGTGCCGGCGACTGGCCGGTCGCCACCAGCGCCTCGGCCGCCTTCTTGTCCGCGGTGTACTGCTCCTTGTGCTTGGCGACGAGGTCCGCGAGCACCTTCGACTCCTCGGGCCGCGGCTTGCGCGACACGGCGGCGCGGAACGCCCAGCCGATCCGCTCGTCGGCCGTCTTTCCGCCCTCCTTCACGATCCTCTCCGCGAAGACGCGCGAGGCCTCGACGTAGGTTGGGTCGTTCATCAGGACGAGCGCCTGCTGCGGGATGTTCGAGCGCGTCCGTTCCGCGGTGCACTCCTCGCGCGAGGGCGCGTCGAAGGCGATCAGGCTCGGGTGGGGGAACGTCCGCTGCCACCAGGTGTACATCCCGCGGCGGTGGGCCTTCTCGCCGGCGTCGTTCGCCCATTCCCGCCCGGGGAAGTTCATGAACGACCAGTACCACTTGGGCTGGTAGGGGTAGACGCTCGGGCCGCCGATCGTGCGGACGAGGAGGCCGCTTACCGCAAGGGCGTTGTCGCGGACGAACTCGGCGTCGAGCCGCCAGCGCGACTGCCGCGCGACCAGGCGGTTGAACGGGTCGCGCTCCTTGAGGTCCGCGCGCGGGACGGAGCTCTGCCGGTACGCGCTCGACGTGACGAGCAGCCGGACCATCTTCTTGATGTCCCAGCCGGAGTCCACGAAGTCGACGGCCAGCAGGTCGAGCAGTTCGGGGTGGACGGGCCACTCGCCCTGCGCGCCCAGGTCGTCCTGCCGCTTCGAGATCCCCGTGCCGAAGAAGAGCATCCAGAGGCGGTTCACGAAGACGCGCGCGGTGAGCGGGTTCTCGCGGGAGACGAGCCACTTCGCGAGGTCGAGACGCGTCGCGCGCCGCTCCAAGACGCCGAGCGGCGGGAGGAAACCGGGCGTGTTGGGCGTCACGACGTCGCCCGAGTCGTCCATCCAATTGCCGCGCGGCTTGATCCGGACCATCCGCGGCTGCTCGGGCGCGGAGACGATGCAGGTGGGCACGGACTTCAGGAAGTCGGTCCTCTCCTTCTCGACCTTCGAGAGTTCCGCGCGCACGGGCTCGAGGAGCGTTGCGACCGTGCGATAGTGGGCCGCGAGCAGCTTCTTCTGGGCCTCGTCGCGCTTCTCGACGGGGGACTTGAGCGCCGCCCGGACGGCGTCCGGCAGGGCGGCGGGATCGGAGAAGACCTTCGCATTCGTGGCGGAGATCCGGAAGCGGCCGATCACGTGCTGGGGGTGGACGGACTCGTAGGCGAGCGTGACGGTGAGCGGCTCGGTCGCGTCGAGCGGCTCCTTCGTTTCAAACGTGGCGACGTGGTCGTGGCCGGTCTTGGGGAGCACGGCCCAGCCGCTGTCCTTCTTGCCGTCGAGCACGGCGGCGATCGGGAACTGGTCCTGCGAATGGTCGGCGGTGGCCTTCTGGAGCACGACCGCCTTCGAACCGACCTTGACCGAGAGGGTGGTCAGGACGAAGTTGCCGTTGCCCGAGCGGCCGGGGCCGCCCCCGGGGAGCGTGGGGTCGGAGAACGCCTCGAGGCGGAAGGCGGTGATGCCTTTGGGCACGATCTTGATCGTGACGGCGTGGGTCTCCTTCGCCGGCGCGGCGCCGCCAACCAGGACCGAGCCGTCCTCTTCGACGTAGAACGTGACGTCCTTCGCGCCCTTGACCGACTCCGGGAGGAGGATGTTCCACGGGACGGGGGTGAGGGCCGTCTTCTCCCACGCGGCCTGCGCGGTGGCCAGTTCGGGCGTCTCGGTCTCGAGCTTCTTCTTCAGCCCCGCGATCGCGTCGTCCATCCTCTTGAGTACGGCGGCCTGCTTTTCGTCGGGCACGGGGATGCCGCGGTCGCCGTCGCCGGTGGGCCGTTCCTTCACGTCGGCGAAGAACGCGCCCATCGAGTAGAAGTCCTTGGTCGTGTAGGGGTCGAACTTGTGGTCGTGGCACTCGCAGCAGCCCATGGTTGCGCCCATCCAGGCGCTCGAGAGGCTGCGGACGCGGTCGGCGTTCGTTTTGTATTCGTACTCCTTGGCCTGCGCGCCGCCCTCCTCGGTGGTCTGGTTGAGCTTGTTGTAGCAGGAGGCGACCTTCTGGCGGACCGTGGGGTCGGGCAGGAGGTCGCCCGCGATCTGCTCGATCGTGAACTGGTCGTACTTCAGGTTCTCGTTGAAGGCGGCGATGACGTAGTCGCGGTAAGGGTCGACCATGCGCGGGTTGTCGCTGTGGTAGCCGCGCGAATTGGCGAAGCGGACGAGGTCGAGCCACATGAGGGCCATGCGCTCGCCGTAGTGGGGCGAGGCGAGGAGGCGGTCGACCTGCTTCTCGAAGGCGTCCTTCGCGCCGTCGGCGGCGAACGCATCGACCTCGGCGGTCGTGGGCGGGAGGCCGGTGAGGTCGAAGGAGAGGCGGCGGAGGAGCGTGACGCGGTCGGCTTCAGGCGAGGGGGCGAGGCCTTCCCGTTCCAGTCGAGCGAGGAGGAGCCGGTCGACGTCGTTCCGGTCCCACGCCGCGTTTTTAACGGCGGGCGGCGCGATTTTCTGCGGGGCGATGTAGGCCCAGTGGCCTTGGTACTCGGCGCCCTGCTCGATCCACCTCTTGAGGAGCTCGACCTCGCGCGGGCTGAGCTTCTTCCCCGACTTGGCGGGCGGCATCTTCTCGTCGGCGTCCTTCGAGGTGATGCGGTGGACGAGTTCGCTCTGGGCGGCCTTTCCGGGGACGATCGCGAACTTGCCCTTTTCGATCTCGGCGTACGCGCCTTCCTTCGTGTCGAGGCGCATCTCGGCCTTGCGCGCCTTGGGATCGGGCCCGTGGCACTTGTAGCAGTTCTCGGAAAGGATGGGGCGGATGTCGCGGTTGAACTGGACGCGGTCGGGGAGAGGCGCGTCGGCTTTCGTCGCCTGCTGGGCCTCGGCCGGGAGGAGGATGAGGGTGGCGGCGAGGGCGAAGAGCAGGCGCATCGGGGGATTCCTCCGGGTCTTCAAAGGTTTCTACACCCAATAGCGGAAGCCGGTTCTCCCGCTCCCGCAATCGTGCCAGAGGGAGATTACCCGCGGAGGGCGGGGTTTCTCAGAGATTTTCCGAAGCTTGCCGCCGTGAGCGGTTGAGTGTTCTGCGTGCCCTAGCTTTGATGGTTTTCAGAAGGTCTTGGTCAAACGGCGCGGACTTTCCACGGTCAATCTCCCGCAGTCCGACCGCGATCATCCGTCGAAGCGCGAGAACGGAATGATCCTTCCGGGTCATTTGGTTTCCACGAAAAGCAGCGGCATGAACTCGGCGAGATACTTCCGCCACACCGGCCAGCTGTGGTTGCCGTCGGTGATCTTGAGTTCGTGGTGGATGTCGCGCTTCTTGAGCGCCTCGGAGAGCGTCTTTGCGTTCTCGACCAGGCGGTCGTCCTTTCCGCAGGCGATCCAGAGGAGGCGGAGCTTTGCGTTGGTGGCGGCCGGGTCGGCGAAGGCCGCGGCGACGGTGGTCTCGGGCTCTCGGATCGCCGAGCTGAAGCCGCCCACCCAGGCGAACTTGTCGAGATGGTTGAGGCCGCCCGTCAGCGACTGGCCGCCGCCCATCGAGAGCCCGACGATCCCGCGATGCTCGCGGTCCGCGCGCGTCCGGTAGTTCGACTCGACGAACGGCATCACGTCCTCGATCAGGTCCTTCAGGAATCCGCCCACGTTCTTGTCGCGCGTCTCGGGGCCGACGACCGCGTGGCCGTCGGGCATCACGATGATCATCGGCTTCGCCTTCCCCTGCGCGACCAGGTTGTCGGCGATCCAGTGGGCGTGGCCGAACGACGTCCACGTGGCCTCGTTGTCCCCCGAGCCGTGGAACAGGTAGAGCACGGGGTAGCGTGCGTCGGCGTCCTTGTCGTAGCCGGGCGGCGTGTAGACGCGGAGCGGGCGCACCCGGCCGAGCGCGGTCGACTCGTAGTCGTGCAGGCGGACCGTCCCATGCGGGACCTTCTGGAATTCGTGGAGGCGCGGCGGGTCGCCGGGGACGGTGAAGGCGCTCGACCGCGGCGAGCGCATCGGCTTGAGGAGCGGGTTCACAGGATCGGGGAGCGTGACGCCGTCGATGGTGAAGCTGTAGCTCCAGACGTCGGGCTCGAGAGGCCCGACGGTGACGCTCCAGACGCCCTGGTCGTCCTTCTCCATCGGCTTGGAGCCGCCGGTCCACTCGCCGTTGAACTGGACCTTCTGGGCCTGCGGGGCGCGCACGCGGAACGTGACGCGCCGGTCCGCGAGGACCTCGGGGCTCGCCACCGGGGCGGCCTGCGCCAGGAGCAGGAGGACGGCCGCGATGGCGCTCATGGGCTAGAAGCCCTTGCCCTTCGTCGACGTCTTGACGCGCAGCATGCCCATGTGGGCGCAGATGTAGAGCGTGCTGCCGTCGTCGCCCCAGTTGATGTTCGCGGTGCGCGCGCCCGTGCGGATTGCCCCGAGGAGCGCGCCGTCGGGCGCGAAGATGTAGACGCCGCCCGGGCCCGTCGCCCAGAGGTTGCCGTTCACGTCGCACTTGATCCCGTCGGGGAGCCCGAGCTGTCCGTCCTTCGCCCACTTCGTCGCGTCGAAGAAGACCTTGCCGTTGGCGATCGTGCCGTTCGGCTGGACGTCGTAGACCATGTAGACCGCGCGGTCGGGGTCCGACACGGCGACGTAGAGCTTCTTCTCGTCGGGCGAGAAGCAGATTCCGTTGGGCCGCGTCAGCTCCTTCGTGAGGAGCGTCAGCTCCTTGCCCATCAGGCGATAGACGCCCTGGAACTCCAGCTGCTTGGCCGGATCGGCCATGTTCTTCTCGAGTCCATAAGGCGGGTCGGTGAAGTAGAGCGAGCCGTTCGAGTGGTAGACCCCGTCGTTCGGACTGTTGAGCCGCTTGCCGTCGTAGCGGTCGGCGAGTGTATCGAACCTCGACGCGGGCGCGCCGAGCGGCGCGTCCATCCGCGCCATCCGCCGGTCGCCGTGCTGGCAGAGGACGAGGCGCCCCTGCGGATCGAGGATGAGGCCGTTCGAGCCGGTCTCGCCCTCGCGTGGCACGTCGCTTGTGTAGCCGGCGGGCTTGAGGTAAAGACTCTGGCCCTGTCCTTCCTTCCACTTCATGACACGGTTGTTCGGGATGTCGGAGAAGACGATGCACTTCTCCGAGGGGAGCCAGAGGACGCCTTCGGTCCAGATGAAGCCCTCGCACAGCACCTCGATCTCCGCGTTCTTCGGGATCAGCTTGTCGAGGCGCGGGTCCATGCGCTCGATTTTCCGGAAGCTCGGCCCGGGCATCGGCGGCGTGATGTCGTGCTGCACGCAGGCGGCGAGCCCCAGCAGGGCGGCGAGGGCGGCGAGGGCGGAGCGGGAAAGCATCTTCATGGTCGTTCTCCCCATCAGGTCGCGAAATCTTATCAAACTCCCTCCGTCAAGGTGTAGTAATAGATTCCGGATTTTGGATTGCGGATGATCATGGAAGGTTCCCCGTTTGACGTCGCGGTGATCGGCCTCGGCGCGATGGGGAGCGCTGCGGCCTACCACCTGGCCCGCCGCGGGCTCCGCGTCGTCGGCCTCGAGCAGTTCACCCCCGCGCACGACCGTGGCTCGTCGCACGGCCTGACGCGCGTCATCCGGAAGGCCTACTTCGAGCATCCCGACTACGTCCCGCTCGTCCTCCGCGCCTACGAGCTCTGGGCGGAACTCGAGAAGGAGAGCGGCCGCGAGCTCTACCGGAAGACCGGGGCATTCATGATCGGGCGCCCCGACAGCCCCGTCGTGCGCGGCTCGCTCGAGAGCGCGCGCGTCCACGGGCTTCCCCACCGGATGCTCTCGACGGCGGACCTCCGCGCGAGATTCCCGTTCATGCGGTTCCGCGACGACGAGGTCGCCCTCGAGGAGTTCGACGCGGGAGTCCTCTTCGCCGAGGAGGCCGTCCTCGCGATGCAGGACCTGGCCCGCCGGCGCGGGGCGGACCTCCGGTTCGGCGCGCCCGGGGCGATCGGCGAGCCGACGGCGAAGAAGACGATCGTGACCGCCGGCGCCTGGCTTCCGGGCCTCGCGCCCTCGCTGCCTCTCAAGGTCGAGCGGCAGGTGCTCTACTGGTTCGATCCGCTCTCCGACCGCGAGCGGATCCCGCTCTTCATGTGGGACCGCGGCGGCCGGCTGTTCTACTCCATCCCCGACGTCAAGGACCACGGAGTGAAAGTCGCGTTCCACCACCACGGGGAGATCACGGCGGTCGATCGGCTTCGACGGGACGTGGGCGCGGACGAGATCGAGGACATGCGGCGCCGGCTCGCGGAGACCGTGCCCCCCATGAATGGCCCGCTTCGGAAGTCTGCGGTCTGCATGTACACGAACACGCCCGACGAGCACTTTGCGATCGGCGTTCTGCCTTCACATCCCGGGGTGATCGTCGGATCCCCCTGTTCGGGCCACGGCTTCAAGTTTGCGCCGGTGGTCGGCGAGATCCTGGCGGACCTCGCCGTCAGCGGGTCCACGCGCCACCCGATCTCCCTCTTCTCGCTGGACCGCTTCGACGGCCGCTGAATCACGGCGTGCGGGCGTGCTCCTTGAAGAACTTCACGATGAGGGGCGGCGCTTCCTTTGGATACGCGTGGGTTCCCGGGTGGATGAAGGTGACGACCGGCGCGTCCTTTGACGACGCGTAGAGCGTGCATCCCTTGTCCCATTCCTTGCCCTGCTCCTCGCACCCGTTGAGCGCGCGGACGGCGGCGATGGCCCGCTGCTGGATCTCGAACTTGACGAGGGGGTCCTTCTCGCCCGCAACGTGGAGGACCGGGCAGGGCTTCGCGTCCTTCAGGTTCCGCGCGCCGGCTGCCGCGGAGGGGGCGATCGCGGCGAAGAGGTCCGGCCGGCTGCACCAGAGGAGATACGTGAACCCGCCGCCGTTGGAGTGGCCGCTCGCGTAGACCCGCTTCTCGTCGATCTTGAACTTCTCCTTCATCGAGGCCAGGACCGCGTCGAAGAACTTTAGGTCGCGGTCCCCCTGGTCGCCCGGGCCGGACTGCCAGCCCGCCTTCTTTCCCTCGGGGTCGGTGAGCTTTCCGGGCGTCGGCAATCCCTGCATGTAGACGACGACCGCCTCGGGCCAGAGTTCGTGGAAGGGGAACGAGCGGGCGGCGTTCTGCATGGAGCCGCCGTGCCCGTGGAACCCGAAGACGAGCGGCGGCGCGCCGGCGCCCTCCTTCGACGGGGCGCAGACGAGGGCCTCCCGGGCGACGTCGTCGACCTTCCACTCCATCCGCTGCGGATCGCCGCCCATCGCGAGGACCAGGGCCACCAGGATCGCCATCACCCGATTAGACCCGCGAAGGCCCGCGGGGGTTGCGGCTAAATCGATTTGGCACGGGTGTCCTGTCCCTTTCGCTTCCCAGGGGGCGTTACGTTTAGTGGGCGGAGCCGGAACTCACAAGGAGCTGCAAGGAGCGGGCCAGCTCTTGATGTCGCCCCGAGGAGAGACTGGCAGATGGGACGGTCGGCACGGATCCTGGGGCTCACCGTCTGGTTCCCAATCCTGTGCCTCATCGCCGCCGCCTCCCCCCGTGACGAGCGCATCGTCCGGCTCATCGTCGAGCCATCGGACATTCTTCTGATCGGTCCCGACGCAGCGCAATCGCTGCTCGTCACCGGCGTCGGCCCGTCCGGAACCCTCGCGGACCTGACCCGCGACGCGGAGTTCCGCTCGGACGACACTTCCATCGCCCGCGTGGATGCCTCGGGATGCATCCTGCCCGCGGGCGACGGGACGACCCGCGTCACGGTGGTCTCGCGCGGGCGCGAGGCGCGGGTGACCGTCTCGGTCCGGGAGAGCCGCGCCCCGCGCCGGTTCAACTTCGAAAACCAGGTCGTGCCCATCCTCTCGAAGCTCGGGTGCAACTCGGGGGGCTGCCACGGCAAGGCGGAGGGGCAGAACGGGTTCAAGCTCTCGGTCTTCGGCTTCGATCCGCGGGCCGACTACGAGGCGATCGTCAAGCACTCCTTCGGCCGGCGCGTCATGCCGGGCGCCCCGGGACGCAGCCTGTTCGTCCTCAAGCCCCTCGGCCAGATCCCGCACGGCGGCGGCGTACGCCTCCAGGAGGGGTCGAGGGAGATGGCGACGCTCGTCCAATGGATCGGTGCGGGAGTGCCCTTCGGCGCCGAGGGCGATTCCGTCGTCGAGCGCATCGAGGTCCGGCCCGACGTGCGGACCGTCGGGTTTGCGGCCCGCCAGCAGCTCCAGGTGACCGCGTTCCTCTCCGACGGAAGCCGGCAGGACGTCACGTCGATGGCGACCTACACTTCCAACCAGCCGGCCGTCGCGTCGGTCAACGCGCGCGGGCTCGTCCGGACGTACGACGTGCCGGGAGAGGCCGCGGTCATGGTCGGCTACCTGGGCCGCGTCGCGGTCTCCCGCGTCGTCGCCCCGCAGACGCTGGCCCGACCGTTCGCCCGCCCGCCGGAGAACTCCTTCATCGACGCGCGGGCCTGGGACCGGCTCGAGCTCCTGGGCATCCCGCCCTCCGGGCCGTGCGCGGACGACCAGTTCCTCCGGCGCGTGTTCCTCGACACCATCGGGACGCTGCCGACCCCCGACGAGGCGCGCACATTCCTCGCCGACCCGCGGCCCGACCGGCGCGCGCGGCTCGCGGACGCGCTCCTGGAGCGGCCCGAGTACGTCGACTTCTGGGCGCTCCAGTGGGCGGACATCCTGCGCATCGACCGGCAGAAACTGCAGGCCAAGGGCGCCTACACGTTCTACGAGTGGCTGCGGGCGTGCCTTCGAAAGAACCTGCCGTACGACCGCTTCGTGCGCGAGATCCTCACCGCGCAGGGATCGTCCGACCGGATCGGCCCGGCAAACCTCTACCGCGTCCTCACGACGCCCGAGCAGCTCGCCGGCACGATCGGCCAGGTCTTCCTCGGCGTGCGGATCGAGTGCGCCCAGTGCCACCACCACCCGTTCGACAAGTGGACCCAGGACGACTTCCACGGCATGGTCGGCTTCTTCACCCAGGTGAAGCGGCAGCCCGACGGCGAGGGGATCGACCTCTCGGTCGGCCCGCCCGTCGCCGTCAAGCATCCGCGCACGGGCGCGGTCGTGCCGCCGCACGCGCTCGAGGCGCCGCCCGCGGCGATCGCGGCCGACGCAGATCCGCGCGTCGCGCTGGCGGACTGGCTCGCGTCGCCGGACAACCGGCGGTTTTCGCGGGCCATTGCGAACCGGCTCTGGGCCCACTTTTTCGGCCGCGGGCTCGTGGAGCCGATCGACGACATGCGCGAGACCGCGCCGGCGTGCAACGAGCCCCTCCTCGACGCGCTCGCGCGGCACGTCGTCGACCAGAAGTTCGACCTGAAGCGCGTGATCCGGACGATCGTCACTTCCCGGGTGTACCAGCTCTCCGAGGCCCCCGCCGCGGGCAACGCGAAGGACGAGCGCAACTTCTCGCACGCGGCCTTCCGGTCGCTGCCTGCGGAGGTGCTGCTCGACGCGGTCGGCCAGGCGACGGGGCGGCCCGAACGATTCGCGCTCCTGCCGGAAGGAACGCGGGCGATCCAGCTGTGGGACAACCGGATGAAGCACTATTTCCTCGAGGTGTTCGGCCGCCCGCTTCGCGTGACCGCGTGCGAGTGCGAACGGATCAGCGAGCCGAGCGTCGCGCAGGTGCTCCACCTCATGAACGCGCCCGAGATCCAGGCCAGGGTCAGCGACCCGCAGGGCCGCGTGCACCGTCTCCTCCGATCCGGTAAGCCCGACGAGGCGGTCATCGAGGAACTTTATCTCGCGGCGTACGCGCGGCTCCCCGGGACCGACGAGCGGCGCGCGGCCGGGGCTTACCTGGCTTCACCGGAGCGGAGCCGCGCCCAGGGGGCGGAGGACCTGCTCTGGAGCCTGATGAACACGACGGAGTTCCTGTACAACCATTGAGGGAGCGAGTCATGGACACGACCGACGGCTGCTCGCGACGGCACGTCCTGAGGATCGGCTCCCTGATGGGGCTGGGGCTGGGCCTGGGCGACCTGCTCCGCCTGCAGGCGCAGGACTCCGGCAAGTCGCCCAAGGCGCGGTCGTGCATCCTTGTCTGGCTCCAGGGCGGCCCGAGCACCATGGACATGTGGGACCTGAAGCCCGACGCCCCTTCGGAGTTCCGCGGCCCGTTCAAGGAGATCGCCACCAACGTCTCCGGGATCCGCATCTCGGAGCACCTGCCCCGCTGCGCGCGCCAGATGGACAAGATGGCCCTCGTCCGCTCGTTCACCCACACGGACGCGAACCACGGCCCGGCTGACCACTGGATGATGACCGCCTACAAGCCGGGGCCGGGATTCATCTCGAACGACGGGGTGCTCAACAACCAGCGCCCGGCCCTCGGGGCCGTCGTCGCGAAGGAGCTGGGGCCCGTTGGAGCGCTGCCCGCGTACGTGACCGTCCCGTCCCTGCCCAAGAGCGGCGGCTCGGCCTACCTCGGACCCTCGGCCGCGCCGTTCGTGATCGCGTCCGATCCCTCGTCGCCCGATTTCTCCGTGCGCGACCTGCGGCTGGCGTCCGGGGTCGACGCCCACCGCCTCGAGGACCGGCGCGCCCTCGTCCGCAGCCTCGACCGCTACCAGCAATCGGCGGAGACCGACGCCGACCGGAAGATCCGGGCGACGAACACCTTTTACGAGAAGGCCTTCGATCTCGTCACGAGCCCGAAGGCGAAGGAGGCGTTCGACATCTCGAAGGAGGAGTCGAAGCTGCGAGACGAGTACGGCCGGGACAGCCTCGGGCAGAGCTGCCTCATGGCGCGGCGCCTCGTCGAGGCCGGCGTGCGGTTCGTCACGGTCGAGCACGGCAACTGGGACACGCACGCGAAGAACTTCGAGTCGCTGCAGGCGAACCTGCTCCCCTCGTTCGACCGCGCCTTCGGCACGCTGATCCGCGACCTCTCGGATCGCGGCCTCCTGGACTCGACCCTGGTCCTCGCCACCGGCGAGTTCGCCCGCACGCCCCGGATCAACAAGGACGCCGGCCGCGACCACTGGCCCAACGCGATGACGATCCCGATGGCGGGAGGCGGCGTGAAGGGAGGCCGGGTCTTCGGGGCGTCGGACTCCCGCGCCGAGCGGCCCGCGAGCGACCCGGTTGGCCCGGAGGACCTCGCCGCCACGATCTACCACCTGATGGGCATCGACGCAGCGAAGACGCACTACGATCCCCTGGGCCGCCCTCTCCCGATCCTGGATCACGGGAAGCCGATCGCGGGGATCCTGTAGGAGGTGGTACCCCTACTCTTCGTCCTGGCGTTCTGTGCGGACGAGCCCGCGAGCAGCTACGTGTTTCCCGCGGGCGGGCAGCGCGGCACCACGGTCGAGGTCCGCGTCGGCGGGATGAACCTGTCGGGCGAGTGCGGCTTCCGGATGCCCGGCGCCGGCGTCGAGGCGCCCGCGACGATCCGCTCGATGCAGACCCTGGTCCTTCCCGGCCCGCATCACCAGAATCCCATCGCGCAGCAGGCCTTCGACTATCCAAAAGACATGGCCGCCTCGGTGAAGATCGCGGCCGACGCGACCGCGGGGGTCCGGTACTGGTACTGCACCACGTCGGAGGGTGCGACCCAGCTCCGCCCGTTCGTGATCGGCGATCTGCCCGAGGTGCTCGAGGAGGAGCGCAAGACGCTCCAGGGACATCCGCAGAACGTGACGCTGCCGGTGACCATCAACGGCCGCATCTACCCCCGCGGCGACCTGGACGAGTACGAGTTCACCGCGAAGGCGGGCGAGCTTCTCAGCGCGGAGGTGATGTCGCAGCGCCTCGGCCACAAGCTCGACGCCCGGCTCGAGCTGTTCGACGCCGCGGGCCGGAGTGTCGGGGCGAATGACGACGGCTTCGGCCGCGATCCCCAGCTGATCGCGACGATCCCCGCCGAGGGGCGGTACGTCATCCGGATCCACGACATCGCGTTCGAGGGGAACCCGGACTACATCTACCGGCTCACGCTCCGCGTCGGCCCCTGCGTCACCCACGTCTTCCCGGCGGGCGGGCGGCGCGGCGAGACCGGCCGCGTGCGCCTCTACGGCCTCGGCCTCTCGCCCGACGGTTTCATCGATCGCGAGCTCGTACTGGACCCGGCCGTGCTCCCGGGGCTCGACCGCGGCCTGTCCCTCGTCTCCGGCCCCGAGCTCTCGTCGATGATGGCCGGGGCCGTCGCGGCCCCGCGCCCGGGGCGGATGCCGGTGAGCCGCGGCTTCCAGCTCGGCGACCTCCCCGAGGTGATCGAGGTCGAGCCGAACCAGGGACCGGATCGCGCCCAGAGGTTCGCGCTCCCCGCGGTGATCAACGGGCAGATCCTCGAGCCGGGCGATGTGGACGACTTCGTCTTCGCGGCCGCCAAGGGCCAGAAGCTGGACCTCGAACTCTTCGGCCAGCGGCTCGGCTCGCCCATCACCGCCGTGCTCGCCCTCCTGGATTCAAAGGGGAAGCAGCTCCTGCGCCAGGAGGGCGACGGCCTCCTCGCCTTCACCGCGCCCTCCGACGGGGACTACACGCTGCGCGTCCACGAGCTGCACCGCGAAACGCATGGCGGTTCCGAGTACCTCTACCGCCTCGTGGTGGCCCCCCCGCGGCCGGAATTCCGGCTCATGCTGGAGAAGGACGCGCTCGGCGTCCTCCCCGGCCAGGCCGCGAAGATCAAGCTGAACGTGGTTCGCTCGGGAGGATTCGCCGGCGACATCGATCTCGAGTTCCGCGATCTCCCCGCCGGGATCAAGGTCGTTCCCGCCGTCATCGCCGCGAGCGCGAAGCAGGTCGAGCTGACTTTCTCGGCGGCCGCCGACGCCCCGGTCGGCGACACCCGGCGCGCGACGCTGGTTGGCGGGACGACCGTGGACGGGCGGCGCGTGACGAGGACGGCCGAGGTCCCCGTCGCGGCGAGCGTCCCGGGGCAGCCCGCGGCGGACAGCCTCGCGGTGACGGTGATCCATCCGCCGCTCTTCACGATCGACACCGAGGATGTCTACGGGTTCGCGAACCGCGGCGCCACGTTCACCCAGAAGTTCACCGTGGCGCGCGCGGCGGGTTTCGAGGGCGAGATCGAGCTGGGCGTCGCGGACCGGCAGGCGCGGTACCTGCAGGGCGCGACCGGCCCCACGATCACGGTCAAGGCGGGGGAGAAGGAAGCCGTCTACCCCGCCTTCTTCCCCGAGTCGATGGATTTGAACCGCACGGCCCGCATCCTGCTCACCGGGATCGCGAGCGTCCGGGACGCGTCGGGCCGCCTGCATACCGTGACCCACACCACGAAGAAGCAGATCGTCGTGCGGGTGAGTCCGGCGATCCTGACGCTCGCCGCCGAGCGCGACTTCCTCGAGGTCGTCCCCGATCGCGAGATTTCCGTCGTCCTGCGCCTGGCGCGGACTCGCGAACTCGCCGGCCCGGTGACGATCGAGGCGATCCTGCCGGAGGACTCGAAGGGGATCACGGTCAAGTCCGTCGAGGCGCGCGAGGACCAGGAGACGGTTACGGTCGCGGTGCGCGTGGCGCGCGGCGCGACGCTCGGCGACGCGGAGGGGCTCCTCTTCCGCGCCTCGGGCCGGCGGGGCGGCCATCCGGTCGTGGCCGAAACGACGGTGAAGCTCGCGCTCGAGCCGCTCCCGCGCTGAGCGACTTCTGATCCGCTGTCTCTAGTAGATGTCCAGGGTCGAGAGAATCGCTTCCTCGATTTCTCTCATGCGTACGGGAGGCAGGGTCCCGGCCAGCGGCACCGAACGCCGGGTCGCCGCGTCGACGAAGCGCATCGGGTCGAGCGCCCGGATCTGGTGACAGCGGAAGACGGTGTCCGTGGGAAGACCTGTCTCCCTTGCAGACACCCTCACCGTGGAAGGAAAGTCCCGCTCCTGGTTGGCCGCGTCCGTTCCCGGGACGACCACGACCGTCAGGGGGAGCGCATTGATCGCGTCGGCGGAGACGACGAGGACCGGGCGATGCCCGGCCTGTTCGCTCCCCATGCTACCGGCAAGGGTCACGAAATAAATATCGCCTCGATGGAGCATCAGGAGATCCCGTCCGCATCGGCCACGGAAAAGTCCTCGGAGATCCGGCGATCGATCGCCATCGCCTGCGGGTCCTTGGCCATCTCGGCCATGCCTTCCGCGAAACGCTGGCGTTTGCGATGGATGATGAACTGCTCCAGGGCCGTCCGGACCAGGCGGTTCCAGTTGCCCCGAAGTTCCGGGGGAGCGAGTTTCGCGGCCTCTTCGAGGATCTGCTTTGGGAGCGCGAAACTGCGCCGGACCACGCTCGACATGCGCTTGGGCTTCAGGGTCTTCATGTCACACCTCTTGTGTGACTTAGTGTAGCCCTTTGTGATCAGCAGGTCAACTCCGATCTTCTCCGGCCCACGCCTCCGGACCGCTCCGACGTCCATGGAGTACAGCCTGCAAGTCCCATGCCGCACCGGGATCTCGGAATTCCCCGCGATTTCGCAGGCCGGCGCGCGCGCCGTGTTACGTTTTGGGAAGGGGGTGACACCGGGCGGCCGGAATGTATGTGACCTTTAATGACGTATTAACCAGGATGCGGCCCCTCCGCTATTTCATCACCCCCCGGCTCCGCAGCCACTCGACGCATCGTTGCGTCCACGCGGAGCAGGGAAGGTCGCTCTTCCGCACGCCGAAGCCGTGGCCGCCGTCGGCGTAGAGGTGCATCTCGACGGGGGCGCCCGCCTTCTTCAGCGCCAGGTAGAGGACGACGCTGTTCTCGACTTTCGAGATCGGGTCGTTGGTGGCGTGGACCAGGAGGATCGGCGGCGTTTCCTTCGAGACCCGCATGTCCGCGGAGAGCACGTCATTGTCGTTGCCGACCAGGTAGCCCGAGTAGAGCGGGATCGCGAAGTCGGGCCGGCAGCTGATCTTGTCGATGTCATCGAGCGGTTCGTACGCCCGCTTGTCGGAGTTCATGGCCGAGGCGGCCGCCAGGTGGCCCCCGGCCGAGAAGCCGACGATGCCGATGCGCTTCGGGTCGATTCCCCATTCCTGCGCCCGGCTTCGCACGAGACTCAAGGCCCGCTGGGAATCCTGGAGCGGCCAGATCGGCGGAACGCCCTTCGTGTCCCCCGGCCGGCGCGGACACCGGTACTTGAGGATGATGCCGGTCAGGCCGATCGAGGTCAGCCACTCGGCCACCTCCTCGCCCTCCACGTCCCATCCCAGGTTGTGATAGCCGCCGCCGGGGCAGATGAGCATCGCCGCGCCGGTGTCCTTCTCCCTGGCCGGCCGGTAGATCGTGAGCGTCGGCTTGGTGACGTTCGTCAGCCACTTCGTCGGCCTCCCGAAGACCTGGTACGGTTTCCCGCCGACTTTCATCTCGATGAACTTCTCCTCACCGATGGCGCTGGAGTCCCCCGGCGGCTTGCCGGGCCAGATCTCGACGACGAGCGGCGGATCGGCCGGCGTTACCGGAGGGGAGAGGAACAGGCAAAGGAGAAAGGGCAGGGCGGCGGGCTTCATGGCGGAGTCCCTTCAAGATCGTCCTTATCTAGTACGCCCGCGCGCCTGCGGGATGGGAGCCCGGCGCCGGGTCTCGAGAAGGGATGACGGACCGCCAGTTTGCGGACCTGGCCGGGCAAAGGCAAGGAGGATCGACATGCTCTCTCATTGTCTCGCCGCGCTTCTCGTCCTCGGGCAGGCCGACGACCCCGCCGCGAAGACGGTCGCGCTCAAGAAGGGGGACAGGGTCCTCTTCTTCGGAGACTCGCTGACGGCGCTCGCGATCAAGGACAAGAACGTGCCGGAGGGGAAGGGGTACGTGCCGCTCGTTCGCGAGGCCATGAGGGAGAAGGGGATCGAGGTGGACGCGGTCGCCACCGGCGGCCACAAGGTGACCGATCTCCTCAAGCGCGTGGACGCCGACGTCATCGCGAAGAAGCCGACGGTCGTCTTCATCCAGATCGGCGTGAACGACGCGTCGGCCAACGTGACGCCCGACCAGTTCAAGGCCCAGCTCGAGGAGCTGATCGGAAAGCTCAAGGCCGGCGGCGCACAGGTGATCCAATGCACGTGCACGTGCCGGATCGAGGGCTACACCGCCGAGAACGCGATGGACCAGAAGCTCGACGCGCTGGCCGTGATGGCGCGGACGATCGCGAAAGAGAAGGACCTCCCGCTCGTCGATCTCCGGAAGGCGTTCCTCGAGTTCTGGAAGAAGAACAATCCCGAGAACAAGCCCAAGGGGTTCCTGACCTACGATGGAAACCATTGGACGGAGGCGGGCCACGCGTTCGTGGCCGAGCAGATGTTGAAGAAGTTGAAGTGAGGGGCTATTCCCGGCGTTCCTCGTTCGCGGCGGGACGCAGGCGGATCCCGGTCGCCGGCCCCTCGAGAAACTTCGTGAGGGCCTCGGCCATCTCCTTCGCGCTTCCGTACCGGAGGCTTCGCTCCTTCGCCATGGCCCGGCGCACGATCGCCGCCAGCGGCTCCGGCACGTCGGGACGCAGCCGCACCAGCGGGGCCGGCTCCTCCATCATCACGCGCGTCGACACCTGCCGCGCGTCCTGTCCTTCAAAGGGGGCGCGCCCGGCCAGCGCCGAGTACAGGGCGGCCCCGAGGCCGTAGACGTCGGCGGCCACGCTGAGCTTTCCCTTCATCTCCTCCATCTGCTCGGGCGGCAGGTAGGCGGGAAGGCGGATCGTGACCGCTCCCTGCTTCGCGCCCGCGCCTTCCAGCAGGTGGCCCAGCCCGAAGTCCTTCACGAGCGCGTGGTCCCGGTCCTCCTCGCGGCCGACCAGGATGTTCTCGGGATTCAGGTCGCCGTGGAGGATCCCCTCCTCGTGCGCGTAGTGGACGGCCTCCGCGGCGTCCCGGAAGATCGCGCACAACCTGGGGATCTCCCGGATCTTCGCCTGGTCGAGCGACTCGGCTTTCACGAGGTCCATCGTGATGTAGAGCCGGCTCTGGCGACGCCCGCTCCCTCGCACCGGAAGGATGTTCGGATGGGGCAACGCCATCAGCAGCTCCACCTCCTTCTCGATCGCCGCGGTCTGCTCCTCCACGGCCTGCCCGGGCATGAACCGGACCGCGAAGTACTGGCCGGTGGCCCGCTCGCAGGCGCGATAGACGGCGCCGAGCGAGTCCCGGGAGAGCAGCTCGAGGAGGACGTGGCCGGGCCTGCCATCGTCGCCGGCCGGCCCGAAAAGGTTCCGCGGATCGAGAGCCGCCTCGCTTGCGTTGACCGGACGGGTCCGGATCGTCGTCGATCCCTCGGGCTTCGGCGGGGGCGGGGCCTCGGCCGGCGGCGGGGGCACGGGCTCTGGCAGCGCGAGCACCGGCGCGGCGGGTGCCGGATCCGCGACGGGAGGTGCCTTCGGCGCGCGCCGGAGCTCGGCCAGCTCGCGTTCAAGCGACTCGATCCGCAGGCGGGCGCGCCCCGTCCCTTCCTCGAGCGAGACCGCTTTCGCCCGCAGCCGGGCATTTTCCTTGTCCGTGCCCTCGCGGGTCTTCTGGGTCTCGTTCAGCGCGGACTGGAGCCGGCGCTGCTCGTTTCCGGATTCCTCGAGCCGCCTCCCGATCGAGGCGGCCTCCGTTCGCAGCCGGGCGTTCTCCTTCTCCGCGCCCTCGCATGTTTTCTTGATCTCGTCCAGCGCGGCCTGGAGCCGGCGCTGTTCGTTTCCGGCTTCCTCGACCTGCAGGCCGAGTGCGGCCGCCTCCTCCTCCAGCGCGGGGAAGTGGCTGGCGTCCAAGGAGAGTTCAAGGATCCGGCGCTCGAGACCGGCCACCTTCGCCGTCGCCTCGTCGGCCTCCTGCCGCGCCTTTTTGAGTTCGTCTTTCCGGCCCGCCCTCTCGGCATCGAACTGCCGGCCCGTCGCGGCGGCTTCTTCTTTCAGGGCGGCGGCCTTCCCGAGTTCGTCTTTCCGGCCCGCCTTCTCGGCGTCGAGCTGCTGGCCGAGCGCGAGGATCTTCGCCTCGAGTGCGGTGGCGCGCGCCGTCGCCTCGTCGGCTTCCTGTCGCGCCCTTTTGAGTTCGTCGGTCCGGCCCGCCCTTTCGGCATCGAACTGCCGGCCGATCGCGGCGGCTTCCTCTTTCAGGGCGGCGGCCTTCCCGAGTTCGTCGGTCCGGCCCGCCTTCTCGGCGTCGAGCTGCTGGCCGAGCGAGGAGATCTTCGCCTCGAGGGCGGCGACCTCCTGTCGCACCCCTTTGAGTTCGTCGGCCCGGCCCGCTTTCTCGGCGTCGAGTTGCTGCCCGAGCGAGGGGATCTTTGCCTCGAGGGCGGTGGCGAGGGCCTTGGCCTCGTCGGCTTCCTGTCGCGCCCTTTTGAGTTCGTCGGTCCGGCCGGCCCTCTCGGCATCGAACTGCCGGCCCATCGCGGCGGCTTCTTCTCTCAGCGCGGGGATCTGCGCCTCGAGCGCGGCGGCCCGGGCGGTCGCCTCGCCGGCTTCCTGCCGCGCCTTCTGGATCTCCTGGCCCGTCTGGGCGGTGCGCGCCGTGAGGTCCAGGACCCTGGCGTGCAGATCGCCGGCGAGTTTCTCCGCGGCCTCCTTGGACGCCGCGAGCTCGGCCATCTGCGCCTCAAGCTCGGGCTTCGTGGACCGCTTCTTGCCCGAGGCGCTCTCTATTTCGCGGGATTTCTTCAAAAGGATTCCTCGGTCCCCAACTGTTCCCTCATGGGTGAGTATAGCACCCTCCCGGCGCGGGCGGGTATCATCGACGACCGGAGGAACGACCATGGACACGAAGACGATCCGGCTGATGTGGGACTATACGAAGTGGGCCGACGCCCGCGCGTTCGACGCGGTCTCGAAGCTCGCGCCCGAGGCGTACCTGAAGGACATGGGCAGCAGCATGAAGTCGGTGCGCGACACGATGGTCCACCTCGTCTCCGCGCAGTGGATCTGGCTGAGCCGCTGGAAGGGGACGTCCCCCAAGACCATGTGGACGGCGGGCGACTATCCGTCCGTCGCCCCGCTCCGAGAGCGCTGGGCCGCGCTCCACGGGGAGATCGAGGCGTTCGTCTCCGCCCAGGCCGACGCGTCGCTAATGCAGGACGTGACCTACCAGAACATGAAGGGAGACACGCTCAAGTTTCCGCTCGGCGCGCTTTTCCTGCACGTGGTCAACCACTCGACCTATCATCGCGGGCAGGTGACGACGCTGCTTCGCCAGCTGGGGGCGCAGCCGGTGGCGACGGACCTGGCGCTTTTCCTGG
This sequence comes from Planctomycetota bacterium, assembly GCA_041482015.1. Classification (GTDB taxonomy): domain Bacteria; phylum Planctomycetota; class MHYJ01; order MHYJ01; family JACPRB01; genus JACQFK01. The sequence goes on along the minus strand of JBGPCZ010000018.1, from coordinate 6,827 downwards.
CGGCGCGGTAGCGGCGAGCTCGAAGCCGTCGGCGCGGCGGAGGGCGGGGAAGAGGCCCATCCACGTCAGCACGACGGCCACCGTCCCGATGCCGCCCACGATGATCGCGCGGGCGGTGCCCCACCAGTGGGCCGTGAGCCCCGACTCGAACTCGCCGAGTTCGTTCGACGAGTTGATGAAGACCATCGAGACCGAGCTCACGCGGCCGCGCATCGCGTCGGGCGTGGCCACCTGGATGAGCGTGTGGCGCACCGTGACGCTCAGCATGTCGGCCGCGCCCGAGATCACGAGGAGACCCACCGTCAGCCAGAGGCTCGTCGAGAAGCCGAACCCGATCGTCGCCAGGCCGAAGACCGCCACGCCGCCGAGGATCCACGCGCCGATCCGCCGGCGCAGGGGGAAAAAGGCGAGGGTCAGGGCCATCAGCCCGGCCCCCGCGGAGGGCGCGCTCCGGAGAAGGCCCAGGACCTCGGGGCCCCGGTGGAGGATGTCCTTCGCGATCGCCGGGAAGAGTGCGGTCGCGCCGCCCAGGAGGACCGCGAAGAGGTCGAGCGACATCGCGCCGAGGAGACGCTTCTCGTTCCACACGTGCCGGATCCCCGCCTTCACCGCGCGCTCGAAGGATTCCGGCTCGGTGTCCGGCCGCGGGCGCGCCTTGAGAAAGGCCAGGCCGATGAACGCCGCGCCGTAGAACGCGGAGCCCGCGATGTAGACGCGCGAGGCATGGCTGCCCGCGTAGACGAGCCCGCCCACCGCGGGGCCCACGACGGTGGCGAGCTGGAAGACCGTCAGGTGCCAGACGATCGCGCTGGGCAGGATCGATCCCGGGACGAGCGCCGGGAGGAACGCGTGGCCGGCGGGCGCGCTGAACGCGCGGATGATGCCGAACAGGCCGCACGCGACATAGATGCTCGTGAGCGAAGGCCGGGGGAGGGTCGACTGCCAGGCGAGGAGCGCGCCGGTCGCGGCGCTGGCCCAGGCGCATGCCATCACGATGTGCCGCCGGTCCAGCCGGTCGGCCACGTGGCCGGCGAAGAGCGAGAGGAGGACGTTGGGCAGGAACTGGACCAGGCCGGTCATCCCGGACTGGAGCGTGCTCCCCGTCAGGTCGTAGACCTGCCACTGCAGGGCCACGATGAACATCTGGCCGCCGATGATGAGGAAGACGCGCGCGAGCTGGTAGAGGTTGAAGCCGCGGTGGCGGAAGGGCGAAAAAGGCGAGACGGGGGAGACCTCGGCCGTCGCTGCAGTCGCCATGGAGAGCGGTCCATCTTACATCGGGCCGCCCCGCCGCGCGACGGTCTCACTTCTTCGGCTGTTCCCCCCACCACTTCTTCCAAAACGTCTCGGTTTCGGACTGGGGGAGGATGCGGATCACGTCGTCCTCGAGAATCGCGTCGAACTCCAGTTCGCTGAGCCGGACGAGCTGCTCGAGCGCCCCGGCGACGCTCATCCGTCCGCGGTCGCTCCGCACGCGGCGGCGTTCCAGCGCCCAGGAGACGTCGACCCCGGCGTCATTCTGGCGCCATTCGATCCGCATCCCGGCCTCGCGACCCAGGCGGTCCAGGAGCTCGACCGTCGTGCCTTCGAAGTCGCCGTCGATCAACTTCGACTCGAGACGCCTCCACGCGGCGGGCCGCCGGAGCGCGTTGATCGCGGTGGTGCCCTCCTGCTGGTCGAGGAGCGCCTTCGCCCCTTCCGCGCGCCCCTCGCGGCAGAGCCACGACGCGGCCGGGAGTGCGGCGTCCCCGCTCATCTTCTCGATCAGGGGGATCAGCTCCTTGAACGCCTCGGTCGCGTGGAGGCGCTCCAGCGCGGTGACCGCGGCCACCTGCTCCTCGCTGTCCCCGTTGTTGGCGAGCTCCAGGAGCGCCGGCACCGCCTCCTTCACCCCGAGGCGCCCCAGGGCGAGCGCCGCGCCGCCCCGTGACGGCGGGGTCCCGTTCTTGAGAATCGCGAGGAATTCGGCCGCGCAGTCCTTCGCGCCGAGGTCGCCCAGCGCCTCCGCTGCAATCGAGCGCACGGAAGCGTCCGTGTCCTTGAACAGCGCGCGGAGATCGGGGAGGGCCTCCGGCGCGCCGAGGGCCCGCATCGCGCGGGCCGCGCCGGCGCGGTGGTGCGCCTCCTTTGCGCCGGCGAGCGCGCGGAGCGGGGGGAGCGCGTTCGCGGCGGGAAGGCTGCGAAACACCCGGGCCGCGTCCTCCTGGAGGTCGTCATCCTTTGACTCGAGGATCTTGAGCAGTTCCGGAATCGCTTCCTTCGAGGCCAGCCGTTCGATGGCCCAGGCCGCGGGCCGTCGGACCTCCTTGGACTCCTGCATCAGCTTGAGGAGTCCCGGGAGCGCCTCGGGCGCCCGGAACCCCGCAAGGGCCCCGGCCGCGCATTTCTGCACGTCGCTGTCGTCGTCGTCGAGGAGCTTGATGAGGGCGGGCACGGCCTCCTTCGCCTCCAGCGCGCCGACCGCCCAGGCGGCGGCCGCGCGCACCTCGTCGTCCTCGTCCTTCAATAGCTTCAGCAGCGCCGGCGCCGTTTCCCGCGCGCGGAGCCGTCCGAGCGCCCAGGCGGCCACTTCGCGGGTCTCGACCTCCTTTGACTTCAACAGGGGGAGGATCGCGGGGGCGCTCTCCTTCGAGTCGAGGAAGGCCAGCGACCACGCTGCGGCGGCGCGGACGCCCTCCTCCGGATCCGCCAGGAGCGCGGCGATCGGCTGCGCCGCATCGCGGGCCTGGAGGCGCGCGAGCGCTTGGACCGTGGACTCGCGCACGCCCTCGTCCGCGTCCTTGAGGAGCGGCAGGAGCGCGGGGACCTGCTCCCGGGCGTCAAGGGAGCCCAGGACGTCGGCCGCGGTGTTCCGCACGCGGGGGGAGCTGTCCTTCAGGCGCTTGACGATCTCGGCCATCCGGTCGCGGGCATCGAGCCGGACCATGGCGGAGAGCGCGGAAGAGCGGACGGTCTCGTCGGAATCCTCGAGGAACGGGGCGACGAGGGCGACGTCGGGCACCGTCTGACAGCCGAGGGACCGGAGCGCGGGGTCCTTGTCTTTGAGGAGTTCCAGGAGCGCGGCACGGGACTCGGGGGTGTCGATCGCGCGCAGCGCCCACGCGGCGTGGGCGTGGAGGTTGTCATCGCGGTCGTGGAGGAGCGGCACGAGCGCGGGGACGGCGCTCGAGAGCCGGTGCTGGGAGATCAACTGGCAGATCGCCAGCTTCTGGCCGGGAGTGGCGCCGTGCAGGGCCGGCAGGACGAGGATCTCGAGGTCCTCCTTCTTCACGTCAACCCTCGTGCAGGCGCGGCTGAAAACCTCGGTCCACGCGGGGTCGCTTCCGGAGGCGAGGCGGTTCTCCACGCCGGGCCAGGCCTTGAAGAATTCCGCGGAAAGCTTTCCGCGCAGCTCGATGGCCCGGAGGATGATGCGTGCGCGCTGCACGACCTCGGAGTCGGGGTCCTTGAGGGCTTTCTCGAGCTCGGGCACGCCTGCGCGGCCGAGCTCCTTGAGGCGCCGCTCCGCGAGGTCACGCTCCTCGACGCCGTCGGAGCGGAGCTTCTCAACGAGGGCCCGCGCTTCGCGGTCGGCATCCTGGGCCGCGAGAAGGGCGAAGACGAGAAGGGCGGCGGTCACTCGATCATTCCCTGCGATCCAGTATAGACGGCGGCCGGTCCGGGGGGCGTACAAAGCAGACGGTCTGTTTTGTACGGGCTACGGACTCGAGGGGCGGGAGAGGACCGAGGGCGGGATCTTCTGCTTGGGGAGTTCCGGGCCCTCCCAGAGGACGTCGAGCTGCTCGCCGCCCTCGTTCTCGAAATAGATCACCGTGATGGCGTGCCTGCCCTTCTTCAAAAGGATCTCGCCGGACTGCTCGGTGGCCGCGTGGCAGCCATCGTTCGTCACCACCTCGGTCTTCCCGATGAAGAGCTTCGAGCCGTCGTCCGACACCGTGAAGAACGTGTAGGTGCCGTCCCGCGGGACGTCGATGTAGCCGGAGAACCGGAAGGCGAAGTGGTCGTCCTGCTTGCGCTTCGAAATCTCGAACCGGTCGGTCGTGCCGGTCGCGACGGGCTTGAGCGGTTCGAAGTCGGGCAGCTCGGTCCACTGCCCGTGGTAGTACTGGTAGGCGAGTCCCGGGACGAGGCCCGCGGCGTTCTCCGGTTCGCGCGGCTTGGGGCCTTTCGCGGGGTCGCGCTTCTGGAAGGACGGGGGCAGCGTGCCGCCGGCGGGCTCGCCCCACGCGGGGAGCGAGCGGACGTGCACCGCGGTGATCGTCGGCAGCTTCGGGTCGGGCGCCGGCGGCTTGGCCTGGCCCGAGAGCGCGTCGGCCACCGTCTTCGAAAGCTCCTCCGCGGTCCCCACGAACGTCCGGTTGCAGTAGACCTCGATGTGGGTGAACGTCCACCACGCCTTCCCGGGCGGCTGGCTCGCGTCGCCGTAAAGCTGGCAGAAGAAGCGGTTGACGTAGATCTCCGCGCGCCGCTCCTGGTTGTAGAAGATCACCGCGGGCGCGCCGACCTTCAGGTGGCGCATGACGGCCTCGGGGTGCCACTCCTGGCCGGCGCCCAGCGTCATGCGGATCGTCTCGTAGCCGCACTTGCCCTTGAGCGACTTGACGACCTTGACGAAGCAGGTCTGGGTCCGGGCGTCGACCTTCTCGATCGTCCCCTCGGCGATGACATCGCTTTCCGAGATGAACTGCGCGAGCGGGTAAAGCGTCTCGATATACGCGCTCGAGGAGCGGGCGGCCGCGAAGAGCGCGACCGCGAGGACGGCCCCCCCGGCCCTCGTCACGGCTTGGGCTGCTCGGCGCCCGACTTGAGCTTGAGGAGCGGCTGGTTGGCCTTGTCGACGAACCGCGCGCACGCCCCCGTCGGGCCGCTGCCGTTGATGATCGCGCCCAGGAGCACGTTGACGCCCTTCTTGAGCGCGAGCGGCTTCTGGGTCCGGTCCTGGTCCTTGCCCACGGCGCGCCCCTCGAGGACCCTCTGCACTTCCTGGCCGTTGAGCCACCACGTCGCCCCGTCGTCGGAGCCCGTGAGGAGCACCGCGTCCTTGATGTCGGTCTCCGAGATGACGTACGTCAGGACGAACGAGATCGAATTCTCAGTCGACCCCAGGTCGACGTAGAAGTCCGAGAGGTCCCACACGTCCCAGCTCAGCTCGAAGTCGCCGACCTTCACCTTGTTCTTCTGCTGTGGCTGGACGGTCTTCTGGTTGGGGATCCACTCCTTGTTGAAGGCCGCGTTCATGTCCGCGGCGAGCGGGCCGATCGGGATGGGGCCGAGCACGAGCCACCGCGACAGAAAGCCCTCGGGATTCACCGCGACGGGCGCCGCGTCCACCCGCGCGTTCGGGTCGTACTTCCGGAACGGGAGGGGCAGCTTGGACTCATCCAGGGGCTCGCCGAATGCCGGGAGCGCCTTCGCATCCTTGAGGTCGATGGGCGGGATCTTCGCGCTGGGCGCGGGCGGCTTCATCTTGCCGGCGAGGCACTTCTGGACCGTGTCGGTCAGCTCCTTCACGGGACCGTTGAACGTGCGGTTCATGCGGATCTCGATGTGGGTCATGGTCCACCACGCCTTGTCGGGCGGGGCGCCCGCGTCGCCGTAGAGCTGGAAGAAGAAGCGGTTGAGGTAGACCTCGGCCTGCCTCGCCTCGTTGTAGAAGATCAGGACGGGCGCGTCCTTCACGAAGTGCTTGGGAATCCCCTCCGGGTGCCAGAACTGCCCGCCGCCGTAGGTGATGCGGACGACGTCATAGGTGCACTTGCCCTTGAGCGACTTTCCGACCTTGATCGCGGCGATCTTCTTCTGCGCGTCGTGGCTCTCGACGAAGCCCTCCGCGATGACCCACGATTCCGCGAGGACCTGCTGGAGCGGGTAGAGCGCCTCGACGTACGATGCCGCCTTCGCCGGGGCTACGGCGGCCAGGTCCGCGCGCGCGGCGAGGACGGACGCCAGGAGCGCGGCGGACAGCAGGAGCTTTTTCATGGTGCGGGCTCTCCGTTATTTCGCGACCTGCATGATGATCTTGACCGGCGTCCCCTCCTTGGGGAGGAGCTGCTTGTTGACCCTGTAGCGGTGGCCGCTCATGAGCGGCGCGGAGTTGGTGAGGAGCGTCGTCCCGTCGCCCTGGTAGAGACCCACGAGGTTCTTGGTCGTGAGGACAAGGAGCCCGGTGTCGTTGAGGTCGGGGACGAACCCCTCCTTCGAGCCCTGGAAGATCCAGCCCGGCGTCTCCATCGGCTTCTTGGTCTCCTCGTCGTTGATGAATTTCTCGACGGGCTCGGTGCGCTCCTTGTCCCCGTCCTTCCACTGGACGGAGATCTTCACCTTGTCGCCGGTCGCGGGGGTCTTTTCGTCGGCGGCCGGCTTCCCGGGCTTGGAGCCGATCTTCTTGAGCGCCTCGTTGAGCTTGACGGGATCGACGGGGGCCTCGAACAGGCTTTCGTAGGCCTTGCCCTTGGGCATGACGATGACGAATTCGACGGCGCCTTTCAGCTGCTCGTAGACGTCGGTCTTGCAGGCCTTCGCGTTGAAGGTGACGGTGCCGGCCTTCTCGTCGAGGGTCGGGGCCTCGAGCGGGGTATCCTGCGCGAGCGCGGCGAGAGCCATTGCGAGGCACGACGACGCGAACGCAGCGAACCGGCTCATCCCTATCTGCCTTTCTTAGTCCTACAGCGTAAAGTTGACCTTGATACTATGTAAAGTCGTTGGTATGGTCCTCCGGAGCCCGTTAAACCGGGCTGGCGGCCTATTTGGGAAGTGGGCCGCGCGCGATCGGAGAGAGAGAGGGGGACCATGCAGTACCGAGAACTCCGTCGGTGTCGTCCTGCCTT